>NZ_JAHNZW010000005.1:0-351711 GCF_026931025.1 Sporosarcina sp. G11-34 | reverse complement strand
TTAAACAAAAAATCGAAAAGTACATTTATTATTACAACAATCAACGAATTAAAATGAAATTGGCTGGTTTAAGTCCAGTGGAATACAGGACTCAAACCAACCAAATAGCTGCATAATTAAAACTCTAACTTTCGGGGGTCGCCACCCTTTGGTTTCCCGAAGAAGATGCTAATTTGCGTTTGTTTGTTTTATAGATTGTGGCCGTGACGAAAAGTACGTAATTGGTAAAAGAGGTTCGTCAATGGCATGACAAACATAGAGGGAACTAGCCCTCTTTTCTATATTACCAATTTCGTTTCTTCGTACGGCGGCACAAGTCAAAAAGAAATCGAACATAGCCGCACTTAACACCTCCTATCCGCGTAGGGTATTGGTGTGTACTGAAGAAGGCAGGTCTCCTGGCTCAGATTCATCGTTTACTTTTCCCTTCCCGTTATCGCTAACAGTGGTTCTAAAAAAGTAAGCTCCTCTTTACAGTTGCGGGACAGCGTCGGAATTTCACCGAACTTCCCTTTTAAGCCCCTTGCCGAACACAAGAAGCACCTTGTTCTACACGATATTTAGTTGTCAATTAATTATAACATACCTATGTGGAAGTACCTGACTTAAAGAGATATGTCTGCCTAAACGGAAATCAATATTGTTCATTGTTACATAGACTATAAAGTCTTTTTCACTTTTGTGTTGACTGAATGCTCATTCATAAATTATACTGAAAATATAGTATCGACAGAAGAGTCATTATCTACTACACTATTGTTAACGTTTACAATCAAAGAAGGGAAGAGAATTCGATGAACCCATTGTTAATAGCTAACTGGATTTTATTTCTCGGCGTAGTCGCGTATGCGCTTGCACTATTTACACATTTACTTAAAACGAGATATCAATTTATTAAACTAGGTAGAAAAACTGAGTTTGATAAAAACGTCTCGCAACGCTTTAAAAATATTATGGTAAACGTCTTCGGACAAAAGAAACTACTAAAAGACAAAAAGAGTGGAATTATTCATGTCATGTTTTTCTACGGATTTTTACTTGTACAATTTGGAGCCATTGACCTAATTATAAAAGGGTTAAAACCAGGATCCCATTTACCATTCGGCCCTGTTTACGGCGCCTTTACCTTTTTCCAAGAAATAGTCGTTCTAACAATTCTTGTTGCGGTCGTTTGGGCATTTCACCGCCGCTACGTTGAAAAACTTGTACGACTGAAGCGTGGTTGGAAATCAGGACTTGTCCTCATTTTCATCGGTGGACTAATGCTTTCAACGCTGTTATCAAACGCTATGAACATGATTTGGCAAGGCCACGCGTTGACGTGGACAGAACCAGTAGCGTCGGCAATCGCCGCCATCTTTGGTTTCATGCCATCCATTGCAGCAGCGAGTATCTTTTTCGTAGGCTGGTGGATTCACTTACTTATCCTACTGACATTCCTTGTTTACGTGCCGCAATCAAAACATGCGCATTTAATCGCGGGACCGGTCAATACGTATTTTCACCGTCTCGATAATCCAGGAAGATTGATTCCAATTGATTTTGAAGCGATGGAAGATGCTGAAACAGAAGCAGATATGCCAGCACTTGGGGTTGGAAAAGTTACAGATTTCACCCAGCTGCAAATGATCGACTTTTATGCTTGTGTAGAATGTGGTCGTTGTACGAATATGTGTCCAGCATCAGGAACAGGTAAAATGCTGTCCCCCATGGATTTAATTACAAAACTTCGCGACAATTTGACGAACACAGGCGCACTCATGACAAAACAAAAGCCGTGGGTTCCAGCAGTTGCTTTCAACAATACGCAAGGAAACCAAATTGCGATGGCTGCAGGATTAGAAGGCGCGACAATGGACGATATTTACAGTCCAGATTTGATTGGCGACATTATTACAGAAGAAGAAATTTGGGCTTGTACAACATGCCGTAACTGTGAAGACCAATGTCCGGTTATGAACGAGCATGTCGACAAAATCATTGACCTTCGTCGTCACCTTGTAATGGTGGAAGGAAAAATGGATCCAGATGCACAGCGCGCGATGACAAATATCGAACGCCAAGGAAATCCATGGGGCCTAAACCGTAAAGAGAAAGAAAACTGGAGAGATGCACGTCCAGACCTTTATATTCCAACTGTAAAAGAATTGAAAAAAGCAGATGAAGAATTTGAATACTTGCTATGGGTAGGTTCGATGGGTTCATTCGACAATCGTTCTCAAAAAATCACACATGCATTTGTTCACCTTATGAATAAGGCGGGCGTTAAGTTCGCAATTCTTGGGAATAAAGAAAAGAACTCCGGAGATACGCCAAGGCGCTTGGGGAATGAGTTTTTATTCCAAGAATTAGCCGAAGCGAATATTAAAGAATTTGAAAAGTCGGGTGTAACGAAAATTGTTACGATTGACCCGCATGCTTATAATATATTCAAAAATGAATACCCAGACTTTGGTTTTGAAGCTGAAGTGATTCACCATACTGAAATGCTTTACGACCTCGTTGAAAAAGGAATTCTGAAGCCGGAACATCCTATTAACGAAACGATTACGTTCCATGATTCATGTTACTTAGGCCGTTACAATGACGTTTATGATCCACCGCGTGAAATCTTAAGAGCCATTCCAGGTGTGGAACTTGTTGAAATGAAACGAAGCCGCGAAGACGCAATGTGTTGCGGAGCTGGTGGCGGAATGATGTGGATGGAAGAAGATACAGGAAGCCGCATTAACGTTGCGCGGACTGAACAAGCAATTGAAGTTAGTCCTGGTATTATTTCATCTGGTTGTCCGTACTGCTTGACGATGTTGTCAGATGGTACAAAAGCTGTTGAAGTGGAAGATTCAATCGGAACTTACGACATCGCGGAACTTCTTGAGCGTTCTATTTTCGGAGAAGACTTCGTGCCAGTCATAGAGGAAGTTGAAGCTACTTTACAATAAACATTATTGTGAAAAGTAGAAATGTACGATATACTAATAGTAATAGAGAGGGAGTGGCGACACTCCCTTTTGCTTTACATAACAGTCGAGCGAGCGTTCAGTCGTTCGTTTTTAATTCCGAATGAAAGCGTTATCAATAATATAATGGGGGCGTTCAGCGTGAATAGAACAGTCATACTTGACGGAGCACGAACATCTTTCGGAAAACTTGGTGGTTCTCTAGCCGCACTTTCTGCAAGCGATCTCGGTGGTTTTGCAATCAAAGAGGCACTAAAACGCACAGGTGTTAAGGCTGATGAAGTAGATGAAGTCATCATCGGAACGGTGTTGCAAGCAGGTCAAGGGCAGATACCTTCTAGGCAAGCAGCGACAAAAGCGGGGCTTCCATGGAGCGTTAAAACAGAAACCATTAATAAAGTGTGCGCATCTGGAATGCGAAGCGTGACACTTGGTGATCAGTTAATTCGTCTCGGAGATGAAGAAGTGATTGTCGCTGGTGGAATGGAGTCAATGTCAAACGCACCTTATTATTTACCAAAAGGACGTTTTGGATTGAAAATGGGCGACGCCACACTTGTTGACGGGATGATTTATGACGGGCTATCATGTTCGTTTTCACCTGACCGCGTTCATATGGGAACGTATGGAAATAGTACTGCGGAAGAATTTACATTGACACGTGAAGCACAAGATGAGTGGGCACTACGCAGTCATCAACGTGCCTTGGAAGCAATTGATAGTGGTTTATTCGCAGCGGAAATTGTCCCTGTAGAAATTAGCCAACGTCGAGGTGAACCGATTCAAGTCGATACAGACGAATCGCCGCGCCGGGATACGTCACTTGAAACACTGGCGAAACTGCGACCTGCATTTGGGAAAGACGGAACAATTACCGCAGGAAATGCGCCGGGCGTAAACGACGGAGCATGTGCGCTGGTGCTTATGAATGAAAAGCGTGCGGTAGAAGAAGGTAAAACACCACTCGCCTTTATTATTGGGCATGCGGAAGTTGCCATTGAACCAGAAAACTTCCCGCAAACACCAGGTCTTGTCATTAATAAATTACTAGAAAAAACAGGGAAGTCACTTGAAGAAGTTGAGCTATTTGAAGTAAACGAAGCGTTCGCAGCTGTCGCGCTTGCGAGTTCAGACATTGCCAAGCTCGACCCGGAAAAAGTGAATGTGAACGGCGGTGCAGTTGCACTAGGCCATCCAATCGGGGCAAGCGGCGCACGGATTATTTTAACGCTGGCGTATGAACTCAAACGTCGCGGCGGTGGAATCGGTATCGCATCTATTTGTTCAGGCGGCGGTCAAGGTGACGCAGTCATGATTGAAGTTCCAAAATCAAACTGATTTAGGGGGAAATAATTAATGGATATCAAAAAGATAATGGTCATCGGTGCCGGTCAAATGGGTTCAGGTATCGCACAAGTATGTGCCCAAGCTGGTTATGATGTTTTACTTAATGACATAAAAGAAGAATCGTACGACAAAGGACTCGCTACAATAGTGAAAAACCTTTCCCGAAATGTAGAAAAAGAACGGATGACGGAAGTCGAAAAAAACAATACGCTTAACCGAATTTCGAAGTCACTTGATTTGAACGATGCGTCTACCGTAGACATTATTATTGAAGCGGCTGTAGAAAATATGGAAATTAAGAAATCTATTTTTGAGAAACTTGACGGAATTGCACCAAAACACGCGATTCTTGCGACGAATACTTCATCACTTTCGATTACAGAAATCGCTGCTGCGACAAATCGTCCTGAAAAAGTCATCGGCATGCATTTCATGAATCCAGTTCCTGTTATGAAACTTGTTGAAATCATTCGCGGACTTGCAACTGAAGACGAGGTTTACGACGCTGTTGAAAAAATGACGGAAAATCTTTCGAAAGTTCCGGTCGAAGTGAATGATTTCCCAGGCTTTGTCGCCAACAGAATACTTATGCCAATGATCAACGAAGCGATTTACACGCTGTATGAGGGCGTTGCGACGGAAGAGTCAATTGACCAAGTGATGAAACTCGGCATGAATCATCCAATGGGTCCACTGCAACTGGCAGATTTCATCGGTCTCGATACTTGTCTATATATTATGGAAACATTGCACGAAGGATTCGGCGATTCAAAATACCGTCCATGTCCATTACTTAGAAAGTATGTGGCAGCTGGTTGGCTCGGTAAAAAATCCGGCCGCGGTTTCTATCAATATATCGAACACGCCTAGGCGTGATTGCGCCCAGATTTTGTATTGAGCCTGCTCAATTGACTCCTTTCAAAATCTGTGGCATCCGCCGGTGGCTATAACTTAATTCAGCAGGGGGCAAATCCCTGCAGGATGAAGTTATCCAAGACTTGAATTTAAAGGAGAACGACAACGATGGATTTAACACTGACAGATGAACAACAGATGATGCAAGATATGGTGCGAAACTTCGCTAAGTCTGAAATAGAGCCTTTCATTCCAAGAATGGAGGCGGGTGAATTCCCGAGTGAAATCTTAAAGAAAATGGGAAAGCTCGGTCTCATGGGAATTACAGTGCCTGAAAAATACGGCGGCTCTGAAATGGACTTTGTTTCTTATATTCTTGCAATCAAAGAATTATCGAAAGTAAGCGCGGTTGTAGGCGTTATCCTATCGGTGCATACATCAGTTGGCACGAATCCAATTATGTATTTCGGTAATGACGAGCAGAAAGACCGCTATTTACCGAAGATGGCAAGTGGGGAATACCTCGGTGCATTTTGTTTAACTGAATCCTCGTCTGGATCAGATGCCGGAGCACTTAAAACACGCGCTGTAAAAGACGGCGACGATTATGTGATAAATGGTTCGAAAATGTTCATTACAAACGGCGGAGAAGCAGATGTGTACATCGTTTTTGCCTCAACAAATCCAGCTGACAAATCATACGGCATCACAGCATTTATTGTCGATAAAGATACACCAGGTTTAATCATCGGAAAAGACGAAAAAAAGATGGGGCTCCATGGATCGCGCACAGTCGAGCTTATCTTTGAAAATATGAGGGTACCCGCTACAAATCGACTTGGTGATGAAGGTCAAGGGTTTAAAATCGCAATGTCAAATCTAGACGTTGGACGAATCGGTATCGCAGCACAAGCGCTCGGGATTGCAGAAGCATCACTTGAGGCAGCAACGGATTACGCAAGAGAACGCGTCCAATTCGGCAAGCCAATCGCTATGCAACAAGGAATCGGATTTAAACTATCAGACATGGCAACGGCAGTGGAAGCATCCAGATTACTCGTCTACCGAGCAGCACAACTTCGCGCAGAAGGTCTTCCATGTGGAAAAGAAGCATCAATGGCAAAACTATTCGCATCAAAAACCGCAGTCGACGGATCAATCGAAGCAATTCAAGTGTTCGGCGGATACGGCTATACCGAAGATTATCCCGTCGAGCGATACTTCCGCGACGCCAAAGTAACAGAGATATACGAAGGAACAAGCGAAATCCAGCGTATTGTTATTTCCAAGCATTTGTTGAAGTGAGGTGCTTAGATTTTCACAAAACACGTGAAAATCACGCAGAAACCGGATGCTTCGCTGTCCGGTTTTGCAAGCAAAACCGTCTGGTGCTGTGATTTTCACCAAATACGGGAAAACACGCAGAAACTATCTAACTTGAACTAACCAAAGTGCAATCTAGTTGATTGAAGCGGAAGGTGGCGACTCCTTCGGGATTTGCGGGTCAGGTGAGGCCCCGCAGGAGCACGGTTTTAGCGACGAGGAGACTCACCGCCCGCCCCGAGGAAAGCGTCAGGGAAAGATTGAACTATAACTTTCCGCACTGTCCACCTGGAGTGGAAATCAAGGGTGTGAACAAGTACCCTGTATTATTGAATTCTTTATATAAACTAAAAAACAAAACTAAGGTGGGAATACAAATGAATTTTAAACTATCCGAAGAACACGAAATGATCCGCAAAATGGTACGAGACTTTGCAGTAAATGAAGTAGCACCAACAGCAGCAGAACGCGATGAAGAAGAACGCTTTGATATGGTTTTATTCGAAAAAATGGCTGAACTAGGCCTAACCGGAATTCCTTGGCCAGAAGAATACGGCGGAATTGGCAGCGATTATCTCGCTTACGTCATTGCAGTAGAAGAACTGTCACGCGTATGTGCATCAGTCGGCGTTACACTATCCGCTCATACATCACTTGCAGGGTGGCCAGTATTTAAATACGGAACAGAAGAACAAAAACAACAATACCTACGTCCAATGGCAGAAGGTACAAAAATCGGTGCATACGGCCTAACAGAACCATCAGCAGGATCTGACGCAGGCGCAATGCGAACAAACGCAAAACTCGATGGAGAAGACTACGTACTTAACGGATCGAAAATCTTCATTACAAACGGTGGAATTGCCGATATTTACATCGTATTTGCCGTTACAAACCAAGAAAAAGGCAAGCGTCCAGAAACGACTGCATTCATCGTAGAAAAAGACTTCCCAGGATTCTCTGTAGGGAAAAAGGAACGCAAACTAGGCATTCGTTCATCACCAACAACAGAAATCATGTTTGAGAACTGCCGCGTGCCAAAAGAAAACATCCTTGGAAACCTAGGCGACGGATTCGTTATCGCAATGAAAACACTCGATGGCGGTCGAAACGGAATTGCTGCACAAGCAGTCGGAATTGCACAAGGCGCACTAGATGCATCTGTTGATTACGCAAAAGAGCGCAAGCAGTTTGGTAAACCAATCGCGGATAATCAAGGCATCGGGTTCAAATTAGCAGATATGGCAACTTCAATTGAAGCGTCAAGATTACTGACACATCAAGCGGCTTGGTTAGAATCGAATAATTTACCGTATGGAAAAGAGTCTGCAATGGCGAAGCTAATGGCTGGAGATACAGCGATGAAAGTGACGACAGAAGCAGTCCAAGTATTCGGTGGATATGGCTATACGAAAGATTATCCAGTTGAACGCTACATGCGTGACGCGAAAATCACGCAGATTTACGAAGGGACTCAGGAAATCCAACGTCTTGTCATCTCCCGCATGCTCACAAAATGATTGGGGGATATTATGACTGGAAAACGTGAAGTGAAGTCATCAGTAAAAGATGAAAAGTTAATAGAAATGAGACGCGAACAAATGATTCAAGGTGCGGTGAAGCTGTTCAAGGAAAAAGGATTTCATCGCACAACAACGCGTGAAATTGCAAAAGAAGCTGGTTTCAGCATCGGGACGCTTTATGAATATATTCGGACGAAAGAAGATATATTATTCCTTGTCTGTGACAGTATTTACGATGAAGTGTTGAACCGACTGTCCGTTCTTGCAATCGAGGATGGTACGATCGCTGGACTAAAATCCGCGATACAACAATACTTTTCACTAATAGACGACATGTCAGACGAATTTGTCGTTATGTACCAAGAATCCAAATCATTGCCTAAGGACGCGCTTAAATACGTCTTGAAGAAAGAAATGGAAATGGTCGCTCTATTTGAAAAAGGTCTACAGTCCTGTGCGGATTCGGGGGAACTTCGCATTAAACAGGAAGATGTAAAAATTGCAGCGCATCACGTCGTCGTTCAAGGCCAAATGTGGGCATTTAGAAGATGGGCATTACAAGCAAACTATACAATTGAAGAATATATAGAGGTTCAGACAGATCAGCTTTTCAGGGGATTAGTGGGGGAATAAACGACTATAAAAGGGGCGTTAACATATATGGCAACTGTTGAGATTTATAAACCGAAGCACCATGTAAGAATGGTTACGGCCTCAGCTCTATTTGACGGGCATGATGCATCTATTAATATTATGCGCCGCATTTTACAAGCAAGTGGGGCGGAAATTATTCATCTTGGGCATAATCGCTCAGTTGAAGAAGTTGTAAACGCAGCGATTCAAGAAAACGTTCAAGCCATCGCGATGTCTTCTTATCAAGGGGGTCACGTTGAATACTTCAAATACATGCATGATTTACTTCAGGAACGAGGCGCACCACATATTCGCATTTACGCGGGTGGCGGTGGGGTTATCATTCCGAAAGAAATTAAAGAACTACATGATTACGGCATTGCATGGATATTTTCACCAGAAGATGGCCGTAAAATGGGCCTTCAAGGAATGATTAACCGGATGATGGAGGATTGTGATTACCAAATCGCAAAAGATTGTACTATTGAAGATCTTGAAAAAGTAAGCACAGATAATCCAGAAGTCTTAGCGAACCTAATCACATATGCAGAAGAAATGTATAACAAAGACGACGACAATGCGAAAGCATTGGTGAAAAAAGCAAAAGAACTTTCGAAAAACACACCCGTCTTTGGAATTACAGGAACCGGTGGAGCGGGTAAAAGCTCACTGACAGATGAACTGATTCGTCGGTTTTTACATGAACTTCCCGATAAAAAAGTGGCGATTATTTCAATTGACCCAACAAAACAAAAAACAGGTGGCGCACTTCTAGGTGACCGCATTCGCATGAACTCCATCTTTAACAAACGCGTATTTATGCGTAGCTTAGCAACAAGAGGCTCGCGTTCAGAACTTTCAGGAGCAATGCAAGATGTGCTCGATATTGTGAAAGTCGCTGGATACGACCTGATTGTTATTGAAACAAGCGGGATTGGACAAGGCGATGCCGATATTGCCGATATATCTGATGCGTCAATGTACGTAATGACGAGCGAGTTCGGAGCACCTACACAACTTGAGAAAATCGACATGATTGATTATGCGGATTTAATTGCCATTAACAAGTTTGAGCGTAAAGGTTCCGAGGACGCGAAGACCCAAGTCCAAAAACAATACCAGCGCAGTCGCCTCTTATTTAGTCAGGACCTATCGGAAATGCCAGTATTCGGTACGATTGCTAGTCAATTCAACGACAAAGGTACTAACTCTTTATTCGCAGCGATTGTTCGTGTGCTAAATGAAAAGTACGACCTCGATTGGGAAACGTCTTATGACGAAACAGCGAAAACAGAAATGCAAAACGTTATTATTCCAACAAAACGCCTACACTATTTGCGTGAAATATCAGATGCAGTGCGTGGTTATCATAAAAAGTCGCAAGTCCAAGAAGAACTTGCACGAAAGTTATTCCAACTTCAAGGAACCATCGCCATTGTGAATAAAAAGTCGCCGGATGATGTGCTCGTTGACTCTCTTCAATCACTTGCAGACAGTGTGAACGAAGAATTAACACCAGAATCTAAGCAAATTCTAGCAAACTGGGACGCATTAAAAGAATCTTATTCGGGTGAAGAACTTGTAACGAAAGTTCGTGAACGTGAAATTCGGACGATCCTTCGTACAACAAGTCTTGCAGGGTTAAAGATTCCTAAAATAGCACTTCCAAAGTTTAAAGATTACGGTGAGATTTTACGCTGGGTATACCGTGAAAATGTTCCAGGTTCATTCCCATTCACGGCAGGCGTATTTCCGTTTAAACGTGAAGGTGAAGATCCAAAACGTCAATTCGCGGGTGAAGGTACTCCGGAACGCACAAACCGTCGCTTCCATTACTTGTCGAAAGGTGACGATGCGAAACGTTTATCAACTGCATTCGACTCCGTAACGCTTTACGGTGAAGATCCAGATGAGCGGCCGGATATCTACGGTAAAGTCGGAGAATCAGGTGTGAGCATTTGTACACTTGAAGATATGAAGAAGCTTTATGAAGGGTTCGATCTTTGTGCACCTACAACGTCTGTCTCTATGACGATTAACGGACCGGCACCTATCATTCTCGCAATGTTCATGAATACAGCGATTGATCAGCAAGTCCGCCTACAAGAAGAGAAACTTGGGCGTACGCTTACAATCGAAGAGTTTACAAACGTAAAAAATGGCACGTTGCAAGTTGTTCGTGGAACCGTGCAAGCCGATATTTTAAAAGAAGACCAAGGACAAAACACTTGTATCTTTTCAACAGAATTTGCGCTGCGGCTCATGGGCGATATTCAGCAATACTTCATCGACAAAGAAGTACGTAACTATTACTCAGTGTCGATTTCCGGCTATCATATTGCTGAAGCTGGCGCGAATCCGATTTCGCAACTGGCATTCACACTTGCGAATGGTTTCACGTACGTCGAATATTATTTAAGTCGCGGTATGGACATCGATGATTTTGCACCAAACTTATCGTTCTTCTTCTCAAATGGACTGGATCCAGAGTATACGGTAATTGGACGTGTTGCCCGACGTATTTGGGCAGTTGCTATGCGTGATAAATACGGTGCCAATGAACGCAGTCAAAAGTTGAAATACCATGTGCAAACATCAGGACGTAGCTTGCATGCACAGGAAATCGATTTCAACGACATACGCACCACTTTACAGGCGCTTATGGCATTGCAGGATAATTGTAACTCGCTACACACTAACGCCTATGACGAAGCAATTACGACGCCTACAGAAGAGTCTGTTCGTCGTGCGATGGCAATCCAAATGATTATTACAAAAGAACACGGCTTATCTAAAAATGAAAACCCACTTCAAGGCGCTTTCATTATTGATGAGGTAACAGATTTAGTCGAAGAAGCCGTTCTTCAGGAGTTTGATAGTATAAACGATCGAGGCGGCGTGCTTGGTGCGATGGAAACACAGTACCAACGCGGTAAAATTCAAGAAGAGTCGATGCATTATGAAATGAAAAAACATTCAGGTGAACTTCCGATTATTGGGGTCAACACTTACCTAAATCCGAATCCACCTTCTGAAGATGACATCGATAATATGGAAATCGCGCGTGCGACTCAGGAAGAGAAAGAAACACAAATTATTAATTTGCGAGTATTCCAAAATAATCACAAAAACGAAACAGAAAAGGCTTTACAAAAGTTACAACAAGTAGCTGTTTCAGGAGGAAATATTTTCGCCGAATTAATGGAAACAGTAAAAGTTGCAAGCCTTGGACAAATCACCAACGCATTATATGAGGTTGGTGGCCAGTACCGTCGAAATATGTAAGTAGGCGAAAGTGCAGTACACACAAAGTCAGAGAGGTAAAATCCACAAAGCCGATAAGGTAATGTGGATTTTATCCATTTGTTGTGTGATAATGAATAGGTTCTTAGTTGAATACGTATAGTGAAAAAGAAGGGGAAGAGGTGCCGGAATGAAAGCGTATCAGCACATAATTATTATTGTATCTCTTGTACTTTTCACTATAATATTTTACCAAGATGGATACGGTTCAATTTCATTCTTATTTGCAGCGATTTACTTATGTGTAATCTTTGTAAAAGAAGTTAAACGTTATAGAAAAAGCAAGGAAACATAGGAAACTGCATAAATATGTGGATTTCTTTGCGATTGAATTTATTTATGGTATAATAGGTTAGATAATGTTTGGGAATCATGGACATTTATCCAAGGGACTAGATGATCTAGTCTTTTTTTAATTAAAACTTTATCTAAACAAAAGTGTTGAGAAAAGAGTTAACCAAAGCACTTTTAAAAATTTATTTTTTCTGTATATGTTGAACATATGAATGCCGCATCTAGTTGATTGTTTTACAACAACTAATATAGGCATTAAATAACTAGCATCCGTAGTAACTGATTGTATATAATAAGTATGATGAGATAGTGAGAAGGGACGTGCACTTGTATTGAACATTCGTGAAATGACGAGAGAACAATTAGCGGAGGAATCCAATATTGATATTGCCTACGCTGTATTAGCAGAACATGGCGAGAGTTTAACATTAAGGCAGTTAATGGATGAGGTTCGTAAACTGAACGGCGTTACAGTACGTGCAATGGCCGATAGTTTACACAGAGTAAACACAGATATTAATATTGATGGTCGATTCCTTTCGATTGATGACATTCGATGGGGACTTCGTGAATGGTTCCCGGTTGAGCAGTTAGAAGTAGAAACGGCTCCAGTTGTTCGTGCTCGAAGAAAGAGAAGAAAAGCATCTGCAGTAGATGATGATGAAGAAGATGACGATTTAGAAGAAGTAGATGACGATGGCTTCGATAAAATCGATGTAGATGAAGATATAGACGAAGATGACGACGAAGTAGAAATTGTTGAAGGCGCTGAGGCCGTTGACGAGGTTGGAATCATTGACGAAGATCTAATCGACGTAGCGGATGAAGACGACGAAGTTATTCCGGACGATATTGTTTTGGATGATGATGATGAAGAAGACGAAGAAGAAGATGAAGAGGAAGAAGATTAATTTTCTTGACTTCAGGACAAGCGCACTATAAGATTCAACAGGGCTCCTTAAAAAAAGGACACATGACTTAGTGTATATGCGCTCCTACTGCAAACGTTGCAGCGGGGCGCTTTTTCATTTAAATATCAAGACGGACGGAGGATTTTTACCATGACAAAATATATATTTGTAACAGGTGGCGTAGTCTCTTCACTTGGAAAGGGAATTACCGCAGCTTCACTTGGCCGCGTGCTAAAAAATCGAGGACTCAAGGTGACAATCCAAAAGTTTGATCCGTATATAAACTTGGATCCGGGAACGATGAGCCCGTATCAGCACGGAGAAGTATTCGTTACAGAAGATGGTGCTGAAACGGATTTAGATGTTGGTCATTATGAGCGTTTTATCGATATTAATTTGAACAAATATTCGAACGTTACGATGGGAAAAGTCTATTCTACCGTCCTTAAAAAAGAACGCCGCGGCGACTATAATGGTGCAACAGTTCAAGTAATTCCACATATTACAAATGAAATAAAAGAACGCATCAAGGCTTCAGGTGAGTATGATAACGCGGATGTTGTCATCACTGAAATCGGTGGAAGTGTTGGCGATATCGAATCACTTCCAATTTTAGAAGCACTTCGTCAGATGAAAAATGACCATAACAAAAACGATGTTATGTACATTCACTGCACACTCATTCCGTATATGAAAGCAGCAGGCGAAATGAAGACAAAACCAACTCAGCACAGCGTTAAAGAACTACGGTCACTAGGTATTCAACCAGACCTTATCGTTGTTCGTTCTGAGTCCTCAGTGCCACAAGAGATAAAAGAAAAAATTGCACTATTTTGTAGCGTTCGTCCAGAAGAAGTCATTGAAGCAGTTGACACGGACATCCTTTATAAAATGCCACTTATGATCAAAGAGCAGAAAATGGATGACCTCGTCGTCGATTATCTTCGTCTTGATGCAAAAGAACCGGATATGACAGAGTTAGAAGAACTTGTGAAACTCGTTGGTTCAGTAAATAAAAAAGTTAAAATTGCGCTTGTAGGAAAGTATGTTGAACTACAAGATGCTTATATTTCAGTTGTAGAATCGCTATCTCATGCTGGTTACGGGTTTGGTACGGAAGTCGACCTTAAATGGATTGACTCTGAATTCTTAACTGCTGAAAATGTTTCTGAAATGCTTGCAGGCGTGGATGGTATTGTCGTTCCTGGTGGATTTGGAGACCGTGGAATCGGTGGTAAGATTGAAGCGATTACGTATGCACGTGTAAACAAAGTTCCATTCTTCGGGATTTCTTTAGGTATGCAATTAGCGGCAGTGGAATATGCGCGTAACGTGGTTGGGCTTGCAAACGCACACTCGACTGAGTTTGATCCGCAAACTTCAAACCCGATTGTTGACTTAGCACTTGATCAAGTGGATGTTGAAAATCGTGGCGGTACAATGCGTCTTGGTTCATTCCCATGTAAATTAAAAGAAGGTACTAAAGCAATGGCTGCGTACGGGGAAGAACAGATTTACGGACGTCATCGTCACCGTTATGAAATCAATAATGAATACCGTGGACAATTAGAAGAAGCTGGCATGATTGTTTCTGGCGTCAGTCCAGATGATTCTCTTATTGAAATGATTGAATTAGCTGATCATCCATTTTTCGTTGGTTGCCAATTCCATCCAGAATTTGAATCGCGTCCAACACGTCCACAACCGCTATTTATTGAATTTATAAATGCGGTTATAACGCACAAAAAAACTGATTAATAATTTATAAGGGCTATACAGAATCGAATATATTTCGCTTCTGTACAGCTTTTTTGTTATTCTGAAAACTTCATAGACTAGTCTGAATATAGAGGTGTTTAGTACTATTTGACGAAGTAGTTAATAGCATTGGGTGATGTTTAAGGTGGTTTGAAAGGGGGGGCCGACTTGAAGAGTGTGCTAATCGTTGATGATCAACCAGGAATTAGGCTTTTGTTAGAGGAGTTGCTTCAGAGGGAAGGCTATGAAGCAAGTTCTGCGGCAAATGGACACCAAGCGCTTGAAAAAATGAAAAATAAGCAGCCAGACTGTGTTCTTCTCGATATGAAAATGGCTGGAATGGACGGTACCGAAGTATTGACAGAAATAATGAACAGCTGGCCAGAGATACCTGTATTTATGATGACGGGCCATGGCGAGTTGGAATTAATGGAGAAAGTACTGGAAATAGGGGCATTGAGATACTTTACGAAGCCGTTCGATATTTTTGAAGTGCGTGATGCGGTTAATGATTTATTCACGGGGCAACAGCTAAGGTAGTGGCAAACAGTGTGTGATTTTGTTATGATTACAAAGGAAACTGTATTCAAAAAAATTACGTATGTTTCAAATAGTTTGATTATCCTGAGGAGGAATTTAAATGGCTCTAGTATCGATGAAAGAAATGATGATTAAAGGAAAAAAAGAAGGCTATGCAATCGGCCAATTTAACGTTAATAACTTGGAATATGCACAAGCAATTTTGCAGGCTGCAGAAGCAGAGCAATCTCCTGTAATCCTTGGCGTTTCAGAAGGTGCAGCACGTTATATGGGCGGTTTCACTACTGTAGTAAACATGATTAAAGGCTTAATGCATGACTACGGAACTACAGTCCCTGTAGCTATTCACTTGGATCACGGAACAAGCTTTGAAAATTGTAAAAAGGCAATCGATGCTGGTTTTTCATCAGTTATGATCGATGCTTCATCTAAACCTCTTGCAGAAAACATTGAAATTACAAATACAGTTGTTGAATATGCACATTCGAAAGGTGTATCCGTAGAAGCTGAGCTAGGAGTTGTCGGCGGAGAAGAAGATGACATTATTGCGGACGGCGTTGTTTATGCTGATCCAGCGGAATGTAAAGAACTTGTGGATAACACAAATATCGATTGTCTTGCGCCTGCACTTGGATCTGTTCACGGACCTTACAAAGGTGAACCAAACCTAGGATTCGAAGAAATGGAAATCATTTCGAAGCAATCTGACCTACCGCTTGTTTTACACGGTGGTACAGGAATTCCATTAAAAGATATCCAACGTTCAATTTCACTTGGAACTGCAAAAATAAACGTAAATACAGAAAGCCAAATACAAGGAACAAAAGCAGTTCGCGATTTTCTTGCGGCTGATACAGAAGCATACGATCCGCGTAAATTCTTGACGCCAATGCGTGAAGCGATTAAAGAAACAGTAATCGGTAAAATGCGCGAATTTGGTAGTTCACAAAAAGCGTAATAGTATTTAAGAATAGAGGGAACTCTAGAGCTAGACTGGTTAAAATTATAAAGGGGGAAATATTAAATGAAATTTTTTATTGATACAGCAAACTTTGACGAAATTAAAGAAGCGCATAGCTGGGGAATCGTTTCCGGCGTTACTACAAATCCATCACTAGTTGCAAAGGAAGATGTTCCGTTCCACGAAAGACTACGCCAAATCACTGAGCTAGTTGATGGTTCTGTAAGTGCTGAAGTTATCGCACTTGATGCAGAAGGCATGATTGAAGAAGGTCGCGAACTAGCGAAAATTGCACCAAATATTACGGTTAAGCTTCCAATGACACCTGAAGGCTTGAAAGCGTGTTCGGTATTTGCACAAGAAGGCATCAAAACAAACGTTACGCTAATTTTCAGTGCGAACCAAGCGCTACTTGCGGCACGTGCAGGCGCTACATATGTGTCGCCGTTCCTAGGCAGACTCGATGACATCGGACAAGATGGCATGGCACTTATTGAAACGATTGCAAACATCTTTGCCATTCACGATATTAAATCAGAAATTATTGCAGCATCAATCCGTAGCCCACAAGATATTACTGAGTGTGCACTACGCGGTGCAGATATTGCAACAACGCCATTTAACGTACTAGAAAAACTGTTCAACCACCCGTTGACAGATAAAGGCATTGAGGATTTCCTTGCGGATTGGGAAAGCAGAAAGAACAAGTGACATTAAGAGAGAAACAAATGGACGTTTACAAAATCACAGGCGGCAAACGCCTTCAAGGATCAATTAAAGTAAGCGGTGCGAAAAATAGTGCGGTCGCGCTAATCCCGGCATCAATTTTGGCGGATTCACCTGTCACAATTGAAGGATTGCCTAAAATTTCTGATGTACTAACGTTACAAGCGCTCATCGAAGATATTGGTGGAAGTGTAACGTTGGACGGAGAGACAATGGTAATTGACCCAACGGAAATTATTTCAATGCCACTTCCTAATGGCAATGTTAAAAAATTACGTGCGTCGTATTACTTTATGGGAGCTATGCTAGGGCGTTTTAAGCACGCGGCAATTGGACTACCCGGTGGTTGTCATCTCGGGCCACGACCAATCGATCAACACATCAAAGGATTTGAAGCACTTGGTGCGAAAGTAACCAATGAACATGGTGCAATCTATTTGAGAGCTGAAGAATTACGTGGTGCAAAAATTTATTTGGACGTTGCAAGCGTTGGTGCAACGATTAATATTATGCTTGCAGCCGTTCTTGCAACTGGACAAACGACGATTGAAAATGCAGCTAAAGAACCTGAAATCGTTGATGTAGCGACATTATTATCGAATATGGGCGCGAAAATCAAAGGTGCAGGTACAAGCATTATCCGTATTGAAGGCGTTGAAAAGTTGCATGGAACTCGGCATACAATTATCCCAGACCGAATCGAAGCGGGTACATTTATGATTATGGCGGCGGCTGCGGGAGACGGTGTGACGATAGATAATGTTATTCCGTTTCACGTAGAAGCGCTAACCGCAAAACTTCGTGAAATGGGCGTAGAAGTGATTGAAAGGGATGAGCAAATATTCATCCCAAAAGCGAAGGAACTGAATTCTGTAGATGTGAAGACACTAGTATATCCAGGTTTTCCGACAGATTTACAGCAACCATTTACAGTGTTGCTCTCGCAAGCAAAAGGCACATCGGTCATAACGGATACAGTGTATTCCGCACGATTCAAGCAGATTGATGAATTAGGTAGAATGAGTGCGAAGGCACGAGTTGAAGGAAGTTCAGCCATTTTATCTGGGCCTACACAATTAGAGGCTGCGGTTGTTCGAGCATCTGATCTTCGAGCTGGGGCGGCACTTGTAATTGCAGGCCTGATTGCAGACGGGGAAACAGAAGTGCGAGAAATCCAGCACATAGAACGCGGTTATGGTTCACTCATTGAAAAACTTCATGGTCTCGGTGCGGACATTCGTAAAGAGACTATTCCAGCAGACACGATCATTAAAGGCTCATAAGATTGACAGCGAAATCTATGATATAATGAAAAGAGTAATATTTATTAGTGTGGAAACGTAAAAATGGGGGGAACTAACATGGAACGCAGCTTATCGATGGAATTAGTTCGAATTACTGAAGCAGCCGGAGTCGCAGCAGCACGTTGGATGGGACGCGGTTTGAAAAACGAAGCGGACGATGCGGCAACAACTGCAATGCGCATGGTGTTTGACACAATTCCAATGCGAGGTACCGTGGTTATTGGCGAAGGCGAGATGGATGAAGCGCCAATGCTTTATATCGGTGAGAAACTTGGAATGGGTCACGGTCCAGAAGTGGACGTTGCAGTAGATCCCCTTGAAGGAACTAATATTGTCGCGGCAGGCGGCTGGAACGCGCTTGCGGTATTGGCAATTTCAGACAAAGGAAACCTTCTACACGCACCGGATATGTATATGGATAAAATCGCCGTAGGTCCTGAGTCAGTAGGTAAAATTGATATTGATGCTTCCGTAAAAGATAACCTGCTCGCAGTAGCAAAAGCTAAAAATAAAGATATTGGCGATATTGTTGCCACTGTACTTAACAGAGAGCGTCATACCAAGGTAATCGAGGAAATTCGAGCAGCAGGTGCACGTATAAAATTGATTAACGATGGTGATGTTGCCGGTGTTATTAACACTGCTTTCGCTGAAACAGGTGTCGATATTTTATTCGGACTTGGCGGAGCACCTGAAGGCGTTATTTCAGCAGTCGGACTTAAATGCCTAGGCGGTGAAATCCAAGGAAGACTTGTTCCTTCAAATGCCGCAGAACTTGAGCGCTGCAAGAAAATGGGACTTGATGTGAACAAAATTCTTCGCATGGATGATCTAGTTAAAGGTGACGATGCAATCTTTGCCGCAACAGGTGTTACAGACGGAGAGTTACTCCGTGGTGTTAGATTTACAGGTGCTTATAGTGAAACACATTCGCTTGTAATGCGTACGAAATCGGGAACTGTAAGATTTGTTGAAGGCCGTCACAGTATGAAGATGAAGCCAAATCTTATAATGGAAACTTAAGCTATCTTCCGCACAATAAATTGACTTCTGCCTAGGTGATAACAACCTAGGCAGAAGTTCCTTATTTTTAAATCAAACACCGTTTCATTATTTTGCTTTCCTTATATTTCCACCCAAAAACCTCAAGAAATAAAACCCATTAAACTAAAAGAGTGGTGCCGAAAATGTCAATATTAACAATGTCGTCCCTCGAGAACATGACGTTAAAAGAGCTCTATACGCATGCCCGAGAATTTAAAATATCTTATTATGCCAAGATGACTAAAAAAGAATTAATTTTTGCGATTTTAAAAATTAGAGCCGAACAGGAAGGATTCTTCTTCATGGAAGGCGTACTAGAAATTATTCAATCAGAAGGATATGGTTTCCTCCGCCCGATTAACTACTCATCGAGCTCTGAAGATATTTATATTTCTGCCTCACAGATTCGCCGCTTTGACCTTCGCAATGGTGATAAAGTCGCGGGGAAAGTACGTCCGCCGAAAGAATCGGAACGGTATTATGGCCTTCTGCAAGTGGAAGCTGTTAACGGAGAAAACCCGGAAGACTCACGAAACCGTGTTCATTTCCCGGCGCTTACACCGCTCTATCCAGATCGTCATATTAAACTGGAAACCGATTCTTCAAAACTATCGACGAGAATTATGGATCTTGTCGCGCCAGTAGGTTTTGGTCAACGAGGACTTATCGTTGCACCTCCTAAAGCAGGAAAGACACAACTGCTAAAAGAAATCGCGAACTCTATTGCAACAAATCATCCTGAAACAGAACTTATTGTATTGCTCATCGATGAGCGTCCGGAAGAAGTGACGGACATCGAGCGGTCTGTAAAAGCAGACGTCGTCAGTTCCACTTTTGATGAATTACCTGAGAATCACATAAAAGTTGCAGAACTCGTTTTAGAACGTGCAATGCGACTTGTTGAACATAAGAAAGACGTCGTCATTTTAATGGACTCGATCACACGACTGGCACGTGCTTACAACCTTGTTATACCACCAAGTGGTCGAACATTGTCAGGTGGTATTGATCCAGCGGCATTCCATCGTCCGAAACGCTTTTTCGGAGCTGCACGTAACTTGGAAGAAGGCGGTAGCCTAACGATTCTTGCGACAGCACTTATCGAAACAGGTTCAAGAATGGACGAAGTTATTTACGAAGAATTTAAAGGAACAGGTAACTTAGAACTTCACCTCGACCGCAGCTTGGCTGAGCGTCGAATTTTCCCTGCGCTCGACATGCGTCGTTCGGGTACAAGAAAAGAAGAGCTACTTATTCCAGAAGAGCAGCTTAGTAAATTATGGGCGATTCGAAAAACATTCTCTGGAGCACCAGACTTTGTTGAACGTTTCTTAAAAAAGCTAGGACAAACAAAAACGAACGAAGAGTTCTTCGAAAAGCTGAACGGCGACATGAAAACACAGCGTAACGGTAAGGGACTACTTTAATTCAATAATAAACGGTTTCAACTCACAAAAGAGTTGAAGCCGTTTGTTTTTGGGGAAAGTGCGTTTTGGTTGTGGATAGTTATAGAGAGTTTGTATAGGAGTTATCAACCGTGGATAACTTTCCGTGAGATGAGTGTGGAGGTTTTAATTGTGGGTAACTTTGGGGAGATACGCATAACTCGGTGGAGATGCGCATAAAAGTTTGTAAGCGAGCATAACTCGGTGGAAGTGCGCATAAAAGTTTGTAAGCGAGCATAACTCGGTGAAAGTGCGCATAAAAGTTTGTAAGCGAGCATAACTCGGTGGAAGTGAGCATAACTCGGTGGAAGTGCGCATAAAAGTTTATAACCGAGCATAACTCGGTGGAAGTGCGCATAAAAGTTTATAACCGAGCATAACTCTGTGGAAGTGAGCATAAAAGTTTGTAAGCGAGCATAACTCGGTGAAAGTGCGCATAAAAGTTTGTAAGCGCGCATAACTCGGTGAAAGTGAGCATAAAAGTTTATAACCGAGCATAACTCGGTGGAAGCGCGCATAAAAGTTTATAACGGCGCATAAACCAGGCAAAAAACACTAACCACACCACTCAAAACTCACCTCGGTAAGTATTAGTTGCAGAAGGTGTAGGAACTTGTTATAATCATTTAAGTATCAATAAAACGATCTGCTGCATATACGATGAAAAATAATGGATCGTGTAAGGCATCAGTCTTATAATAAATTCTGTTCCGGATGGTTCAGAGCGAGAGGAGATTAGACCGATGAAAGCAGGAATACACCCAGAATATAAAGTTTCAACTGTTACTTGTTCATGTGGTAACACATTTGAAACAGGTTCAGTACAAGAGGACATTCGTATTGAAGTTTGTTCAGAATGTCACCCGTTCTATACAGGACGTCAGAAATTTGCTCAAGCGGACGGCCGTGTCGACCGTTTCAACAAAAAGTATGGTATCAAAGAAGTACTCGAAGAAGAAACAAAAACAGAAGAAAAATAATTCTTTTGAAAAATACCCGTCAGGTGCGTATGCGCCGGGCGGGTATTTCTTTCTGTGGATGTCCAATAAAACTTCGGGTATAATAAGAATTCACCTATAAACTTAAGTAAACTTTACATATATCGGTTCAGCGGAAGGGGATTTACAAATATGTACACAACGATGCAGGGTGGCTGGATTGAAGTCATTTGTGGCAGCATGTTTTCAGGGAAATCAGAAGAACTAATTCGCAGAGTAAGACGTGCGCAATTCGCGAAACAAAAAATCGCAGTTTTTAAACCAGAAATCGATATTCGGTATAGCGAAGAAGCGATCGTTAGCCATAATGGGACGACAGTCATTGCAAATCCTGTTGCCAGTTCAGCACACATCATCGATTTCGACAAGTCCGAATACGATATTATCGGCATTGATGAAGCGCAGTTTTTCGATGATGGCATTGTCGAAACAGTCATGGCGCTTGCAGATGAAGGATTCCGCGTCATCATTGCCGGGCTTGACCAAGACTTCCGCGGTGAGCCATTTGGCCCGATGCCACGTTTAATGGCGATTGCAGAGCATGTTACGAAATTGCAGGCAGTTTGCGTGACATGCGGCTCTCCAGCTAGTCGAACACAACGACTCATTAATGGCATGCCAGCCGGATACGACGATCCAATTATTCTTGTTGGTGCGTCGGAAGCGTATGAGGCGAGATGTCGAAAGCATCATGAAGTTCCCGAAGGCGTTTCCGCTGCCGTGGCTAAAAGCTAAATAGAAGTTATGACCCATCCAGAAAAGTTGGATGGGTTTTGTATTGCATTTCAAAACCGTATCAATAGAGAAGAAAACTGTATTTACGTACGGAATTCCCGTACAATGAACATACAAAATAGACCAAAAAATGAGGGAAATCCAATGTTTGAAAGACTTCAAGTTGTAGAAGACCGATATGATCAGTTAACTGAATTACTGAGTGATCCGGAAATCGTGAGCGACATAACAAAACTTCGCGATTATTCGAAGGAACAATCAGGCTTACAAGAAACGGTGGACGCGTATCGTGAATATAAAAGTGTCAAGGAAGAACGTGAAAGCGCAAAAAGTTTACTTGACGAGCCACTCGACGATGAGATGAAAGAACTTGTAAAACTTGAAATTTCAGAGCTCGATGAACGTGTGGAATCACTCGAAGAACAACTGACAATCCTACTTATTCCGAAAGACCCGAACGACGATAAAAACGTCATAATGGAAATACGAGGAGCAGCTGGCGGCGATGAAGCTGCGTTATTCGCGGGAAATTTGTTCCGTATGTACAGCCGCTACGCGGAAATGAACAATTGGAAAATCCAAGTGATGAACTCATCGGCAACAGAGCTTGGCGGTTTTAAAGAAATTGTTTTTCTCATCAAAGGAAACGGTGCGTATTCAAAATTGAAATTTGAAAACGGTGCACACCGTGTCCAAAGGGTTCCAGAGACAGAATCGGGTGGGAGAACGCATACTTCGACAGCGACAGTTGCAGTATTAGCGGAAGCTGAAGATGTTGATATTGAAATTCTCCGAGAAGATTTAAAAATCGATACGTACCGTTCAAGTGGAGCGGGTGGACAGCATGTTAACACGACAGACTCTGCTGTTCGTATTACGCATCTACCGACGGGAATCGTCGTATCCATGCAAGATGAAAGCTCACAGATTAAAAACCGTGCAACAGCGATGAAAGTGTTAAAAGCACGTGTTTATGATGCGGCACAACAAGAAGCGAAGGCAGAATATGCTGCAACCCGCAAGTCCGCGGTGGGAACAGGAGACCGTTCTGAACGAATTCGAACGTATAATTTCCCGCAAAACCGAGTGACGGATCACCGTATTGGATTAACCATTCAAAAACTGGATCAAATTATCGAAGGAAACCTTGATGAAGTCATCGAGGCGCTGATTATTGAAGAACAGGCGCATCATCTTGAAAGTTTAAATACGAATGACTGAGCGAATTTTTGAGGCCCAAAACAAAGCAACTTCTTTATTGGAACAAAAAGGGTTGGACCGGGGTGCTGTACGCCTTCTTATGGAATATGTCACCGGGAAAAGCCACGCTTCACTCCTTGCATCTATGCGCGATTCGTTAACAATGGAAGAGCAAACGAGATTTTGGGATAAAGTAGACGAACTCTTAGAAGGAAAACCTGTTCAATATGTTATAGGCAGTGAAAGTTTTTACGGCCGAACATTCGAGGTGGATAACAATGTGTTAATTCCGCGTCCGGAAACGGAAGAACTTATCCACGGCGCGATTGAACGTTGTCAAAGACTTTTCCATAATAAAAAAGTAAAAGTTGCGGATATCGGAACAGGAAGTGGTGCGATTGCGGTCACCTTCAAAAAAGAATGGCCAGAAGCAATGGTAACTGCGACTGACATAAGTGCAGGGGCACTAACAATTGCTATGAAAAATGCAGAAAGAAACGCCGCAACAATAACCTTTAAAGAAGGCGATATGACCGAACCCATTCAAGATGCCAAGTGGGATCTCGTTTTATCCAACCCGCCGTATATCGCACACGAAGAAGCGGAATTGATGTCACCAACAGTTTTATCATTCGAACCGCATAATGCTTTATTCGCAGAGGAAGACGGGCTTTACTTTTACAGAAAATTAGCCGAAAGTCTTCCACACCTTATGAACAAACCGGGATTAATCGGAGTAGAATTTGGTTATTTGCAAGGTGAATCTGTGCGTAAACTATTTACAGATGCATTTCCGAAGGCATTTATCGAAATAGTAAAAGATATCAACGGAAAAGATCGAATACTATTTTGCGAGATACATGAATAAATAACATCTTCCCTGGCAACAATGCAGAGTAGGGGGAGATAGAGATGATACAAGATTACGAGATTAAGCGAAAACTATCAAAAATTGAGCGAGCGATGCCATATATTGAATTTGTCCTTATCCTTATTATTATCCAATCTATTTTAGGATTGTTCACGGGCGCACAGTCTATGGAAGAAGACACAATTCGCTTTAGGCTTCTCGCCAATTCAAATACGCCAGCTGATCAACTGATTAAAGAAGAAATTCAACTACAAATCGAACCGTTAATTGAAAATGCGGTCGTTAATTCACAAACAAGAGAAGAACTTGGGGATAACTTAGCGGCGCTTGAGCCTGAGCTCCTGAAAATAGCGACATCAATTGCTGGAGAAGAGTCTGTCACGCTCGAACGTAGGGAAGCGCTATTTCCAGCCAAAAGATCGGGATTTGTTATTCAACCACAAGCTGATTATGATGCATATATACTAACAATAGGTAGCGGTCGTGGAGATAACTGGTGGTGTGCATTGTTCCCAAGAGTCTGTTTTCCGGATAAAGCGGAAGTAGAAGCAGAAGAGGAAGAAAAGGTAACATTCTTCGTTTGGGAGTGGATAAAAGGGCTGTTCTCCTGAAGTTACTAACAAGTGTTGTGGATAACAACGATAAACTGTGTGTAAGTGAGGTTTTAAGTATGAAGACGACGGTAATAACTGTGGACAGAAATATGGATAACAAAAATAGTTATGAACAGGCTGTGGGTATTTTAGAGAATAGTGGGGTTGTGGCCTTTCCGACAGAAACGGTTTATGGACTTGGTGCATTGGCGACAGATGAAAATGCGGTCAATAAAATATTCCAAGCAAAAGGAAGGCCTTCGGACAATCCGCTAATCGTACATATAGGCACGAAAGAGGAAGTTTCAAAATACGCGGAGGGTATGACGACAGCTGCGGAAATGCTTATGGATGCTTTTTGGCCTGGACCGCTGACAATTGTTTTTGAACGTATTCCAGGAGTCATAGCACCGAACGTAACACCTGGCGTGTCAACAGTCGGTGTTCGTATGCCGGATCATCCGGTTGCGCTTGAATTGCTACGGAAACTGAAGGGGCCACTGGCTGCTCCGAGTGCCAATCGAAGTGGGAAACCAAGTCCAACAGAAGCGAAGCATGTTGCAGAAGACCTTGATGGTTTGATTCCCCTTATTTTGGACGGTGGACAAACAGGGATAGGACTTGAGTCGACTGTAATTGATATGACGACAACACCGCCTATTATTTTACGGCCAGGTGGCGTGACAAGAGAAATGATCGAAGAAGTTATTGGACCTGTTGCTGTGAGCGCAAATGAAGCGACAGAAGAAGCGCCGAGATCACCAGGTATGAAATATGCACATTACGCACCAGAAGCGCCACTTTTTATTATCGAATCAAATGCCGAACGCATTAAGAATGCGGTGGCACAAATTCAAGCTGACAATAAAAAAGTAGCTGTCGTTGGACCAGATAACTTTAAAGTACCGAACGCCGATTGGTATTTTGCAATTGGCTCTAGCGGCGATAATGAAAAAATGTCTGCGAGTTTATATAAAGCTCTTCGAGATTGTGATTTAACGGATGCGGATGTCATTCTTGCTACTGAAACGGATCTTTCCGGTGTTGGAACGGCCTTCATGAATCGGCTGTTAAAGGCTTCGAATGGTAAGCGATATAATAGCTAACTAGAATACGTATTATTTCCTCGCATAGGATAAATGGATGTTTATGCGGGGAGGTTTTATGGTGGAAGAAGTTTTTGCGGCTAGTATTACGACGCTTGACGTCATCGTTGTGTACGCGTTGTTGCACGTGAGGAAAGGGAAATTTGTATTGGCAATGTGGACGTCACTCCTAAATATGCTCCTTCCTCTCCTCGGATTTATAACTGGGGAAATTTCTTCGTCTATTTTTTCTGATTGGAGCACGTTGCTGTCAGGCGTATTACTTGGATTAATAGGCTTACATATGTTGTTGCAAGACGGGGATACCAATTCATCAACTGGAAAGAAACTACATCCGGCAATAATTGCCTTAGCTGTTAGTATTGATTCTTTTTCAGTAAGCGTTTCGTTTGGTATGCTTCAGTTTAACAAAGTACTTTTCATCTTCGCCTCGGGAATGTTTTCACTTGTATTTGCCTATATCGCACTGCGCTATAATGTATCGCTCGGGTTGAAAGGTGGCAAATGTCTTAGACAGTTTGCAGGGCTAGCCTTATTGGTTATGGGGGTATTATCCTTCATTAGTTGAAGTTGACTGTTCTTTATTCGTGATAATTAGCAATTCTTTTATAGAAGGAGTTAATAAATATGAATATCTATTTAGTTTGTACAGGGAACACTTGTAGAAGTCCAATGGCTGAAGCAATACTACGCGCCAAAAATATAGAAAACGTAACTGTTCGTTCTGCGGGGATTCACGCCCAAGATGGGATTCCTATTGCGGATAACGCCAAAACATTGATTGAAGCTGCAGGCATGCCTTATACAGCAGTGTCAAGAGCTGTTAAAGAAGAAGATGTTGAGTGGGCAGACTATATATTCACGATGACCGATGCCCATAAAGCTATCCTTCATCACCTATTTCCTGAAGATACGGACAAGATATTCACATTAAAAGGTTTTATTAAACAGAGTTATAATGAGGATGTACACGATCCATACGGTGGAAATCTTGAAACGTACGAAGAGACCTTTTCCGAATTATCAATAGTAATCGATAACGTGGTACGGAAATTAAACGTCCAATAACCCATATTTATTATAAAAATTAACTATTTTCACATAAACCCGTCCAAACTTTCACCAGGACTGTGTTTTATTGATAGAAGAATGGTAGAATGAATAGTGAATATATTAAGAAATGGGGGTGCGTCATGAAAATTGCAATTACTTCCGATCACGGAGGCAACCAGCTTCGTAAGGAAATTGTTCAATTGCTGTCGGAACGGGGTTTTGACTATGAAGACTTCGGGCCGAAAACGGACGAGTCGGTAGATTATCCTGATTACGCTTCGACAGTTTGTGAAAGTGTCGTCGATGGTCGATTTGACCGTGGTATCCTCATTTGCGGAACCGGTATCGGGATGTCCATCGCCGCAAATAAAATAAAAGGCATTCGCTGTGCACTTGTCCATGATGTTTTCAGTGCAAAGGCGACCCGTGGTCATAACGACACGAACGTACTTGCAATGGGTGAGCGCGTTATTGGAGCGGGCCTAGCAAGAGAAATAGTTTCGACTTGGTTAGATACTTCATTTGAAGGTGGCCGTCACGCGCGCCGAGTTGAAAAACTAATGAAACTTGAGGACTGAATCGATAGGAGGGGAAACAAGTGGACGCTCTTAATTTATGGAAGCTTCAGCTAGAAGAGCTGTTAGCGGAAATGGCTGAGCAAGCACAGCTTGAACGAGGTGGTATATTTGTTGTCGGCTGTTCAACGTCAGAAGTTGCGGGTAAAAGAATCGGGACGTCAGGGGCTTTTGAAATCGGAGAGGCTTTGTACGAACCGCTAAAAGAATTCACTGAAAAATATGGGATGCATCTAGCCTTTCAAGGATGCGAACATATTAACCGCGCACTGACAATTGAACGTCAAACGGCAATAAAGTTCAATCTCGATCCCGTAACTGTCATTCCAACATCGCACGCAGGCGGCTCAATGTCAGCATATGCATTCGAGAACATGGACGACCCTGTTGTTGTCGAAGAAATCGAGGCGCATGCAGGCATTGACATTGGTCAAACCTTAATAGGCATGCATTTAAAGCGAGTTGCTGTTCCAATTCGAACGTCAATCGTAAAAATTGGAGAGGCAGTCGTAACGATCGCAATAACCCGACCGAAGTTAATCGGCGGGGAACGAGCTGTTTATAACAAAAAAACAAACGATAAAGGGGACTAATATCAATGGGACATGTTAAAACACAGAATCTTACGGCAGAACTTAACCACGTTAAAGAGGACAAGGTAGTTTATGATGCAATTATGGCAGAAAGAAAACGCCAACAAACAAATATTGAACTAATCGCATCAGAAAACTTCGTAACTGAAGCAGTTATGGAAGCCCAAGGATCAGTCCTCACGAACAAATATGCAGAAGGATACCCAGGACGTCGTTACTACGGCGGTTGTGAGCATGTGGATATCGTTGAAGATGCAGCGCGTGATCGCCTGAAAGAAATTTTCGGTGCTGAATATGCGAACGTTCAACCTCACTCAGGTGCGCAAGCGAATATGGCTGTTTATTTCATGGCATTAGAGCCAGGCGATACAATCCTTGGGATGAACCTTTCACACGGCGGTCACTTAACGCACGGTAGCCCAGTAAACTTCTCTGGTAAACTTTATAACTTTGTTGAATACGGCGTTGGTAAAGAAGACGAGCGTATCGACTATGAAGACGTACGTAAAAAAGCGCTTGAGCACAAGCCCAAAATGATCGTTGCAGGTGCAAGTGCATATTCAAGAGAAATCGACTTTGCTAAGTTCCGTGAAATTGCAGATGAAGTTGGCGCGTACTTGTTCGTTGATATGGCACACATTGCAGGTCTAGTTGCAGTTGGCGAACACTCGAACCCAGTTCCGCATGCACATTTCGTTACATCAACTACACATAAAACACTACGCGGACCACGCGGTGGATTCATTCTTGCAAAAGAAGAATTTGGCCGTAAACTTAACTCGTCTGTATTCCCAGGCGTCCAAGGTGGACCACTTATGCACGTGATTGCTGCAAAAGCAGTAGCGTTCAGAGAAGCACAACAACCAGAATTCAAAGCATATATCCAGCAAGTGAAGAAAAACGCTGTTGCACTTTCAGATGCACTTATGGCTGAAGGAATCGACATCGTATCAGGCGGAACAGATAACCACTTAGTTCTAGTTAACCTTCGCTCACTTGGAATAACAGGAAAAATTGCAGAAGCTGTGTTGGATGAAGTCGGAATTACAGTTAACAAAAACACAATTCCATTCGATACGGAAGGTCCATTTGTCACATCGGGTATTCGTATCGGAACACCAGCAGTGACAACACGCGGATTTAAGGAAGAGGAAATGAAAGAGATTGCGTCGATTATGGCCACACTCCTTAAAAACCATGAAGATGAAGCAGTGAAGAAAGCAGCTTTAGCACGCGTAGTAGCAATGACAGACAAGTTCCCTCTATATGAATAAATAGTATTGATAAAAGCCACTTTCTGAAAAGAAAGTGGCTTTTTTTTAATTAAAATTTGTAAAGTTACATAGAAAGCTTGCAGTGTGAATATGTCCATCTAAATCATAAAGAAGAAAAAACGAGATTACTCAGCTGGCTTCAGCGGTTTGGCGACCGTTTTGAAATGGGTTTTATCGTAACGGATCCATTTATCGATAATGCGGTTGTTTTTGTTAATAATAAATTCACTAATATGACCGTGTCTGTTATGGCGGAAGGCATTGAACACAAGAAGCAAATAATGGTGCTACGCTCGTTCGGGTGTGAAATTGGACAAGGATTTTATTTCCATAAACCAATGCCGCTCCGTGAAATCAACAAATTACAGCAATAAAAAAAGAAGAAGCTCACCCACTTGTGGTAAAATCGTATCTTGTTCTGTTATACTAAGGCTTGATATTTATTAAAGGAGCGAATTCAAATGCCAAAAGTCCATATTCTAGATCACCCATTAATTCAGCACAAACTAACTTATATTAGAGATATAAACACGGGAACCAAAGAATTTCGTGAGCTTGTTGACGAAGTTGCAACATTAATGGCTTACGAAATAACGCGCGATTTGCCGTTAACGGAAGCAGAAATTGAAACACCAGTCCGTAAAGCGATGTCGAACGTACTTGCTGGAAAAAAATTGGGTATCGTTCCAATTTTACGAGCGGGACTTGGAATGGTTGAAGGCGTATTGAACTTAATTCCTGCCGCAAAAGTAGGCCATATCGGTCTTTACCGTGATCCAGAGACATTATTACCGGTTGAGTATTATGTGAAGTTACCAAGCGATATCGCAGAACGTGATTTAATATTACTTGATCCGATGTTAGCTACGGGTGGCTCTGCAATTGAAGCAGTAAACTCATTAAAAAAACGCGGAGCAAAAAAGATTCGATTTATGTGTTTAATTGCAGCTCCTGAAGGTGTAGAAGCAATGACTGAAGCACATCCTGATGTTGATATTTACATAGCGGCACTTGATGAAAAACTAGATGAAAAAGGATACATTGTACCAGGACTTGGCGATGCAGGAGATAGACTTTTCGGAACGAAGTGATTTGGAAGGCGGGAGTTATTTGACTAAGAAGTGGAAAGTAATGACCATTTTTGGAACGAGACCTGAGGCTATCAAAATGGCACCACTCGTACTAGAGCTTGAAAAACATACCGAGGAAATCGAGTCAATCGTAACCGTCACAGCACAGCACCGTGAAATGTTAGATCAGGTATTAGGGACATTCAACATTACGCCCGATTACGATTTAAATATTATGAAAGAACGACAAACGCTTGTTGATGTCGCGACGAGAGGCCTTGAAGGACTTGATGCGATTATGAAAGAAGCTAAGCCGGACATCGTTCTTGTTCACGGAGATACATCAACAACGTTTATTGGTGGTCTTGCCGCATTTTATAATAAAATAGCGGTGGGACATGTCGAAGCTGGGCTTCGTACTTGGGACAAGTACTCTCCTTATCCAGAGGAAGTAAACCGCCAATTAACAGGAATAATTGCAGATCTACATTTTTCACCGACTGAATCATCTGCACAAAACTTGTTAGATGAAGGGAAGCCGCAAAATCGCATATACATTACAGGAAACACGGCGATAGATGCTCTTCATACAACAGTGCGAGCAGGCTACACCCATCCAATCCTTGAACAGGTTGGATCGGATAAGTTAATTCTTCTAACTGCGCACCGAAGAGAAAATCTCGGGGAACCGATGAAGAATATGTTCAGAGCGATTAATAGACTCCTTGAAAAACATGACGATATCCAAGTTGTGTACCCGGTACATATGAATCCGGTTGTTCGTGAAATTGCGAATGAAATTCTTGGAAGTAATGACAGGGTCCATTTAATAGACCCGCTGGAAGTTATTGATTTTCATAACATTGCCGCGGCCTCGCATATTATTCTAACTGATTCTGGCGGTATTCAAGAAGAAGCTCCTTCACTCGGAAAACCTGTTATCGTATTACGCGACACAACAGAGCGCCCCGAAGGAATCGAAGCTGGAACTTTGAAACTTGCTGGAACCAACGAAGATGCGATATTTGCGCTAACCGATGAACTTCTGACAGATGGCGTTGAATATAGAAAGATGGCCGAAGCAGCCAACCCATACGGCGACGGACGTGCGTCAGAGCGAATTGTCAAAGCGTTAAAAGAATATCTGAGTAATGAACAACTATCGATTGTGAATAAGGAGCAATAAAATCCAAATAATATAGATTTGCGTTCCAGGCGGACGCTTTCCGTGGGGCGGTCGTTGAGCCTCCTCGTCGCAAAAAGATGCTCCTGTGGGGTCTCAACTGTACCGCTAATCCCACAGGAGACGCCGCCTTCCACTCCAATCTACGAATGCATCATTTATCGTCGTAAAAAAGTAGTTAGCAATAAAAAGACTTAATGAAAGTCTTAATAATTAAAATAAGTAATTATAAATTGATACATCTATGTTCATTAGAACTAACTTAAACGACGACCTGAAACTATTCAGGTCGTTTTTAATTAAAATAAATTATTGAACTATGAAAGCAACTTTGAAAAAAATATGCGAAATCAGCAAACTGCTAAGATACCTTTGAAGCTAGGTATCGAGGTATAATGGTGTTAAACTTAGGTAACAATGAATTATACATCATTTTCAATTTAAATTTGTCCATTGTTTGACGGAGTGCAAATGAGTCATGAAAAAGACATAGGAAACAATTGACTTCATTTTTATGCTACTGTATGATTACTAAGGGTAAGAATGATAGGCGTTTCATACATATGGAACCTAATTTAATGGCGTATTAACATACAAAATCTATCATCTTTTTTACCCTTTTCGGAGTCTACGCCGGTTTAAGGCTGGGCAGCGAAACGGGAACCACTCCGCAAGTCCTTACTCGAAATATTAATCCAAAATCCAGAAATACGAAGCAGGAGAATAACTAACTATGCAAACATTACGGGAAATCCATAGCAGGCAACGAAAGGCCCTATATCCATTGCTTGCGTTGTTCGTCCTCGGTTGGGGATTTACAGAATGGAAGACTGTATTTGCAGGGCTCATATTAGGTTCTCTGTTTGGATTGTATAATTTCTGGGTACTCGTTCGACGATCGGAACGATTTAACCTTTCGATTGAGAATGGGAAGAAAAGTGTTTCGCTTGGAACTGCGTTGCGTTTCGCATCTGGTATTGCAGCAGCAGCAATTGCAACTTCGATGCCGGAACAGTTCGACCTGATCGGTACGGTAGCTGGGTTCGGGATACCGTATGTCATCTTATTAGCTGACAGGATCATATACCACGTTAGACACGAACAAGGGAGGTGAACGAAACATGGAGCATGGGAATCCTAATGAAGTATTATTTGGGATATCATACAATCCTTCAAACGTCATGATGCTTTTGATAACCTGTATAGTTGTATTTCTTATCGCATTTATTTCAACGCGTAACTTACAAGTTAAACCAACAGGCATGCAAAACTTCTTTGAATGGATCATGGATTTCGTCAAAGGGATTATTAAGAGCAACATGGATTGGAAGACAGGTGGACGTTTCCACATACTTGGAATTACACTTATTCTGTTTCTTTTCGTATCGAACGTGCTCGGATTACCGTTAGCAATCGTATGGAAAGGTGATCTATGGTGGAAATCACCTACAGCTGACCCAATGATTACACTGACACTTGCAGTTATGGTTATTGTACTGTCACATTATTATGGGTTAAAAGCGAAGGGTGCAAAAGGATACGGACAAGATTTTCTTAAGCCGCTACCTTTCTTACTCCCACTAAATATCATTGCAGAATTTGCAAGTACCTTGACACTTGGTTTACGTCTTTACGGTAATATCTATGCAGGTGAAGTATTGATCGCGTTAATCGCGAGTCTAGGTGCATCAAGCGTATTCGGCTTAGTTGGCGCAATCGTGCCAGGAATTGCTTGGATGGGTTTCTCTATCTTCGTCGGAGGAATACAGTCGTTTATTTTCGTTATGTTAACAATGGTTTATATGTCTAACAAAGTTAGAACGGACTAAACAGTAAGAACCGCGGGAGCCTGGTGCTCCCACGACAGAATAAAAAAATTATAAGAAACTTTAGGAGGAAATATACTATGGTAGGTTCAGTTGGTTTATTAGCAGCAGCAATCGCAATCGGTCTAGGAGCACTTGGTGCAGGTCTAGGTGCAGGTATGGTAGTTTCAAAAACACAAGAAGGAATCGCTCGTCAGCCAGAAGCACGTGGCGTTCTTCAAACAAACATGTTCGTCGGTGTAGCACTTGTTGAAGTTGTTCCAATTTTCGCAGCAGTAATTGCGTTCATCGTTATGAACCGATAAGTATTTGAAATTGTCAAAGTGGCGAAGGTTTGAGTGTAAAATCTTCGCCTTTTTAAAAGCAAACACTTAGTGCGAACGATATGAATTAGTACCCAAAATACAATCTATATTTAAAAGAGACATGTGCTCTTGAAGGGAGTGAAACAATCGTGTTTTTGGATACCTTCGTCCTCGCAGCCGCTAATGTAGCTGATGCAGGATTTTTGCAGAAATTAAACAACGTCGACGGTCTAAACCTCGGAGATATTATCGTTACAGTATTTTTGTTCCTGCTTCTCATGATCTTACTTAAGAAATTCGCATGGGGACCGCTCATGGGCATTATGGATCAACGAGCTGAAATGATTGCCAATGAAATCGAGGCGGCTGAAAAAAGTCGTACCGAATCAAAGGACCTTCTTGAAGAGCAGCGTAGCTTATTAAAAGAAGCTCGCAATGATGCACAGTCGATTGTTGAAAACGCCCGTGAACAAGGTGAAAAACAACGAGAAGATATCGTCAAAGCAGCGCGCAATGAAGTTGGGCGCTTGAAAGAAGAAGCAACGCAAGAAATTGCATCAGAGAAAGAAAAAGCTGTTGCAGCAGTACGTGAAGAATTCGTATCCCTCTCTGTTCTTGCAGCGTCTAAAGTACTTGGAAAAGAAATTTCTGAGGAAGACAACCGCGCATTAATTGAAGAGACGATTGCGAAAGCGGGCGATGGTCAGTGAGTAAATCTGTTGTAGCAAAACGCTATGCACAAGCACTTTTTGAACTGTCGCAAACTAACGGACAAACCGGTTCGGTTCATGAAGATCTTCTTGAATTGAAAAAGGTTTTCCAAAACAACTCAGAACTTGAGCAACTACTCGGCAACCCGAGATTAACAAGTACGAAAAAGAAAGAACTGCTTGCAGTTTTGTTTAAGGATGCAAATCCGCTAATCCAAAACATATTGTTTGTATTGCTTGATAAAAAACGTATTAACGAGACGGTAAACGTCATCGACGAATACAATGCACTTGCAAATGATGCAGCAGGAACAACCGAAGCAACAGTGTTTTCAACACGATTGTTAACGGAAGATGAAAAAGCAGCAATTTCAACCGCATTCGCGGCTAAAGTGGGCAAGCTTTCATTACGTATCGAAAATGAAATCGATCCAAGTCTAATTGGGGGCATTCGCCTTCAAATTGGAAACAAAATCTATGACAGTAGCTTAAGTGGTAAACTTGAGCGTCTGAAAAAAGATCTTATTGGGTCGTAAATCTGAAATTTGAGGGGTGACAAACATGAGCATCAAAGCTGAAGAAATCAGCGTTCTCATAAAACAGCAGATTGAAAATTATCAATCTGAGATGGAAGTGAGCGAAGTTGGTACGGTTATCGAAATTGGTGATGGTATTGCACGTGCTCATGGCCTCGACAACGTCATGGCTGGAGAGTTACTAGAATTCTCTACTGGTGTTATGGGTATGGCACAAAACTTGGAAGCGAATAACGTAGGTATCGTTATCCTTGGACCATATACAGACATCAAAGAAGGCGATGAAGTACGTCGAACAGGCCGTATTATGGAAGTACCGGTTGGTAAAGAACTTATTGGCCGTGTTGTAAACCCACTAGGGCAACCTGTGGATGGACTTGGTCCAATAGCAACAACTAAAACACGCCCAATTGAAAGCCCAGCACAAGGGGTTATGGCGCGTAAATCTGTTCATGAACCACTACAAACAGGTATTAAAGCAATTGACGCACTCGTACCAATCGGTCGTGGACAGCGTGAGTTAATCATCGGTGACCGTCAAACAGGTAAGACTACTGTTGCGATTGACACGATTTTGAACCAAGCTGACCAAGATATGATTTGTATTTATGTAGCAATTGGACAAAAAGAATCAACTGTTCGTGGAGTTGTTGAAACGCTACGTAAAAACGGCGCGCTAGACTATACGATCGTTGTAACAGCATCAGCTTCACAACCAGCTCCACTACTATACCTTGCACCTTATGCAGGTATTACTATGGCTGAGGAATTCATGTTCGACGGAAAACACGTACTAATTGTTTATGATGATCTATCTAAACAAGCAGCTGCTTACCGTGAACTTTCATTACTACTTCGTCGTCCACCTGGCCGTGAAGCATATCCAGGTGACGTGTTCTACATTCACTCGCGTCTTCTTGAGCGTGCAGCGAAGTTGAACGATTCACTCGGTGGCGGTTCGATTACGGCACTACCATTCGTTGAAACACAAGCTGGAGATATTTCGGCTTATATTCCAACAAACGTAATTTCGATTACGGATGGACAAATTTTCTTACAATCTGACCTATTCTTCTCGGGTGTACGTCCAGCTATTAACGCCGGTCTATCAGTATCCCGTGTTGGTGGATCAGCACAAATAAAAGCAATGAAAAAAGTTGCGGGTACACTGCGTCTTGACCTTGCAGCGTTCCGTGAACTAGAAGCGTTCTCACAATTCGGTTCGGACTTAGACCCGATTACACAAGGTAAACTTGACCGTGGGGCACGTACAGTAGAAATACTGAAACAAGACTTAAACAAACCAGTTCCAGTTGGTATTCAGGTTGTTGCATTATATGCACTTACACGTGGATTCCTCGATGACATTGCTGTCAAAGATATCTTACGTTTTGAATCTGAAATCGCAAGCTGGCTACAAACAAACCACACAAGTATTTTAGAGCATATCCGCGACACGAAAGATCTTCCAACGGATGAAGCAATGGCAGAAGCTATTAATGAATTCAAAAAGACTTTCGCAAAATCTGAGTAATCAGGACTTGTTAGGTAACGGCATGTGACTAAAAAATAACTAGGTGGTGAATAACCAATGGGATCATTACGCGAAATAGAAACCCGCATAAAATCGACGAAAAAAACAAGCCAGATTACACGTGCGATGCAAATGGTATCTGCTTCTAAACTCAGCCGCGCAGAATTGAACGCTAAGGCATTCGTGCCGTACATGGAGAAAATCCAAGAAGTTGCGGGATCAATTGCAGCTGGGACTGATACAGAACATCCAATGCTCGTAAGCCGCCCAGTGAAGAAGACAGCTTACATCGTCATCACTTCAGATCGCGGACTTTGCGGAGGATATAACAGTAATATCATCCGTAAAGTAACCAATACGATTACAGAACGTCATACATCTAAAGATGATGTTGTCATTTTTGTAGTCGGTCGGAAAGGTTTTGAACATTTCTCGAAACGCGGATATAACGTCATCGACAGTGTGATCGGTTTGTCCGATCACCCGACATTTGCCGAAATTAAAGATATCGCTAATAAAGCTGTTGGTATGTTCACGGACAGTATATATGATGAACTTTATATGTACTATACTCACTACATTAGTGCCATTTCCCACCAAGTTACGGAGGAAAAGGTACTACCACTTACGGATATCGCAACAGAGACGGCGACTTCTTCTTATGAATTCGAGCCATCTGGCGAAGCAATTCTAGAAGTACTACTTCCGCAATACGCGGAAAGCTTAATCTATGGTGCGTTACTTGATAGTAAGGCAAGTGAACATGCTTCAAGTATGACAGCAATGAAGAGCGCAACTGATAACGCAGGCGATTTAATCGATTCATTAACACTTCAATTCAACCGGGCACGTCAAGCATCGATTACACAAGAAATCACAGAAATCGTTGGTGGAGTAGCGGCACTGGAGTAGTAAAATCGAACTGTGATTTTACAGGCTCAAAAAAGTTGGTAAGGAAAGTTGTACTATAACTTTCCAGCCCCAAAAAGTCGGCACTAAGACTTTTTCGAACTTAGAGCCAAATAAGTTACATTCCATTTTATTTATTCTAGCCAATCCCACGGCTTGCATTCGGTATATAGTAAGACAGGAGGAAACAAAATGAACATAGGACACGTTCAACAAGTAATGGGTCCAGTTGTAGACGTCGAATTTACTAACGGCCAGTTGCCAGATATTTATAACGCACTGACTGTAACAATTGATCGTCCGAACACAGGAGCTGAGGTACTAACTTTAGAAGTTGCACTTCACCTTGGTAATAATGCTGTTCGTACGATTGCGATGTCTTCAACTGATGGACTTCAACGCGGTTCCGAAGTAACAGATCATGGTGCAGCTATTTCCGTACCAGTTGGCGACGTTACACTTGGTCGCGTATTTAACGTACTTGGTGAGGTTATTGACCTTGGTGAAGAAATTCCGGCAGCAGAACGCCGTGATCCAATTCACCGTGAAGCACCAACATTCGAATTCCTATCAACGAAAGTTGAAATCCTTGAAACGGGCATAAAAGTTGTAGACTTGCTAGCTCCGTATATTAAAGGTGGAAAAATCGGTCTCTTCGGTGGTGCGGGTGTAGGTAAAACCGTACTAATCCAAGAATTAATTAACAACATTGCACTTGAGCACGGTGGTATTTCCGTATTCGCTGGTGTTGGAGAACGTACTCGTGAAGGTAATGACCTTTTCTACGAAATGACGGACTCTGGTGTTATTAAAAATACAGCAATGGTATTCGGTCAAATGAACGAACCACCTGGCGCACGTATGCGTGTTGCACTAACAGGATTGACGATGGCAGAATATTTCCGTGACGAACAAGGTGCGGACGTACTTCTATTTATCGACAATATTTACCGTTATACGCAAGCAGGATCTGAAGTTTCGGCGCTACTTGGTCGTATGCCTTCAGCAGTTGGATACCAACCAACACTTGCAACGGAAATGGGTCTACTTCAAGAGCGAATTACTTCAACAAACAAAGGTTCAGTAACGTCTATCCAAGCAATCTATGTTCCTGCGGATGACTATACGGATCCAGCTCCTGCAACGACGTTTGCTCACTTAGATGCAACGACGAACCTTGAGCGTAAACTATCTGAAATGGGTATTTACCCAGCGGTTGACCCACTTGCTTCATCTTCTCGTGCACTAAGCCCCGAAATTGTAGGCGAAGAGCACTATGAAGTAGCACGTGAAGTACAAGTTACGCTTCAGCGTTATGCTGAACTTCAAGATATTATTGCAATTCTAGGAATGGATGAGCTTGGCGACGAAGACAAACTAGTTGTTGGTCGCGCACGTCGAATTCAATTCTTCCTATCACAAAACTTCCACGTTGCTGAACAGTTTACAGGAATGGCAGGTTCATATGTGCCAGTTGCTGAGACAGTTAAAGGATTCAAAGACATCCTAGCAGGAACGTACGATCACATTCCAGAAGATGCATTCCGTCTTGTTGGACGTATCGAAGAAGTTATTGCCAAAGCGAAAGCAATGGGTGTAGAGGTTTAATTTAATTCAGCAGGTTTCAAACCCCTGCCGAATCAAATAGACAAGTTGTATTTGATTAGAACGGATCAGGAGGGTCAAAAATGCAGACATTACAAGTCAATATCGTCACTCCCGACGGCCCGGTTCTTGAAACTGAAGCGACAATGATCATTGCGATTACTGAGGCAGGCGAAATTGGAATCCTTCCCGGTCATATTGCGATGGTTGCACCGCTTCAAATCGGTGCGCTTCGTGTAAACAAGGATGATTCGACAGAAGTTGTGGCAGTTCACGGCGGTTTCATCGAAGTTCGTCCAGACGTTGTAACAGTACTTGCACAAAGTGCGGAAAAAGCAGCTACAATCGATATTGCGCGTGCAAAAAAAGCAGCGCAAATTGCTGAAGCAGCTATTGAAGCAAAACCGGACAAGGCTGATCTTCATTTGGCAGAACTTGATTTGAAGCGTGCACAGAACAGAATTAACGTTTACGAAAATAAATAAAAATTAATTTTACAGTTGATCATTGCGGGCAGAGGAAGAAGTTGAAGTCTTCTGTCCGCCTTTTTTCGACTATTTAAGGAGGCAGGCGTATGGATGGCTTGTTTGGATTCCAACCATTACTTGCAATCGGTTCACATATATTCTTTGTAGGTGTTGCGTTTTATGCACTTCAGGCAATTATGCCAGAACAAATCGTGCGAAAAAACAAAGTGTTTCAAGCACAAATATTATTTATATTTTTAAGCATTTTGATCGGAACTTCTGTATCAAATTTCTTTCTTGAGATATCCTATTGGTCAGGAAGATTACCGATGATGTTTGGGTAAAATCTTACGTTAAAAAGCGATACCTGTTATCGCCGCGTATATAGACAAGAAAAGCGCAAGTCGCTGTTTAACCTAGACAAGAAAAGCATAAGTCACCGTTTAGCCCTAACAAGCGCTGAAAGGCTTGAAATAAAAGACTTGAGATGGCGAAACTTGTTGAAAATGGTCTGTATATGGGGCGATAGCATGTAAGCTGTCAATTAATGCTTAAGCATGATGTTTAAATTTAAACGAACGGGGAACATCAAATATAGTAGTAAAATAAGGAATAACAACCTTTGACACAAAAGGTCAAAACAGTACATACGATAGATTACATCACATCACGGTAAATTAAAGATAATCGATTCGTTGCTTGTAGATTAAATCAATGCACTGTAAAATTGTATATATTTTAATTAGAAATTATTACTTTTAAGTTCGATGTATACATGGCTTTAGTCAAGGAACAACACAAAGTCGGAGGGACTAATAATATGGATAAAATAATTATAAATGGCGGACGTGTACTAACTGGAAATGTCCGAGTTGAAGGTGCTAAAAATGCGGTGTTGCCAGTACTGGCAGCGGCTCTACTTGCATCAGATGGAGTAAGTGTAATAAAGGACGTACCAAATCTTTCAGACGTTGGTACAATCAGTCAAGTTTTAAAAAGTTTAAATGCGAAGGTAGATCCAAAACCGGAAATCAATGAAGTAATCATTGATGCTTCGGGAACATTGTCTACAGAAGCACAGTTCGAATATGTACGGAAAATGCGTGCATCGATTCTCGTTATGGGACCAATTCTTGCGCGCAATCGCTTCGCACGTGTCGCACTACCGGGTGGATGTGCTATCGGTTCACGTCCAATTGATCAACATTTAAAAGGATTCGAAGCAATGGGTGCTGAAATCACATTTGGCCACGGCTATGTTGAAGCAAAAGCAGAGAATGGCTTACACGGTGCAAAAATATACCTCGATTTCCCAAGCGTTGGCGCAACTGAAAACATTATGACAGCTGCTGCTCTTGCAAAAGGAACGACAATTATTGAAAACGCTGCGAAAGAACCGGAAATTGTAAACGTAGCAAACTTTATTACTGCAATGGGTGGTAAAGTTATCGGTGCTGGTACAGACGTGATTCGTATTGAAGGCGTAGAGAAATTATATGGTACAACTCATCATATTATCCCGGATCGTATCGAAACAGGTACATTCATGGTTGCAGCTGCAATTACAGGTGGCGATGTCGTCATTGAAAATGCTGTTCCAGAACATAACGCTGCACTTATTTCTAAAATGACAGAAATGGGTGTCGTAATTACTGAATTAGATGAAGGCGTTCGTGTGCAAGCTGAATTCCCGCTTAAATCAGTTAATCTAAAAACGATGCCACATCCTGGATTCCCAACGGATATGCAGTCACAAATGATGGCGCTTATGCTGATGGCTACAGGAACTGGTATTATTACTGAAACAGTATTTGAAAATCGTTTCATGCATGTGGAAGAATTCCGCCGCATGAATGCTACAGTTAAAATTGAAGGAAAATCAGTTATTTTAGAAGGACCTTCAAAATTACAAGGTGCAGAAGTATCTGCAACAGATCTTCGTGCAGCTGCAGCGCTTATTCTTGCAGGACTTGCAGCAGAAGGCGTTACGCGTGTCGTAGAACTATCGCATCTTGATCGTGGCTATGTTGACTTCCATAAGAAACTTGAAGCACTAGGCGCAGATATTGTACGGGTTTCACCTGAAAAAGAAGAAGCTAAAAAAGAAGAATTTGCTTAATCAATAAAAGTGTACGAAGAGGCTACCGGCTAACAATGCGGTAGCTTTTTTTCGTTTTAAGGTGGAGTTGGTCGTGGAGGCTCCGAAGTCGGTCGTTGAGGATTGTAAGTCGGTCATGCTCCTTGCAAGCTCGGGCGTGGCAACCCAAAAAATGATTGGCGACCACTTGCATAAAATAAATCTGTTTTCATATAATTGATTATGAGAAAATTATGGGCTGTTTCAGTAGTATTACTATTATTTATGTTTTTTATTCCGTTGTTATTACTTAGAGGATCGAGCGCGACCCCTATAAAGGAGGAGAAAGAAGCAGCAAAATCATGTCCAATTGAAATCACTGTTGTGGGACTGGACAAGCCACTCGCGCTCGAGGAATACGTTAAAGGTGTACTGGCTGGTGAAATGCCGATTAGCTTCAATGAAGAGGCACTGAAGGCTCAGGCGATCGCTGCAAGAACGTTTGCCCTGAGGACAACCAATAACGGTAAGGATCCGATTGCCAAAGGCGTGTCGGCACAAGTATACAATACGGAAGCAGATCGGAAGAAGAGATGGGGCAAGGAATTTAAAAAGAATGAGAAAAAAATTAACGATGTAATAGAAGCAACGGCTGGGGATATCATATTATACGAAGATGAATTGATAACGGCTATGTTTTTTTCAACTTCGAATGGGAAGACTGAAACTGCGCAAAACTTCGGAGGCAATGATATCGCTTATTTACAAAGCGTTGAGAGTCCTGGCGAAGAAAAGTTCGCCCCTTCATATGAAGAAGAAAAGGAAATCCCCCTTAAGAAGTGGAACGAAGTCTTCGGAAATGAGTGGAATGCAGAAACGTTCAAATCTCTTCAACTGGTGCGAAATTCTACAGGGCGGGTTCAAAAAGTAAAAGCTTCTGGATTGGAAGCAGGCGGACGCGAAATTCGTGATTTGCTAGGACTTCGGTCAACTGATTTCGATATCGCCTTTAACGTAACGAACGGGATTGTACACGTTAAAACCCTTGGCTATGGTCATGGAGTAGGGATGAGTCAGTACGGCGCGGAAGCATATGCGAACAAAGGATGGACGGCTGAAAAAATTATTCAACACTATTATACTGGCACAACAATAAAAAATTTGATGAACCTTGATAATGAATGTTTAAAATCACCCTAACTTGCAAACAATAGCAAGTGAGGTGATGATTATGCGAGAAGAAAAACCGAATTCCCCTTCTCAGATGAAAACGAATAAAAAAGCAAAGAGTTGGTTTTGGCCTGTAGTTTATTCGGGTATCGCAATCGTGTTTGTAGGCATGATCTGGGGTTATACTGCGTTAATAAAAGACGACGCTAATCCAGAACAAGTTGACGGCATTGATAAGGCGGGCAGCGGTGACTTAATCGTTGAAACGAATGCGTCAAAGGAATCTTTCAAATATCCATTTGCTGAATCGCTCCTTAATGACGTGGCCATACTGCAAGATTACTATGACATGGAAGCAGATGAGTCCATGCGCGAAAACGCACTACTTGTATTTAATCAGACGTATGTAACAAACACCGGCGTATCGATTTCAATAGAAGGTAAGCCGTTCGAAGTTGTTGCGTCGATGAGTGGTGTGGTTGAGGAAGTCGTTACTGATGTCTTCAGCGGTGATGAAGTTGTTATCAGCCATGCAGATGGCATGAAGACAGTCTACGGTTCGGTATCTGAAGTCCTGGTGAAAGAGGGCGATGAAGTAGCCCAAGGCGATCCAATCGCAACTACCACACAGAACGAATGGAACCCGACTGCGGGCGTTCACCTTCTCTTTGAAATATATGAGGGTGAAGAACCAGTTAATCCAAAAACGCATCTAGCATTTTAGTATAACCCAGCAGTAACGCAAAATTACAAAAGCCATCCCACACTTTATGGGGTGGCTTTTTGCTGCGCAGTCCGAATCTTACCAATGTAGCCAGCTAAGCGCCGAAACCAAGCATATCCCATAATTCTGTCGCATACATTAAAAGAAGATTCTGAGCTGACAGGAAAGGAAGAGGGCGTGCACGAGCAAATACGGAGGCGATGCGTGCGCCTCGGCGAGCAACTATTGGAAACTGAGGTTACCGTGCGTGTACTGGCGAAGGCGACAGGTTTTTCAAAAAGCACAGTCCATAAAGATTTGACCGAGCGATTGCCTAATGTTGATGGGGAACTGGCGGAGGAAGTTGCTAAGATTCTCGCCTATCATAAATCAGTTAGACACCTAAGGGGCGGCGAGGCGACTCGAATTAAATGGATGAACGAATCAAAGAAAGCGGAAAAAGAATAAAGCATAAAAGCGGAGCCTCTTAAACACGAGGGTTCGTTTTTGTGTTTATGGAGAAAACATCCCTTTATTATGTTCATTTCATTTGCACTATGGTAAAATTGCGATAAGTGAGCGCGAAAAAAACGATAAAGCCAATGGATAATTGGAAGGGGAAGCTGAAATAATGTTTGCAAAAGATATAGGGATTGACCTAGGTACGGCTAACGTCCTGATCCATTTAAAAGGAAAAGGGATTGTCCTCAATGAGCCATCAGTTGTTGCGATAGATAGAAGATCGAAAAAGGTACTTGCTGTAGGTGAAGAGGCTTGGCAAATGGTTGGAAGAACGCCGGGTAATATCGTTGCAATTCGCCCATTAAAAGATGGTGTGATTGCGAACTTTGAAGTAACCGAAGCAATGTTGAGCCACTTTATTACAAAACTTAATGTAAAAGGCTTTTTATCTAAACCAAGAATACTTATTTGCTGTCCGACGAATATAACGAGTGTCGAACAAAAAGCCATCCGTGAAGCTGCCGAAAAATCCGGTGGAAAAAATATATTCTTAGAAGAAGAACCAAAAGTATCTGCTATCGGTGCAGGCATGGATATCTTTCAGCCGTCGGGCAATATGGTCATTGATATAGGAGGCGGAACGACAGATGTTGCTGTGTTATCAATGGGTGACATTGTTACTTCAGAGTCTATTAGCGTTGCCGGTGACACATTAGACAATGATATTATTCAGTACATTAAAAATCACTATAAATTACTTATAGGTGAACGAACAGCAGAGCAAATAAAGTGGAACGTTGGTACAGTTTTCAAAGGCACACGGAAAGAAGAAATGGACATTCGGGGACGCGACATGGTAACTGGACTTCCACGAACAATTACAGTGTATTCTGCTGAAATTGGTGCAGCATTAGAAGAATCGGTAGCGATGATTGTTATAGCAGCCAGAAACGTACTTGAGAAAACACCACCAGAGCTATCGGCAGATATTATTGATAGAGGTGTGTTTTTAACAGGCGGCGGTGCACTCATTCACGGCATCGATCAATTACTTGCAGAAGAGTTAAAAGTACCTGTATTTGTTGCTGATGATCCACTAGATTGTGTTGCAAAAGGTACGGGAATTTTGTTGGAAAACATCAGTAAAAGTGCCAAAGTCTATTGATTTCTTGATGATTAAGTATGATGAATGCTTGTTACCAATGAAGGGCATACAGTTGCAGATTCAGTAGGCTCGAACGTCAATTATAAAAAAGCAAAGACGGACCTTTTACTGTTCAGCAATCATATCAGTTATATGCGCGGGCGGTTACACTAGCTGATCAAATGCTCGGGCTTATCAATGAAATTAGATAAGTTCTTATAAGGAGTATTAAAAGATGGAAAATAACAAAAAACAACATCCAATCATATCTAAGATTATTGCATTAAAAGATAGTTTATTGGGGAAAATAAATGCAAGAAAAGAACGGAAAAAAGAACTGACTGAACATGAAGAAAGCGAACCAAAAAGAACATTTTGGGTCCAAATACGATTGATTCCAATTTGGCTTCGCATTATTTTGATTGCCTTGCTTTTAGTACTGGTATCAATTATTGGCCTGCAAATTGGGTACAGCTATATAGGTGATGGGGACACGAAAGACGTACTTAAAAAGGAAACATGGACACATATAATGGATATTATTAACGGCAAAGAGTGATTGAAGCTCTTTTTGGTTAAAAGCTCGATACATAAATTATTTGTAGGAGGATGAAAATGCTAACATCAGAACAAATTCAGGCAATATTGCCGCATAGATATCCATTTCTAATGGTTGACCGAATTCTAGAAGTAGAAGAAGGAAAACGTGCAGTCGGGATAAAAAACGTAACGATTAATGAAGACTTTTTTAACGGACACTTTCCAGGATATCCAGTCATGCCAGGGGTGTTAATTGTTGAAGCACTCGCTCAAGTAGGTGCAGTTGCCTTATTGCAAAAAGAAGAAAATAAAGGACGGCTTGCCTTTTTTGCAGGCATCGACAATTGTCGTTTTAAGCGCCAAGTAACACCTGGTGACACATTACATCTTGAAGTTGAAATTACACGGTTACGCGCGCAAATGGGTAAAGGAAAAGCAATTGCGAAGGTCGGAGACGAAATTGTATGCGAAACTGAAATATTGTTCGCACTCGGTCCAGTCGTGAACCCAGCCGCAACTGAATAATCTAAGCCAAATTAGTATATGTGAAAATAGAAATGGCATACATCCGCACTAGTTAGCCCATAATCAAAATCAAAATATATATAACGAATAGTTCCTTCTTTTTTGTGCAACCTACGCTACCATACAAAATTGTGTGGCAGACGGCTTGTGGAAAGGAGGAATTTTCATGTTGAAAAAAGCGATACCGCTCTTTATGCTATCGGCGCTCGTACTTGGTGCTTGTAATATGAATGATGCAGTCCCAAATGATAACGAAACACCGATGGAAAATATGGAAGATCGTGAAAAAAACTGGACGCCAAATGTTGATGACAATCAACGTGGCGGATCGGACATCGATGGTGTTGAAGACGGACGAGAAAGAAACGGTAGTGGAGTGAATAATAACTTCATTAATGGCGATAACGAATCCGATGACGGCGTCATGGATAATGGAAAAAATAAGACTCCAGATGATTCAATTACCGAAGAAGATAAAGATGGAATGTAATTAAAATAACGACTAACCGCAAGCCATGAAAAAGCCGCCCCGGAAATTTAGGGCGGCTTTTCTTATTGCTAATTATTTTTCGTCTGCAAAATCCTTTTTTAAACGTGGTCGCGATTTCATATCCGACTCGAATCGTTCGAGTAATTCTTTCCCTCCGAGGTCTTCAGCAATTAGTTCCTCTAAAAGTTGCTCGGCGTATTGCGCACGTGCACGTTTTAATCGACCCTTCATGAGGACCGAAATATTATCCCCGATTTGTTCAACGGCGTGAACAGCGACGCGAAAAGCTGCTGGATCATTTGCCGGATAGGAAATAACAACTTTAGCATCAATTAATTCATCCTGATTTTTCATTAGTTCCTCAAAAAAATCCTTATGTTTGGCATCGATATACATTTCGAGAATCCACATGCGGTGGCTATTCTCTTGGTTAATAATTATCCCGTCAATGAGCGGAAAATCTTGAAATTGTCCCTCATTCAAAATTCCAGCAGATAGCATCTTAAAAGTTTTAATTGCCGCCACCCCTTGTCTTTAAATTTCCTTAATTATAGCACATTCAATCATATTAACTAAAAAGATCTGAAACAGCTGAAAGTTAAGTTATCAAAAACTCGACGATAGTGCTCAAAGTTTGACTAGTGTCGTTTTTAGTAGAAAATGGTCGTGTTGTGTAAAATACAAAATGGGAAAACTATTGCTTGAATAGGCAGAATATTCTAAAGTCCGAATTTGCTAAAGAGATGGACTTCGACGTACGATAGAGTTGCTTCAAAGGGAAAGGGGGAAACGGATTGAATCAAGTCGCACTTGTAGGCCGAATTACGAAAGATCCTATCTTGCGAAATATTTCTAGAGGCAGGGTACAAACAAGTATTATCATCGCAGTAAATCGCAACTTTAAAAATTTGAAAGGAGAAGTTGAAGCCGACTTCATTTTATGTTCAGTATGGGGAAAGTTGGCGGAAAATACAGCGAAGCATTGTGGAAAAGGTTCATTGATTGGTGTAAGTGGACGAATTCAATCGAGAACTTACGAACGTGAAGATCATAGTCGTGTATACGTAACAGAAGTGGTTGCCGATAATATTCGCTTCCTGTCTACGAAAAGGAGAGAGAACGAGGATATTTACACTGATTCTGTCAATTCAAGGAAGGAGGAGATGATAAAAGATTCATCGAGTGAACATTTTCATTTGCCAAAACAAGAAAGTACAGAATTACCGATTATATAAAGTGAAACGGAGTAGGCATCCGCAGTGTGGATTTACCTATTATGAAAAGGGGGGAGGGTGCCAGCAAACGCACTGGATTGCTACACTTTAATGAAAAATTAGATAGGTGTGAAGGAAATCAGTATTGGGAAGTAATAGAAATAATATATTCATATAAGGGGGCCAAATGGGGATTTGGCTAAAAAATTCAAGGAATGACGTTATGTATATAGAGGGAAAGAAATTTAATTTCCAGTGGGGACTGGAATGCTAATTACTAGTAGAAAAACCGTGCAAAGTGCCTGGTGTGGATGACTGCTTCCATTATCAGGCTACGTTGCTACGGTAATATGAGAAAAGGGGAATCTGAATGACAAAACTAGAAAAAGAAGTGTTACGAATGGAGATGCAAGTAAGCGAATTAATAAGGATGGTTGCCAATTTAAACGAGCGGATCAAAGAAATTGAAGATAAAAAACAGTTGAATCGTCACATTCAAACAATAATTTAAAAGACCCCAGAGCAGAAACGGCCTGGGGTCAAAAAACTAATTACCAAGTGATAACAAATCATCCAAATCGTTATCGGATAACTCTGTTAACCACTGACTAGATTGGATAAGGTCCGCAGATAGAGCGGCTTTCTCAACAAGCATTTTATCAATCTTTTCTTCAATTGTACCTATCGTTACGAACTTATGAACGTGAACAAACTTTGTCTGTCCAATTCTGTAAGCGCGGTCTGTTGCTTGGTTTTCAACCGCTGGGTTCCACCATCTGTCTGCGTGCAACACGTGGCTTGCGGCCGTTAAGTTTAGGCCTGTTCCACCTGCACGTAGCGATAAGATGAAGACTGGATATTCACCTGCTTGAAAGGCGTCAACGAGTCGATCGCGTTGTCCTTTAGGCATGCTTCCAGTCAAAAATGGCACTTCGATATCATGCAGCTCTGACAAACAATGTTGTATCAATTTACCCATACCAATGTATTGAGTGAAAATGATACATTGCTCACCATTACTCGCAATATTTCCAGCCATTGACACGATACTGCTCAATTTGTTCGAACGCGAAACTAATTCTGCAGCAGGACCATGGGGTTCCTTGGAAAATAAAACCGGATGATTACATAGCTGTTTTAATCGGCTAAGCATTGTCAAAATAAGACCTTTTTTCTCAAAGCCAGTTAAAGTTTGCAACTTGAATTTTGTTTCATCAAGGAAACCTTCATATAATGCGGCCTGTTCTGTAGTAAGTGGACAATATTCATTTTGTTCAAGTTTTTTCGGTAAGTTAAGCAGTAAGTCTGGGTCATCTTTCGTTCGACGCAATAGAAATGGTCGGATTTTTGCCCGCAACTTCTGTTTATCTCTTTCCGAATCGTCGCGCTCAATCGGCACAATGTAGTTATCGGTAAACGCTCGGAAAGTTCCGAAGTAACCTTTATGGATAAAATCAAAGATTGCCCATAGCTCTGACAGTCGGTTTTCAATGGGTGTACCTGTCAATGCAATATGGTGTTGACCGTGCAACTTCCGAATCGTACGCGATTGTTTCGTTTGCATGTTTTTAATGTTTTGCGCTTCATCTAATGTAATGCTTGTAAATTCAGTTTCAGCAAGCATCTCTCCGTCTTGCGTGGCCGTCCCGTAAGTCGTCAATATAATATCTGGAGCTACACGAGAGACGAGTTCTTTAAATGCCTCATCTTTTTCGCGCAATGGTCCATAATGCGTGTGGATAGACAGGGATGGAGCGAATCGCTCGATTTCCTTTTGCCAGTTACCTAGAACACTTGTCGGACAAATAATGAGCGACGGTCCAGTTGTCTCAGGCCGCGAGTGAACGTTCAACAAATAGGTAATGAGTTGAACTGTTTTCCCAAGCCCCATATCATCCGCAAGAACGGCTCCGAAATGATTATCACGCATGAAGACGAGCCAATCAAACCCTTCTTCCTGGTAAGGTCGAAGTTCGGCTTTTAAATCGGAAGAAATACCGGCTGATGGCAACCCTTTCTTCTCAGACAGAAGCTCCATATAGCTACGCAGTGATTTTTGCATCGTAAATTCGAAAAGTGGATCGTCTTCTTCATCATCATTATCAAGCGGCACAATCTCTTCAGGTATATCTTGGAATAAAAGATCCTTAACGGTCCATTCGCCGGCATCTGCGCGGTCCATAATGTCTTTAATCTTTTTCAACCAAGCCGGATCAATATGGAACCATTCATCGCCTGACCGAATGTACTCACGATTCTCATCGACTAATTTACGAAATGCCTCACGATCAACGTCCTGTCCAGCAAGCGAGAAGTTCCAGTCAAATGAGAGAACCTCATCAAGATTGGTCGCAGAATTATACGACTGTACACTTGCGTTTGTTCGGATTCTCATTTTGGATTCCGTTATCGATTTTAACCATGCCGGTAAAATAACCGAATAGTTAAAGGACTGCAGGAGTGGCAAGTCGTCTTGGATGAATAAACGAACCTCAGCATCTTGGATTGGAATGGATAGAAAACTGTCCGTTGTCTCAATATGGATTGATTGGAGAAATGAAATCATTTCGGATTGTTTTTTCATAATGTCATCTGCATATTCTTTCCACTTTGCAGGCAAGGCTTCGATTGCAGGTGAATTTTTCTTACGCATCGCAGGTGTCCAATGACTCCCACGATCACCTATTATCACTGTTTCAAGTAGCCATTCTACTGAATTAGACTCCTCATCAGGCTCTGTTAGTCGGAACGCAATCCGAACCGGCATTGTTGACGTGGATTCGCCAGGCCACCCATATTTGCGTAAATGGGGGAGTAGCGTTGGAAATTGGTCAGGTCGAATCGCCGAATCAGTTAGTTTCCCGTGTATGGCTGATTGAATAATATGAGCTGTTTCTTCAGACAGCTCAAGCTTCTCCATGTCAAAGCGTATGCCATTTTCATCTGCTTCAAGGTAATTCCATAAATCAGGATTCCTCCAGGTATCGGCTGCATCACGAATAGATTGTAGTTGTCTGTCATCTTTTTCAGTGAGCCCTTCAAACCTAACATACGGGTGTGTTTCAGGAAACGAATGAAGAAGTTGGTCTGCACCGAGCATAAGATTATTACCATCTATTTCTGCTAGCAGGCCAAAAAATGTTCTTTCATCATTAAAGAATAGATACGAAATTAGTTCATTAGGCTCCACCGGATAGCCGTTTAAATCTTCAGCAGAAACAGCGTAAAAGTTGTTATCGGTTAATTCGATTTCAATCCGGAGAAGGCGTTCTAATGTGAAGTTCCCATTCATAAGTACAAATTCCCTTTCTCCATTTCTTCCATAAGTGCACGGAGGCGGCGATTTTTTTCGCGCACTGTATCAACATAACGATTCCAAAATTCGTGTTTACCACTTTTTTTACAACCGGCTTTCATTTTTCTAAATAAATTTACGGCACGGCGATAACTTTGACGATTTCGCTCTTTTACAAAATTTGTAGCATATAAATGGAGCAGAGGAAGAACTGATGCTGGATCATCTGCAAGTGCTACTTTCAAGCCGCCAGCTTCTGCTACGTCGTAAGAGACACCGTATCTGTGCATAAGCGCTGCCCATTCGCCGAAACGCTCACGTTCAACGAGGAAGTCGGCATAGACGTCGACACCAGTTTCACCATAATAAGAAAACATTTTTTCTCGCTCTTCTTCAGTAAAATCAGCTGCTTCTAATAACCCATCGATTTTACGAACAAAAACAGGTCGTCGCGCTAATGGAACTGATTGCACCAAATAGTCACCGATGAATGGTAGCAAAGCGGTCATTATGATGGCTAGTGAATCTAAATTATCATCTTGCTCAGCAAGATCAGCTAGTGGCAACCAATTCGAAAAGTCTTCAATCCCTACATTTTGTGCAAGTGCTTCGAGTTTATCGTTTTGACTTTGTAAGACATGGAAAAACGCGATTAACGTTGTTGCATCAGGAGAATTACTTTCGCCGAGAAGTTTCTGTTCTGTTTCGCGCATGATCTTCTCGGTGAATAAGTGTTCCCAAAAAATTCGGTATACCCGAAAACGTTCATTATATAAACCTTTATAATCAAGTGTGAAGGACCTTACAAGTACTTTCATTTCATCAAGAAATGGATCTGTTTCAAAAAGTCTTGTTTTTGCGGAAATTGACGTGACGCCGTCATTTAATTTTCCAAGTTGATCGGTTAACCAATTTTTCACGTACCATTTTCCATAGGAGAAAGAAGAGTTATCTGCCCCTAAGTGGAATTGGACATATGGCCAAGCTGCTTCAAGTGCATGCAATCTGTAGAAAACGTCAAAAAGTGGTTTCCACTCCCATTCAAAGGGTGAAAGCGGTGTAGCTTTTTGGTTGATCAGTTCAAATTTATGAATAAAAACGGCTGGGTTTTCATTTAGGCCAATCGTTCGTATCGGATTCATTAACCGTGACAGGACATCATTCCAGGCTTCTGGTGTTCGATCTGTGATTTTAAAAAGCATTTGTTCCGTTTCGGTTCTCCTCCATTCGTGCATCCAATCAGTTAAAGAATGAAACTGTAAGTATAAGTGGAAAATAACGGCGGCACGATGTGCACACCAATCTGGCTTGTTACATGAACAAGTCGCACTCATCTTTTCGAAAGATACGTTCACTTCCGCTGAATCATGTCCGCTAATTGTTGCGACGACCGTTAAATCTGAAGGGTCGTACTCATAGGACTTGACTGAGCCGTTTCTCACGAGTTTTACAGCATTACGAACTTCCAAAGCTTCCCCTTGTTCATCAGGACGTAGTGCGTGTTTGATTTCGTTCATAAAATCTTTTAATTGATTTTCATGCAAGTAGGATACACGTTCAACAGTCATGTGCATCGGACCACTCTCCTCAAAAAAGCATTCCTTCTAGTATAACGCTATTATGCCCTGTACGTAAATATTTTTAATCAATTCTTTTTTTAGAACAGGGCGACCTAGTAAAATAAAAATAGAAAAAAGAGTAAAAACACGCTAAATAAATTATAAGGTCAGAAAATTTCACATACAATAACTTAATGTGATAGAATGGTAGTAATAATCAGAATAATTAACAAGGAGGTTAGAAGATGCTATCAGTTCAGCGGATGACGCCATTTTTCACTAAGAAAGAAGAATCTAGGTTACGGATTGTGTTTGCTTATCAATACTTTTCGATCGTAAAATCTGAGGAGTTATTTCATTTTATTCCTTCGGAGGGCAAAGAAATTATTATAAATATGAAGAGCATGCAAGTTGAAAACCTAGGAGAAATATTCGTATTTCAACGGGGCAATCGCTTTATACGCTTGCCGCTGTATCAGTTACTCCTAATTTCAGATCTTCATGCGCACTTAAATCTTATATTGGAAGGGAGCATCGATGTGGATATGGAGGTTAAGATCGAGCTGCCAGCAGAGGTTGTACTGGAATCTAGAGAGCTTATAGAAGGCCTAGAAGCGCATTATCGCTTACGAATGATAGATTATGCTTTGGAAAATAATGACCAACTCATGTTTAATGTGTTGACGGAAGGATTGTAAGAGATTTGTATACGAAAAATTAAGAACACCTGTCGTTATTATGCGATAGGTGTTTTTCTGTGGAGTTTTTTTGATCTAGGATACCTGTATAGATTGAACTAAAGATTGATGCTAGCTTTGGAAATCGTTGATTTCCGTTCCAGGCGGACAGTGCGGAAAGTTACAGTTCAATCTTTCCCTGACGCTTTCCGTGGGGCGGGAGTTGAGCCTCCTCGTCGCAAAATCGCTCCTGTGGGGTCTCGGTCAAGTACATGTATAATTTCTGTAAAGTACACAGAAATTATACAAACCGAACCCTACGTCGTTCGGTTCGCTAATCCCACAGGAGACGCCGCCTTCCACTCCAATCAACTAGACTGGTCTTATAATATGGTTGAAAATAAAGAATGTACATAACGTTCACGCACTTATCATTCATCTTTATAACCAAAATGAGAAATTGATTCATATGGTAGGGAATTGGGGTAGGGGTGTAGAATGAGGATGAATAACGCAGTGCTTGTCGATTCGAATAAGGGGTCTTCCTGATTTAATGATAATGTTCCATCATATTTCTTAAGGATTCGCTCTTTTGTCGATTTCCCGGGAAATAAGCGGAATGATATTTCCTGGATTTTGATTTCCCGTGATTCTAGGTAGGGCAAAAAAGGAATTTATGAAGCAGTGTGTTGAAAAAGTCCGAATTGCTTTATTCACGTTGATATTCGATTGAAACGGGCAGTGTGGATAGTTACAGTTCAATCTTTGGCTGACGCTTTCCACTGTAATCAATTGGATATTATATTCATTTATTCAGCATATATAGTCATTAGGTGTTACAACTTGTGCTACATTTGATAGAATGAGTGTTAGAGAGATTATATATTGATGATAGGGGATTGCAATCATGTTTTTTAATTTTACTTTTAGACATTACCTAACAAATCCGCATCATTTGGCGAATCAACTACAAACCGCAACTATGCGAGGGTTCAATCTTAGGGTCGTCCTAGTCTTTTTAGTGGGGCTTTTATTATTTGGATTCCGCAGTTGGTGGGGAATGGGTAGCGAATCGCTTACACCAATTTTAACAACAATGACAACAGCCGATTATACAATCGCGCGTTATGCGGTTCTATTCGGTGCGCTTTGTTGGGCAATTATTTACATAGCGTTTCATTTGTTTGGTTTTTCTTACCTATTGAATATAATAACGCGGATCCCCTATAAAAAAATCTTGCCTTTCCAGTTATTGATAACTGGTTTACTGCTAATGGAAAAAGGATTAGTTTTTCTCATATTTGCAGTGAAGGGTGCTACTGCCAATGTGTCTTTTCTGTCGTTTGGTCCACTAGCTGAAACCTATCTTGATACACATTACCTAATTTTATTTCTAAATCAATTAACGATTACAACTGCCCTTATCATTGCACTTCAATATCGTTTTATACTTACTTATACGCAGTTAACCCAAAGGAAACGTCTACTATGGGCGTTGATCCTAATCCATATTACGATGGCGTTAATTACAGCGGCCGTAGGATTTATTCCAGTAGAAAGTTTGCTTGATATGATCACTGGAAGGGGTGCTGGCATTGAATAAGTATATGAATATATCAATCGCGTTTGTCGTTAGTTCTTTTCTAGCAATCAACTTCTATTTATTGTTTGGTGAAAAAAGTGTGATCCCAAAATCGGTTTATGTGAAGACGTTTGAGCGCATGACGTTAGGTGACTTCCGCGAAGAAATGTCGAAAGAGGCATTAATATCACCGGAGGAAACGTATACAGTTTATGCGGGAAGCGAGGATGAGGTTGAATCCTGGGTAGTATCAGAGGGGGATGCAGTGAATGTTGGCGATGAACTTGCTTTGTTGAATACGGAGCGAGTGGACAGCGAACAGGAGTTATTGCTGGCGAAGCATAACTCGCTATTACAGCAAGAAACGGATGTAAAATCCATGCTTGCCGATTTAATGACCGCGCAATCAGGTGCAGAGTCGACTAATTCCTCTGCGGTAGACCGCCAAGAAAACGTAACTGAAGTAGACGGGGAAACGACAATTAAACTTGGACTAGGTATCAACTTTGAAATCGATGTAACGCAAGAAGGTTCATATGCCCAAGCAATTGCGGCGGTAGAGCAACAGCTATCGGAAATTAATCAAAGCATTGTTGTGACAGCTGCCGAACTAGCACAAAATCCAGCGCGACCTGCGCTTGTCAGTCCGGTCGAGGGGATTGTTTCAAATGTGACGCGCAACGGATCGAAACTTGCCGTGGATATATTAAGTCCGGAAAAACTTGCGGTAACTTACGCAAAAGATAATGAATGGCAAGATATTGAAGAAGGCGACTCCGTTCTCTTACAGGGAAATGGATTAGATGAAGCGAAAGAAGGATATGTGCTGTCTGTTTCGGAAATCCCTGTAAAAGAAAATGAAGTGAGTGAAGCATACAAAACGCTAGATGCCGATAAGGCGACAAATCCATTGGCTTATTATGAGGTACAAATGATAACGGAAAATGAGTTACAGTCTGTACCTTACGGAAATAACATTAATGCGGTTATTGTCACTAACGAGGCCAAGGACGCAGTATCATTGAAAGAAGAATGGTTGCGGCGTTCAGAGGAAGAGTTAGGAAAAGCAACGATAATTAATGGTTCTGGTAAAGCAGTTGAGGTTACTGTAACAACACCGTTTGTATCAAATACACGTGCGGTAGTTACGGAAGGCTTAACATTAGGTCAAATCGTCGTACCTTCATCGAGGCTTAGTTATTATGAAGAACCAACAAGTGTTTTTCTTCCAATGCCTTCCTATATGCCGAAAAAAGCCGAATGGCGATCATATAGTTGGAAAGATTATCTGGAGTATATCTTAGTCAAATAGAATAGAAAACGAGCCGCTCGGGGGAACCTTGGGTGGTTTTTTGCGTTCAATTTATAATTGTCGAATTCTCGTAATGATTATTTGGATATAAACACCAATCCGACATGGATTTTTGTGTGAGTTGTTTCGCCTATCGAAATGTATGTGCATTTTATAGATTAATAGGACTACTAAGTTAACAAGTTACTAGGAATCACTATGTCATTGTAACTAGTCATGAAAAAACTTTAGAATGATTTATTTGAAAAATAGTAAACTATCAATTAATTACATTTAATTTGAATTCTCTTATGCTATGATTCGGGTGTCGCACAATTTGTATTAGTGCAAATACAAGAAAAAGGGGAAATGAATCTTGAAGCAAAACAGGCTCATGAAGTTTTTCAGTACTTTTCTTGCAATCGTCATGGTTCTATCATTACTGACACCTATTTCATCGGTATCAGCAAATGATAAAACTAAACCGTTTAAAACGGGGAACCAAAGTGAAAGCATAATACAGCAGAAAGCAGCAATTGCAGAACAAGTGCAGTTGTCCGATCAGCTTCCGAGACTACACGCAGACTTGGAAAACTTGAAAGGAAATCAGGAAGTGGATGTTATTATCCACTTGTCAGAAAATCCTGCTGCACTTGAACAAGGCATTAAAGAACTTAAAGGACAGAAGTTTACAGCAGCTAATGAAAAAAAGGTTAAATCTAATGTAAACGCACAACAAGCAATGCTTAAAAAAGAAATGAAAACAAAGAAGATAAAATTCAAAGAAAAGTTTAGCTACAACACCGTATTAAACGGATTCGCGGCTACTGTTCAAGCGGATGAACTTGATGAATTACTTGAACTCGATGGGGTAACACTTATCGAACCGGATACGGAAGTTCACGCATATGAGGATGAGTTAGCTAAAGAAGACGGACAAGTATTCTCAGAACTTAAAGAACAAGGACAAGTTAGTCCAGCAATGGATACAAGTATTCCATTCCTTGGCATTGAGCCACTTTGGGCTGAAGGTATTGAAGGTCAAGGAATTAAAGTAGCTGTTCTCGATACTGGGATTGACAAAGATCACCCAGACTTTGCAGGCATCTACAAAGGTGGAAAGAACTTTGTTCCGCACAATGGCAATGATTATGCCCGCGAACGTGCGGCTGACGATGCTTCTGAAACGTCACCACTAGATCGTCCGAATCACCGACCTGAATTTAATGCGAATGGCGGTTCATTCTATACTTCCCACGGAACGCACGTTGCAGGAACAATTGCTGCAATCGGTGCCAACCAATACGGAATTAAAGGAATCGCACCGAAAATCGATCTTTACGCATACCGAGTACTTGGCGCTTATGGTAGCGGATCGACATCAGGAATAGTTGCAGCAATTGAAGAATCTGTTAAACAAGAAATAGACGTTATTAATCTATCACTTGGTGGCGGTTCGAACACAGAAAGTGACGCGGGTTCATACGCGATTAATAACGCAATGCTTGCTGGAACAATCGGCGTCATTGCAACAGGAAACTCGGGTCCTAAACGTGGCACAATGGGAACGCCTGCAACAGCGCCGTTTGGCATAGCTGTTGGAAACACGACGAACCCTGAAACGATGTATGACGTTGAGCTCTCAGTTGAAGCAGGGGATTACAGCCTGACGAAACAACTTAACTTTATGTCAACAACTTACGGTATGGACCTTGAGAGTCAATTGGCAGGCGAGTTCGACTTAGTCGCAGTTCCTGGAAATGGGAACGAAGCTGACTTTGACGGAATCGATGTTGACGGTAAAGTCGCGCTTATCTCGCGTGGTGCTATCGCATTTGTTGATAAGATTGCAAATGCAAAAGCGAACGGTGCTGTCGCAACAATTATTCACAACTTTGCAGGCGGCACAAACGCACCGGGTATTTCGGATGTATTCCTTGGAGATGACTTTGCATTTCTTCCAACGGCGGATATGTCTCAAACAGACGGTGATGCAATTCGCGCAGCATTAGCGAATGCAGACGGTAAGGTTTCATTCGGCAATGTGCAAAGCACAACAACTGCCGGAGATGAAGTAAACAATTCAAGTTCACGCGGTCCATCCGTTCCGAACTTTGATATTAAACCAGATGTAAGTGCACCGGGAACAAATATTATGTCGACAATTCCGATGTACCAAGCAGATTTCCCGGAAGTGTCATATGAACAAGCTTTCACAAGGAAAACAGGTACATCAATGGCAACGCCGCATATTGCAGGCATTGCAGCACTTGTAAAACAAGCAAATCCTGATTGGAACGCATTCGACGTTAAAGTCGCGCTGTCCAATACGGCTAAAGTTTTAGATACAGACAAATATGATGTTATGGCGCAAGGTGCGGGACGAGTTCAAGCACATGCGGCGGCACATGCAAATGTACTTGCTTACGGAGTCGATCAAGCAATCCCGGAAGCAGGCGGCAAAAGTGTAGAAAATCTTAAAGGGACAGTTACATTCGGTCCGCAAAACCTTAAAGAAGGAAATATTTCAGTTACAAAAGAAATTCTCGTCAAAGATCTTAAAGGCGTTGGCGGAAATTACGATGTGACAGTCGATGTGACAAAAGCATTTAAAGATGCAACCGTAACAGTCGATAAATCTTCATTCACATTGGCCGGCGAACAATTACTAACTGTGACATTAACTGCACCGCAAACAGCAGCTACGAAAGCTGGGGATGAAATTTTAGGATACATCCATATTGATGGTGTGGACACAGCTCTTTCATTACCATTCGCAGCGGACTTCGCAGGAGCGGCAGCGGCAGCGATTGAAGATATGGCGATAAGCGAAACAGATCTTTCGTTTGACGGCGATGGCTACAAAGATTCAGCTTTGCTATCGTTCAAATTAACAGGTGATGTAACGACGAACTTTATTGAGCTTTGGGATATTATGAATCCAGATGGCGGACCATTTGGCGACGGGTACATTGGTTACGTGCATGCAGGAGCTTCTCTTGGAGCGGGTTCTTACACGCTAAATATTGCGGGCCAGTACAAACCTTGGACATCTGAACCAGCAACAACAATTCCTGATGGTTTATATACAATCGATTTCACAGGGACGACAGTTTCAGGAAATCCACCAGTTATTGGTGACTATGCTGGGCCAATTGTCGTCAAATCAGAGGCAGGTACAATTGAAGGCGCAATTTCAGGAACGACGGCAACAGGTCAAATCACTGACAAGTATATCGAGTACAATACTGAACTCGATAAATACGGACTCGGCTATGCCATTAATACTAAACTAAACGCAAGTTATGAAGTAACAGCGAACGGAGAAATCGTCGAAACAGAATCCATTGAGCTTCAGAAAAATGGCTCATTCACATTCGATGTCGCTACGCTGAATCAAAGCACAGAAAGCGTCGTTGTAAAATATGTAGACGCTGCTGGCAATAAAGCACAGCAAACAATCTACGAAAGCGACGGCGAGCCAGAACCAGATGTAGTTACGTATTCTGTAACACCTGAAAGTCTATCGCTCACAGTAGGGGATACAGAACAATTAATCTTAACTGAAACAACTACAGCAGCAGACGGAACTGTTTCTGAAGAAGACGTAACAGCAGACGCAACATTCGTAAGTTCGAATGACGCGGTTGCGACAGTCCAAAACGGAAATGTTACAGCAGTCGATGCTGGAAACACGGAAATTGCAGTAAGCTACGAAGACTTCAATGCGGCAATTGCAGTTGAGGTAGCAGCAGGAGAAACACCTCCGGAAGAACAGAGGTTTGTCGTTTCGGATGAAGATATTTCGAAATATGTGAATGACAAAAAAGCAAAAGAAATCATCCTCAACGTACCAGCATACGAAGATGAAATTGCAGTCGAATTCACAGAGTCAATACTGGCAGAAATTCAAAAGTCGAAGAAAGATCTAGTCATCGAAAGTGATGGAGCTAGCTTCGCATTTAAACAAAGCGACGTTAGAAAACTAGCGGAAGCAGCTGATGGCGGCGCAACAATTACACTTGGAAACAGTGACTCAAGTGCAATAGAAGCAGCCATTTCCGAAACTTATTCAATCGCTATTGAAAGTGGTTTTGGAGACAATAAACAAGCGCTTAAGAATTTTAAAGCACACATCGATATTGTGTTATCGATTGATGAATCAAAACTGAAAAACGATAAGAAAGTAGCAGTCCACGAACCGAATTCAAAGAAACCTTTAAAAGCATCATACAAAAAAGGTCAATTCGAATTCAAAACAAAAGAAACTGGTAGCTTCACTGCTATTAACGAATAAGTAACAACTTCCACCCCTCAGCGTTATCGAGGGGTGGATTTTTTTGTGATTTTATGAGCAATTAAGCGGCGTGCGAGCAATAAGTCTGTAAATCCGAGCATAACTCGTGGTAAGCGAGCATACCCTCACCGGAAGTGAGCATAACTCCGATTAACCGAGCATAATCCATCGCCGCGAGCAATAAGGCTGTAAATCCGCGCATAACTCATGGAAAGCGAGCATAGCCCCACCGGAAGTGAGCATAAAGACGATTAACCGAGCATAATCCATCGCCGCGAGCAATAAGTCTGTAAATCCGCGCATAACTCATGGAAAGCGAGCATAGCCCCACCGGAAGTGAGCATAAAGACGATTAACCGAGCATAATCCTTCGCCGCGAGCAATAAGTCTGTAACTCCGCGCATAACTCATGGAAAGCGAGCATAGCCCCACCGGAAGTGAGCATAACTCCGATTAACCGAGCATAATCCTTCGCCGCGAGCAATAAGGCTGTAACTCCGCGCATAACTCATGGAAAGCGAGCATAGCCCCACCGAAAGTGAGCATAAAGACGATTAATCGAGCATAATCCATCGCCGCGAGCAATAAGGCTGTAAATCCGCGCATAACTCGTGGAAAGCGAGCATAGCCCCACCGGAAGTGAGCATAACTCCGATTAATCGAGCATAATCCTTCGCCGCGAGCAATAAGGCTGTAAATCCGCGCATAACTCGTGGTAAGCGAGCATACCTCCACCGGAAGTGAGCATAAAGACGATTAACCGAGCATAAACAATCCGCCGCACATAAAACCGCAACCACCGACACCCCCACACCCACCTTCAGCCATACAAAACGCCGTTTTAACCACTATCAGCGTGTGATAATTCAACTTCGCCAAATACTCTATTAATTCGCAACGCCTTTTGCTATGCTACTTGAGAGGTGATCTAATTTGATCTATAAACAGCGGACAATCCCCGGAAAACTTCAAGGATTAAAGGCTCTTGAAAAGCGATTATCGACTAATCATCAAGAGTTGAAAAGTATTCAACGAGAGATTTACAATCGAAGAGCAGGATTCGGAGGAGAGCAGCATTTTGATAAGAAAATGACCGAGTTTCAACCGTTATATCCACACGCAATTTTGCATGGCATATGTTTGAAACAAAATGGCATATTTTTTGAAATGGATTCAATTCTAATAACCCCAGCATTTATCATCATTTTCGAGGCGAAAAATATCGGAGAAAAATTAATCCTATCCTCAAATCCAACTCAGTTTATTAAAGTATCAAGCGATGGCACTAGGAAAGGGTTAACCAGTCCAGTTGCGGAGTTAGAGCGAAAAGCATTTCATCTAATTGAGTGGCTTTTAGAACGAAAAATAAAAATACCTATTAGAAAAGTTGTCGCATTTGCCTACTCCAACGAATTGACTGTAACCGACATTAAAGGAACAAAAATAGCATTTGCTTATGAGATACCAGCCTACTTACGGACGTTAACCGTGGATACTCCCATACTGACCAAAATCAAAATAAGGAACCTTGCGAATGAAATGGTCAGATACCATGAAGAATACAATCCTTTTCCAATACTATCCACAATGAAAATCACATCCGCAGAAATTGAAACAGGGGTCATCTGTCCGAATTGTTCCCGGATAGGCATGCAATGGCTTGATCAAAAATGGACGTGTCCACCTTGCAAATATACTGGTAAAACAGAACATCAAGATGCGATAAAAGATTGGTTTATGTTAATCAATAGCAAAATGACCAATCGCCAATTCCGCTATTTCACCAAAATGCAAGATCGTAATATCGCCACACGGCTACTTGCGAAATCAAGCCTCGAAATGCGAGGGGAGCGAAGAAATTCATACTATATAATGAAAGATGAGAAGACGCTTCGCGATATATGAAGCGTTTTTTATATGGAGGAAACTAGTAAATCTCCTACTCGCGGCATCCATCCCAAAATATCTATTTCGTCTCCCTAAACAACCAATACTAATGTATAATGAATTCAGTAAACTAGTTATCTAATATCGTAAGAATACCAATATAGAGTAGTCTTAATCATGAAGGGGCAGTGTGAATGGGAACGCGGACAATGCATAAGACAGTTACATTTTTGGCAGGTTTTCAATGGTTATTTTTCATGTTCGCAAATACCGTCGTTATTCCAATTTCGATCGGTGGCGCATTTGAGCTCGACCAAATTGAAATTGTATCGGCCATTCAGCGGTCCTTTATATTTACTGGGATTGCTTGTTTGTTGCAGGGCTTTATCGGACATCGTTTGGCGTTAATGGAAGGGCAATCTGGACTTTGGTGGGGCGTTATTCTGAGCCTAGCCGCAACAGCAAGCACGATGAATCTTGAACTTGCGACAGTAGGTGGAAGTATTGCTGTTGGGATTATTATTTCTGGTGTGCTTGTGGCAGTCTTTGGGTTGCTTGGCATCGGCGAGTTGTTGAAAAAATGGTTTACGCCAATCGTGATGTTTGTCTTTCTTATATTACTCGCCAATCAACTGATCACGATATTTTTGAAAGGGATGCTTGGGCTGAATACGAGTAATTCTATCGATGTGAAAGTGGCTATTTTTTCGATTGTACTCGCAGCGATTACAATCCTCATTCATGTGAAGGGCAAGGGGATTATTAGTAGTTTAAACTTGCTCATTGGTATGACGATTGGGTGGATTGTGGCCGTTCAACTCTTCCCGATAGTCGCGACGGAAACAATACATACAACGCCGTTTCTCACATGGTTCCCTTGGGGACAGCCAGCGTTTGAGTGGGGGATCATTATAACGGTCGTCATTACCGGGTTACTCAACACAACGAACACAATCGCAACATTAAAAGGGGCCGAAGCTATTTTCGAAAAAGAGACAACCCCTGCCCAGTACAAGGCTTCATTTTTCATGACGGGCTCACTATCAACATTCGCAGGTGTACTTGGCCTTGTGCCGTATGCACCGTACGCGTCATCTATAGGCTTTTTGCAATCAACAGGAATTCGCGAACGCGCGCCGTTTTTCATTGGCTCACTGTTATTCATCATGTTAGGAATGAGCCCGCAATTAAGCGCTTTTTTCTCTACAATTCCGGAAAGTGTCGGAAACACAGTGCTATTTGTCGCTTACATACAACTGTTTGGATCGGCTATTAAAAACATAGATGGGTTATCTTTCAATCCGAAAACGGTTTACCGAATCGCCCTTCCTACTTTACTAGGGTTAGCAATTATGTCGCTTCCAGCAGTTACTTTTAGCACATTGCCACAACTCGTCCAACCGATCCTTTCAAACGGGATGCTTGTCGGAATCATAGCGGCACTATTTATGGAGCTATTGTATTATTTAGGAACGAAAAATAAATGACTACAAAGGGGAAACACACAATGGATTACTTATACAATCCCTATCCATCACTAAGACACACAGCTTTCGCGAAGAAAGGCATGGTGGCGACGTCACAACCACTTGCAGCGCAGGCAGGTATTGAAATTATGCGGCGAGGTGGAAACGCGATAGATGCTGCAATCGCAACAGCGGCGGCACTTACGGTGGTTGAACCAACATCAAACGGAATTGGCGGCGACGCGTTCGCACTCGTTTGGGTGAAAGACAAACTTCACGGACTCAACGCATCAGGCCCAGCACCAGAACAACTGACAATCGATACTGTAAAAGCGGCGGGACATGAAAAGATGCCTATTCACGGCTTAACGCCAATTACCGTTCCAGGCGTTCCTGCAGCATGGGCTGAACTGTCGCGTAAATTCGGGAAATTATCTTTAAAAGAAGCGCTCGAACCAGCAATTCGCTACGCGGAAGAAGGGTACCCCCTGACACCAATTCTCGGAAAGTACTGGAAGATCGCATACAAACGTTTTAAATCAACGTTCACAACAGCAGAATTCGACGAGTGGTTTAAAACATTCGCGCCAGATGGTCGTGCACCGGAAATCGGTGAAATGTGGAAATCACCAGGACATGCCGAAACACTGCGCCTAATCGGCGAATCAAATGCGGAGTCCTTCTATAAAGGAGAACTGGCAGATCAAATTGATACGTTCATGCAACAACACGGCGGCTATCTTCGGAAATCAGACTTGGAAAGCTACAAACCAGAATGGGTCGAACCGGTTTCAACAAACTACCGCGGCTACGATGTCTGGGAAATTCCACCGAATGGCCAAGGGATGATCGCGCTAATGGCACTCAATATATTAAGTGAAACCAACGTACCTAATCAACACGAAACAAACTCTTTACACGAGCAAATCGAAGCGATGAAACTCGCATTTGCAGACGGCTTAGCATTCATTACAGAACCAGATGCAATGCCGATTTCAACCGATTATTTATTATCACAAGAATACGCAAAACTGCGCGCCCCAAAAATCAAAAAAACAGCAACACTGCCAGAGCCAATGGAATTGCCAAAAGGCGGCACGGTTTATCTTGCGACCGCAGACGACGAGGGGAATATGGTGTCCTTCATCCAATCGAATTATATGGGCTTCGGATCAGGGATCGTCATTCCAGGCACAGGAATTTCGCTACAAAACCGCGGTGCTGATTTCTCATTAGACCCAAATGCACCAAATGCGCTAAAACCAGGAAAGCGCACATACCACACCATTATTCCAGGGTTCTTAACGAAAGATGGACAAGCAGTTGGCCCGTTCGGCGTTATGGGGGGCTTTATGCAACCGCAAGGCCATTACCAAGTCGTTATAAATACCATCGATTACAAACTTAATCCACAAGCAGCGCTCGATGCACCGCGTTGGCAATGGGTTGAAGAAAACACCGTCGACGTTGAGCCAGGATTTCCCTATCACCTTGCACAAGCCCTAACGCGTCTAGGCCACAACATTCGACCGACACTGGACTCAGGATCATTCGGGCGCGGCCAAATCATTTGGCGGGACCCAGAAACAGGCGTACTCTCAGGCGGCACAGAATCGAGAACAGACGGTGCAATCGCCCTATGGTGAACCGTAGTGCTCCGACTTGTTAGCCCCGTAGACATAAATGATGTATACTAGATAACTGTCCATGAAGGTATGTAAGGGCGATCCAACAGTATACATCCATCGTTACGGGTAATCTTTTAATTAAAGGAGACGACCGTTATGTGGAAGATTTACGCGATACTTGTAGGGGTCATGATCTCTTGGGGATTGAATGTGGCCGCACTAAAATACCTGATTGTATATATCGGGCCAATTACAATGACGTCGTTTCGTATTTTATTAGCAGGGATTACTGTGTTTATAATACTTTTTGTATTTAAACTCATTCGACTGCCGACACGAGACGAATGGAAATTAATTGTGCTCGGCGCATTGCTGAATGTTGTCGGCCATCATTACTTTCTAACGGTTGGGCTTATGAGTACAACGAGTTCAAATGCGGGGTTAATTCTTGGTACAGGGCCTCTACTTACAGCAATTTCAGTGTCCCTTATCTTCCGTAATTATCCATCGAAAGTGCAGTGGATAGGTTTTTTTGCTGGGCTATTTGGCGTGAGCATTATCGTTCTTGCGAGTGGAGAAATAGGTGGTGCCTCAATCGGTGATTTCTATATATTTATATCAATCCTTGTACAGGTGTTGTCGTTCCTAGTCGTTTCAAGAGCAGCCAAAACACTGGATCCACGACTGATGACGGGCTATATGTTAGTCATTGGGGCAACAATATTAGTAGTAATTGGTTTAATACGAGAACCTGGCGAAATAAAGGCCTTCGCCGCAGTTCCACCTATTTTCTGGTCAGTGTTTCTAGCGAGTAGCCTTGTCGCAACGGCTATTGGACACATGCTCTACAACTATTCTGTCGGAATGGTAGGCCCATCGAAATCTGCGATATTCATAAACTTCAGCACGGTATTCTCCCTAGTTGGCTCAGCGTTATTCTTAGGTGAAGTGATCACGTTACTCCATCTATTTGGACTGATTTTCATTATTGCAGGTGTGATTTTTGGATCAGGGGCCGCAGAAGATTTGTGGAAACAGAGAAAAAGACGAAAGCAACCTTCATAAAGCAGGTTGTTTTCCGGAATTAAATCCAGAACTAAGCACAGCCAATATAACTCATTTTAGGGAAATCGCAACTACTTCAAAGTATACTAAGTAACCCCCAAAATAGCACAATGAAAAAGACATATTAAAATCAGGAGTGAACGCTTATATGTGGAGAATCTACGCACTACTAACGACCGCAATGCTTATTTGGGGCTTAAATTTACCTCTTCTAAAATATCTCCTCCTACACATAGAACCAGTAACGATGACAGCGTTCCGACTTCTACTGGCAGGTATCTCGGTATTCATTATTTTATTTGCGTTTAAATTAGTTCGCTTACCCACTAAAAATGAATGGAAATACATCATACTTGGGGCACTTTTAAACGTCGTCCTACACCATTACTTTCTAAATATGGGCCTTTATCGTACGAGCGGTACAAATGCGGGACTCATTCTTGGAACGGGTCCGGTGCTGACTGCTGTTTTAGTATCGCTCATCATCCGCAACTACCCATCTAAAGTACAATGGGCTGGTTTCGTACTTGGGCTCACGGGCGTTGGTTCCGTTGTCCTTGCAGGCGGCGGACCCGCAAGTCTTGCACTAGGCGATATATTCGTCTTCCTTGCGATTTTGGCGCAAGTCTTGTCATTTTTAGTCATTTCAAAAGCGGCTAGAACAATTGATCCACGGCTCTTGACCGCCTATATGATGGTAATCGGTAGCTTCGTTTTAATTATCATCGCCGTTATTCAAGAACCCGGAGAAATAAGAGCATTCGCAGAGGTACCTCGACTGTTTTGGCTAGGTTTCGCAGCTAGTGGAATCATTGGAACCGCTGTAGGACACATGCTCTACAACTATTCGGTTGGAATAGTCGGCCCATCAAAAGCCGCGATATTCATTAACTTCAATACGATTTTCTCCTTAATGGGATCTGCATTATTCCTAGGCGAAATCATCACAGGTCGACATATAATCGGTCTCTTCATCATCATCGTAGGCGTAATCCTAGGCTCAGGAGCTGCTGAAGATATGTGGAATCAACGAAAGAAACAGAAAAAACCTTCACTCTAGAAGGTTTTTTTCTTTGGAATAAAGTTTGTGCAGCATGCTACTTTCAGTTTAGAGGCTTGCTAATTTGTGTTGTTCAAAACTTGCGCTACATAGTTAAAGTCGGCAGGTACATATTTACCTTCGAATACTTTTCTAAATTGGGTCGGGGTGTATTGTGTAGCCTTTTTAAAAACCCTGCTGAAATAAGTGATATTCGAATAACCTACTTGCTCGGCGATATCGGAAACCTTTAAGTCAGTAAGTTGAAGTTTCTTTTTTGCTTGTTCGATTCGGTAATGCATCACATATTGCGTGAAAGGCATGCCTACAATATCTGAAAACGTTCGGCTTACGTAAGTTGAATCTAGTTGGACTTTATTTGCCAAACGTTCTAAAGACAAGTCTTCATCATCATAATGCTGGTGGATATACTGAATCATTTTGTGGGCGTTATTACTTTTTTCTGCCCCAGCATCAGCGCTGTTAATATAGAGCAGCGAAACTTGATTGAGTGAAACAATTGCACGATGGATAGCAGCTTTACATTCATCTGCTTGTAAAGGTTTTACCAAGTAATCAATTGCTCCGCTACGCAGTGCAAGTTGTAAATGGTCTGCGTTTTGTTGATCATCTAATAAAATCACTTTAACATTCGGTTGTACTTTCAAGATCTTCATTTTATATTTAAAAGTTAGTTCGGGAGCATTACTTAAATCTAAAATTAATATATCGACTTGTTCTATATTAGGTAAGTAATAAGCTTCATCGCTGTGTTTTACATCGGGTAAAAGTAACGTTAAAAAAGTGATCCGTGAAAATGTCCAGAAGAAAACGTCGATCCTCTGTACCGGGGATTGCTAATAGAACATTACACATTATAATTCCTCATTTCCCTATTTCTATTCTTCTGTTACTAATGTTACTAGAAAGGAGAAAAATAGGAATAAATGTGAACTAAAGACATAAAGAAACAGTATAAACACAAGAAAAGACTATTTAACAACAGGAAAGTCCTAACGAGGAGTAATGAAAGCGCTTTATAATTAATGTATAGCATTTAGAGGAGGAATTAACATGACACAAGTAATGACGAAAGAAGTAACGGTTTTAATTGAAGAAGCAAAGGCAGCACAACAAAAATATGAATCATTTAACCAAGAGCAAGTCGATAAAATTGTCGATGCGGTAGCAGCTGAAATGACAGCAATCACCAAAGAACTAGCGCAAATGGCATTTGAGGAAACAGGATTTGGAAAAGTTGAAGATAAAATAACGAAAAACTTATTCGCGAGTGAAGCGATTTATTCTTCCATCAAAGATGAACGTACAGTGGGTATCATCCATCATGATGAAGCAGAAGGAATATATGAAATTGCTGTACCGATGGGCGTAGTCGCGGCTTTAATCCCGATGACAAACCCGACGTCCACAGTGATTTTTAAAGCATTACTTTCATTAAAAACAAGAAACGCGATCGTCTTTTCTCCTCACCCAGCAGCTGTTAAAAGCATCGTGGAAACAGCTCGCCGGATTGAAGAGGTAGCTGTAAAAGCGGGAGCACCTGCAGGACTGATTCAAGTAATTGAACAACCTTCTTTAGAAGAAACAGAGCGTATGATGCAGCATGAAGATACAGCGATTATTTTAGCGACAGGCGGCAGCCAAATGGTAAAAGCTGCGTATTCTTCAGGAAATCCGGCAATTGGTGTTGGTGCAGGAAATGGGCCAGCTTTCATAGAGAAAACAGCAAATATAGCACAAGCTGTGGAACATATTTTGGCAAGTAAGTTATTCGACTACGGGGTAATCTGTACTTCTGAAGAATCTATTATTGCAGAAGCAGCTGTAAAAGATGAAGTTGTGAAGACTTTACTTGAGAAAGGCGCTTACTTCTTAAATGACGAACAAGTAGAGAAGTTAAGCAAAATAGCTATACGTGAAAATGGCACGCTAAATCCTGCAATTGTTGGGAAACCTGTATCTGTTATTGCGAAGCTTGCAGGAATTGATGTGCCAGAAAGCGCAACAATCCTTATTGTAGCGCAAACAATTATTTCCGAAGATAATCCTTACTCACGTGAAATGTTAGCGCCAATTCTTCCGTTATATATAGCTAACAATTGGGAAGATGGCGTAGAGAAAGTGAGTCAATTATTAAATATTGAAGGAATCGGGCATACGGCAATTTTACATTCTACTGACAAAGCAAAGGTTGAAGCATTCGGCTTATCCATTAACGCTTCACGTATCCTTGTCAATACGGGAGGTACGCTTGGCGGAATAGGTGCGACAACCATGCTAAATCCTTCTTTAACATTAGGTTGTGGAACTGCTGGAGGTAGCAGTACGACAGATAATATCAGCGCGAAACATTTGCTAAATATTCGTCGTGTTGCAATGCATTACGATCGTTAAGTAATAAAGAGATGCATTGAGTAGACTTTTATATAGATAAAAAACACATATAAACGCCTTCATTAGGCTGCCAAGACACACTATTTTAGTTGTGTTTAGGCAGCCTGTTTTTTTGTCTTAAGGCATCCACCCATTAAGGGATATGACGTTTTCTTTTAATTGCTAGAACCTATTTGTCCTATCTTTTTGGTCAGTACCAATGGCTAAGCATTATTTTTACTCAACTGATACGATACTGGGCAAAAAGTAATGGTGTATCATTTTTAATTATGATAGACTAAAAGTTATAGAGTGGTGTAATGATGGAAAGGACTTTCGGGTGCTGTTATTGTCAGGAAGAAAATACAAAACCTACCACCATAAATATTTCACCATAATAATTAAATAAGGGGTTAACGAGCGTGAAAAGATTAGTGGCAGTAATGATTGTTGTTCTAGGCATCGGTCTAGGAATGACTTCAGTAACGGTAAGTGCGGAGGAGCCATTTAAGAAAGTAATGATTGACGCCGGACATGGTGGAAATGATTCGGGCGCAATAGGTAACGGGCTACGTGAAAAAGATTTAACGTTAAAGCTGGCAACTTTGATTAATAACCATTTGAACAATAATTATGATGTAGAAACGATGATGACACGAACATCAGACACCACCGTATCATTGACACAACGTTCGAGAATGGCTAATGAGTGGGATGCTGATATCTACTTATCAATACATATCAACGCAGGTGGGGGAACGGGATACGAAGACTTTACATTCAATGGTCGAATGGTACAACCCCCAAGCGTAGAAGCAGAATCGAAAGAAATTCAACAGGTAATTCATGCAGAAATAAAAGAAGTTTTAATGAAATATAATGTACAAGATAGAGGCTCTAAAGAAGCCAACTATCATGTTTTAAGAGAAACAAACATGCCATCATTATTAACTGAAACTATGTTTATTGATAATGCAAAAGACGCGGCGCTATTAAAAAATGAGAACTTCATTAATGATATTGCGGTTGCACACAGTGTAGGAACAGCGAAGGCATTAGATTTACCAGCTAAGGGTACAAGCTCAGGATTCAAGGAAGAGCAAGAACCAGAACCAGAACCAGAACCAGAACCAGAACCAGAACCAGAACCAGAACCAGAACCAGAACCAGAACCAGAACAGACTCCAGCACCCGAAGTTGAACCTGAAGGTGAAGTTTATGAAACAACAGCGAATTTAAACGTAAGATCAGGCGCAGGAGCCATGAATAGTTTTTTAACAAACGCCAAAAAAGGCACGAAGATAACAATCACGAAGACGCAAAAAGTAGGGAATGAAACATGGGGGTACGGAACAGCTAATGGTAAAACCGGTTGGATGTCAATGGCTTATCTGAAGGCCTACAATGAACCGACGGTGAAACCAACACCGCCAGTAGTAAAGCCAACACCGCCAGCAGTAAAACCAAACCCGGCACCGGCACCAAAGCCGACGCCAAAACCAGAAGTTAAACCAAATTATAAAGTATATGAAACAACAGCGAATTTAAACGTAAGATCAGGTCCGGGGGCTAAAAACCAATTTTTAACAAACGCTAAAAAAGGCACGAAGGTAACAATCACGAAGACGCAAAAAGTAGGAAGTGTAACTTGGGGTTACGGAAAAGTTAATGGTAAAACCGGCTGGATGTCGGTGGCATATATGAAGGCATATAACCAACCGACAGTGAAACCAAAACCACCAGTAGTAACACCAAAGCCAGAAGTTAAACCAAATAATAATGTATACGAAACAACAGCGAATTTAAACGTAAGATCAGCAGCAGGTGCCAAAAATAGGTACTTAACAAACGCTAAAAAAGGCACGAAGGTAACGATTACGAATACCCGAAAAGTAGGAAGTGTAACTTGGGGATACGGAAGAGTTAATGGTAAAACCGGCTGGATGTCAATGGCTTACATGAAGGCATACAACCAACCCACTGTGAAGCCAAAACCGGTAGTAGAAAAAGCATCAGCAAAACCAAAAGTCCAATTTACATCATCTAGAGTGTTGAAAGTTGGCGACAGAGGTGCTGATGTAGGTTCATTACAACGCACATTGAACAGTTTTGGATACAAATTAACAGTCGATAGTATTTTTGGGAAAGCAACAGATAATGCACTGAAAAACTTCCAACGTAAAAACGGTTTAATAGCTGACGGGAGACCGGGGGCATTAACGAAAAAAAGGTTAAACCAATTAAAATAATAGCGAATAAAAATAGAAGGCACCTAATTTATTAATTGGGTGCTTTTTTGTTGGTAATATAAAAAGTATTTCATTTAAATTTAGAATTATCACCAATAAAACTACTATTCATCCCCCTCTCCTAGTAAACTATACTTAAGAAAGCAGATTATTCTAACACCTACTAACGAAAAGGGGGAAGTACGTTGACACCTACCATTAACCCGCGTATTCAAGCAATTAAATTATCGGGCATCCGCAAAATCGCGAATATGCTTGTTGATTACCCGAACGCCATTAACTTAACAGTGGGACAGCCTGATTTCCCGACACCGGCCAAAGTAAAGGCGGCGGCGGTGAATGCAATCGCTGCGAACAAAACGGGCTACACGCATAACGCTGGATTACTAGAACTACGACATGCCGCCAGCGAATACTTCAACAATAAATACGGGTTCACCTATGATCCGCAAACGGAAGTGCTTATTACAGCAGGGGCAAGTGGGGGAATGGACGCGACTTTTCGTACAATCTTAGAAGAGGGTGATGAAATTATCGTACCAGCGCCAATTTTCGCAGGATACGATCCGCTCATCACGCTAACAGGGGCAACCGCCGTCTATCTTGATACAACAGAAACAAACTTCATCCCAGACCCAACGCAACTCGCCGCACTAATCACACCAAAAACGAAAGCAGTCGTTTTTAGTTTCCCTTCCAATCCAACAGGCGTTATCATTCCACACGAAACAATGGACCAACTTGTAGATGTAGTTGTTAAACACGACATATTCATTGTTTCAGACGAAATATATAGCGAAAACACATTTAAAGGTACACACCGTTCATTCGCTCAATATCCACAGCTCAGAAGTAAACTCTTTCTCATCCACGGGCTATCCAAATCACACGCAATGACCGGTTGGCGTCTCGGCTTTTTATTCGCATCTGCGGAATGGATGCGGCATGCGGTCAAAGCACACGCCCATAATACAATATGCGCAAACGCACCTGCGCAGCACGCAGCAGTCGTTGCGCTAACCGAATGCCCTAACACGCCAGCGGACATGAACAAGCAATACATCAAGCGGCGGGACCTCGTGTACACCCGACTTACCGCTATGGGGCTCCCTACTGTCAAACCGAACGGTGCATTTTATATTTTTCCTTCTATTAAAGAGTTCAACATGACATCCGAACAATTCGCCCACACCTTATTAAAAGAAGCAGACGTCGCAGTTGTACCAGGGAGTGCATTCACACCAATCGGTGAAGCATACGTCAGACTCTCATTCGCGAATTCCTACGACCAACTAGAAATCGCAATGGACCGGATAGAAGAGTGGATCGTCTACTGGCGCAACAACGAACGCCACATCGTTCCAGATCCACCGCTTATGTGATTAGAATTTGTGTTGAATCATCGGGTTTTAATGAATATCATCTTTTGGACGGGAGTTATCAGCACTCACGGGCGTATTATCGGCGTTCAAATTGAGGATATCAGCGCATAGAAGCCAAGTATCAGCGCCCACGGCATAGTTATCAGCGAATAGTACCCTTAGACCTATAAAGTTTGAATTAATTAAATCACATCCTAAGCAATTTTCCCAAACAAAAAAGGTTCAAGGACAATAAAGTCCCTGAACCTTTTAAATTTATCTCTATTAAATCAATCAACTGCGTAAAGACGCTTGTAGCTATTAAATTTATTTTTCCAATAGCTATCATTGACGTGTGCAATCGTAATCCCTTTAGAACCCGCATGAACGAATTTTCCGTTACCTAAGTAAATGCCCATATGAGAAAGACCTCTTTTGTACGTGTTGTCAAAGAATACTAGGTCACCCGGTACAGGATTGCTAATGTCATATGACCTGCTGTAATAGCCGGAAACGTTTGTACGAGACATAGAAACACCCGATTGGTTAAAGATATAGTGAATGAATCCACTACAGTCAAATCCTCGTGGGGATTGTCCGCCCCATACATAAGGAACACCTTTTTGAGCAACCGCATTAGCAACTACGTTAGCGTAAACACCGCTACCTGAATTTGAAACTGCTGGTGCTTGTGGTTTAGGAGCTGCCGTTTGGCCAACAGCAGGTTTTGAAACCGCTACGCCATCAAGTTGAAGCTTTTGTCCAATATGAATGATATGCGAATTCAAACCGTTCATTGTCATAAGTGAATTAACACTTATGCCGTGCCTGCTACTAATCCCTGACAGTGTATCTCCGCGAACAATCGTATAAGATGTTGCCCCCGCTACACTTGTATTAGGTTTAGAAGTTGATGCAGCTGGCTTCGACGGTGTTGGTGCCGGAGCTGCTGTTGCAGTTCCAGTAACTTTTAACACTTGTCCAACGCTAATTCTATTAATGTTTGCAATGCCGTTTAAGCTTGCTAGAGCAGAAACCGAAGTTTTATGCGCTGATGCAATTGCACCCAACGTATCTCCAGATTTCACCGTATATGAGTTAGTCGTAGTAGTTGGCTTTGAAACAGTTGTCGATCCAGAAGATGCGCTTCCTGTTGAAGGCGTAGTACTAGCGCTCCCAGAAACGATCAGTTTTTGATTTGGGAATATTAGGTCAGAACTTAAGTTGTTCAATTTTTTCAAGTTGCTTACTGACGAATTATGTTTTGTCGCAATTTTCCACAGGGAATCACCTGGTTTTACATCGTATGTATTTTCAGAAGCATCAGCGTCGCCGACTGCTATCATAGTTGCAAGGGCAGTTGTAGCCATAACAGAAAAAACAGTTTTCTTCATTTTCTTATCTCCCCTTATAAAAAGTAGTATATCTCTATCCAAGATACTACTCTATAGGAAGGATTTAACAAGGACTATTACATTACAAGTATATTACAGTTATGTTACAAGGTGACAAAAACTACTCAAACATGACGGCATTCATGTGTTTAAGAACCCAATCGTTCGTAACAATCTTGTCCTTTTCGACAGATAAGAGGGGAACAACTTTATAAATGCCTTTGTCATCTTCAATGACTGCGGTCGGATAAAAAGAATTTTGGTGAATTGTAATGGGATGCCCATCGATATTTGTATTCTTTTCAATCGTCAACCGCGCAATACCGCCAATATCCGTATAGTCAAAACTTTGTCCGGAATAAAAATTACCCAACGAATAAAACACATGCGTATCATTGCCATTTTTCCCTGTTAATATATCAAACTGTTGTAAAACATGAGGGTGATGCCCAAAAATAATATCCCCACCAGCATCCGCGACCACTCGCGCTAAATCGATTTGCGACTGGTTGGGGGTTAGCTCATATTCATTGCCCCAGTGCATCGAAACGACAGCAACATCGACAAGCTCTTTCATCTCCGCAACCTCACGTGAAATCCGTTCTGGGTCTATTCTTGCAACTAAATAATCTTTTCCTTTAGGCGTCAAAATCCCGTTGGTACCGTATGTATAAGCCAAAACGCCGAGTGTAATGCCGTTAACCGTCACAATACGGGGCTCGTTTTGATCCTTATCAGACATATACGCACCGACATACGGCATGTCATACGACTTAATATTCTCGATAGCCGCCAAAATACCTTTTTCACTTCGGTCGAGCGTATGGTTATTCGCAATGGACACCATGTCCACCCCAACATTTTTCAGCCCGTCAATGATATGAGCGGGACTATTAAACGCGGGATAACCGCTGTACGGATACAAATCGCCAGAAGGCATAGATTCTTGGTTCGCTAGTAAAAAATCGATTTCCTCAAGCGGCGCTTTCACCTCTTCAAACGAATACGCATAATCATCATAGGTGTATAGCGGTTCATGTAACAATATATCTCCAATCATCCCAATGGTCATATGAGACGGGGGTTTTTGATAACTTGTCAAAATAGACTCTTTCTCAGTAAAATCTTCTGGAATAAAAGCCTCATCTTTTTGTGAAAATGAACAACCAGATAACAACATAGAAAATACTAATAAGAAAAAGATGTTTCTCTTCAATAAATTCACTTCCTCAGTTATAGCATAACTAGATTCAAATTCACTCGAAAATCCTTCTGTAGGATTTTAAACATACAATTCGCGTTCTTTTCTATCAATACTATCGTCAGGATTCATTTTCCTAATTAAATCTTGGGTCTCCCTAATGTTGAAATCTATATTACTATTATTATTTTTAACTAAAGTTATAATGTACTGATTGAATGGAAGAAGCGATAATCCCTTTAAAATAATCATGCAAATTATAACAACCATTATAAAATAAATGAAAATAAAAGCTGGATAGGCAGTAACATTATACGGTGCATAATCTAGATATAAATAAATAACAAAGTGGTGAATTAAATAAATCCCCATAGACATATTACCAATCTTAATGAAAACTTTTACAATAAATTCATTTATCATAATTAAATTATAATACAAACTAATCAAAACCATAAATGCTATAGGAACTGTTAGCATGTTAATGACATTTTTATTTGATGAAATAACCATTTGATTTGTATGATAGTTAAAAACATTAAGTGCAATAACAACACAACCTAGCAGTAACATATAGCGATTATTCTTTGTTATAATAAGGAAACTATGAATTTTAGGCCATAACTCTACTAATAACATACCCAGCATAAAGTAGAAAATCCATTGGAACAAAAATGCTCTACTAGTTACAAATTGATCAATATACATATTTTCAAAAGCGAAGTTATTGTTAATAAATGTATAATTAAGATAAAATGATACTACCGTCAAAAAAACAATTGATTTTAAGTTGAGGAACTTTCGAATTAATAAAAATAAAACATAAAATTGTATTACCAAAACAATAAAATATAAATGTGAATGCGCTCCGCCAGTTAAAAACATGTAAATAAAGTCCACTGACTCTTTAGTAGATGAAAAGTTTGGGAAAGAATAATTACGGAAAATTGACTTGTAAATCAAATAAAAAAAGCTCCAGAAAAAAAAGGGAGAAATAATTTTCACAAATCGACTTTTGAGGAACATACGAGTACTGAATTCTCTATTTAAAGTTTGATTATATAATAAAAAACCACTTAATAACGCAAATAAAGGGGTCCCGATTCTACCTATTTGAGTCAAGAAGTTAGTCAATGTGGTATGGCTTCTATCATATGCAAAAAAGTAGATGGCGCTAACATGTACCATTACTACAAGTAGGCAAGCGATAGCCCGAACAAAATTAATTTCGTATAAATACTTTCTTTCCAACTTTATCCATCCTTAAACTGACTGTATTTTATATGTACATTCCTTTTTTGCTTTGTAAAAAAAGGATTCTATTTGAAATTATAATACTAATAATTAATATGATTATATCATAGATATATTGACTTTGGGCTAATTTTATCCCACGTAGAGTACAGTGTGGATAAGTGCGAAGTGTTGTGGGGAGTTTTTGACGCTTATTATATCCAACGGAAGTAGGTTAGTGAATAGATATAGTAGTTAGCAAATCTTTAAAATGTAAAATTTAATGATTATTTCCATCTATACTATAAAAAATAGAATTAAAAATGCCTTCTAGTAATATTTAAGAAGGCATTTTTTTATGCAAGTATTCAACAAGACTACCAGAAGATTTTCCTAAAGAATATTTATTCCATTGAGACGAAAAGTGATGAATTTGTTCAAAGTTAAAATTATCATTTTCAATGAGTTGAATAATTTCATCCGTCGACCTAACAACTGGCCCTGGAACTGATTCTTCATATAAACCCCAAAAACCACTCTCTTTTTCATACTCCTCAAGATCATACGGATAAAAAATTTGAGGACGATTCAATAACGCGAATTCATATGGAAGGGATGAGTAATCCGTAATTAAGTAATCCGTAACAAGCAACAGTTCGTTTACATTCGGATACCCCGAAACATCAATAACTCCGTCTATTCGCGAACGATCTTCACTCATTTTAACAGCAGGATGCATTCGAATAAACAATAAGTACTCAGGCCCCAGTGAAGCAGTCATAGATTCAATATCAATAGGAATATCCTGCCCATTCAACTGATCCCAGCGAAAGGTTGGCGCATAGAGAACCACTTTCTTATTCCCAATTTCCGGATACGCACGTAAAACAGACTGCTCAGCAATATCCATGGCAGCTTCATCAAAGAAAAAATCAGTTCTCGGAATGCCGGTCGTCAAAAATTGATCATCGGTTAAATTAAATGCCTGCTTAAAAATCGGAATCATCTCATCCGAACCAACGACAACTTTGTCGAAACGGTCATACACTTTCAGAAAACGCTTCTGTGCAACTGCCGGCCTCTCATAAAAGTTCGGATTTGCCATTCCGAATTTCTTCACAGCTCCTGCAGCATGCCAAAGTTGAATGCATTCAACACTCGACTTAAAATCCATCACACTTAAAAAAGCAAAATAATTATCAACAAAAACTGTACGAGCGGTCGCCAAATGAAAAATACTCTTTATGTAATGAATAACATTCAAACTATCAAAATGAATCAAATGATAATCACTTAACCCTAAATCATCAAACGAATAATTACTATTACGCGATGTCAAAATCACAACATCACCCTTAAGATCACCAAGAATTTCTCGAGCAACTGATTCAATATTATCCCTGTAACTTGAAACCATCACATACTTATCACGAACTGGGAACAACTTACACAAAACAAACACAATCTTCGTAAACAATAGATAAACCGCAATCAGAAACTCCTTCAACAAACGAAAACACCTTCTCTAAATTAATATAATTATGTAGATTGCACTTATGAAAACAGGTTTCCGCATTAGCATACCTGGAAATTATAGAATAGGGAGACACTCCAGTGCAAATGGGTCGCATTGAAAACTACTGTCGGTATAAGTAGAATCTAGTTGATTCAAGCGAAGTGCAACGATTCCTGTTGAAATTAGTAGACGCCAAGACCGAAAAGGAAGAGCCGTCACGAAGAACAGCTATTACGACCGAGGAGCGCCATCGTTTTATGAACGCCTTTTTAGGGTTGATGTGGCAGGGAAGGGTGTACTGCATCTTTCAGCACTTATGCGCTTGCCTGCGGAAAGCGCGGTTGCTCGGGACAGTATTTAACGGGATTGCATTCAGCGCAATACTACTCTTTTTGTCCATGAATAAACAGTTTCTGCACATGGCGATATATACGTTCACAATTTGACAAGTCATCATATTTAATTATACCAGAGATATCGTAGTCATAATTGGATAATTGGTGTTTAATCCGTTCCCTTATCAATTCCACCATTTCGTCCCCAGTTGTTGCAATGCCACCGATGAACGTTTCCTCGATAGGCCTCAAAATACCGCGTCTGAAAAAACGGTCTACATCAAAATGAAAATAAATGACCGGTTTTTTAAGTAATGAAAAATCAAAACTTACGCTGCTGTAGTCCGTCAGCAATAATGCGTGTCGAAGCAACAGGTTTTGTACGGTTTCAGAACCAAAAGGGATAAACTTAATGCGGTCGTGTAGATACTCGGACTCATGTACGAAGTAGTCTTGCGCACGGTAATGCGGATAAAAGTTCAAGTTCACCTCATAGTCATCCAATAACTGTAACAACTTTTTATTTTTAATTAATTTCGAGTATGCAGTATAATAGTCACTCTCCAAAAAACGCGCATCCGTATTGATCCAATCACGCCATGTGGGCATCAACAAGATGTCTTTAGGTGCCACCGAGGTAACCAACTGATCAAACCTAGCCAAACCCGTGACGACAACATCTTCTTTATCATAGCCCATTTCACCAACGACAATATCCGATTTCTCAGCTTCACTGCTGACAATGAATAAATCGAAAGGCAGGTCATAATATTTTTTATGGTACTCAACGTTTTTCCGCCCCAACACCCCGTGTTGAAGAAATACTTTATACGTCTCCTCATAACCAAAAAAACCACCGGCTGCTTTATATGGCAAGATGTTTTCCAAGTCATGCGTACCAAGCAATACTTTCGCTTTCAATGACACATTAAAGTGCTTTTGGGTCCCAAAAGCAACGACATACGGATTGTCGCGAATCAATTCAAAGTCGGCATTATTCTCCTCAATAACATAATAGGCCTCAACTGAGGTATTTTCTCGTAGCCAGTTGAAGAACACAATGCCGTTATCTTGCGCCGTATTATAACGTTCACCAATGAGCCAAACATTGTCGTCCTTCTTCACATTTAGGGGTAGCTGAATGTCGTTTAGAATCGTAAATGACTCTATTTTTAAATTATCAAAAGGTGTTGTTGTAAGCAAGAAGTGGTGCTCGTTTTGATCAGCATCCTCAATCATTTGGTATTCGTAATACGTATCCTTTTTATAATCCGCATGTCGGTAAGCGATTTTCTCTTTCCGAATGACTTGTGATTCGCTATTCTCCACGACAATGTAGAAATCAATAATTGTCTTGTCCTTACTTTTCAACTGAACTAAATCCAACTTCATCAAGTCAACAGAAAAGCGATTATGGATAGGGACTTTTATAGACGCCCCAGAATCTCGTTCCTCCAATAATAGGAAAGCCTGACACTGAATGAATCTATTCAACAAAAGAACAAATCCTTTAATCTTGAAATCATTAATGCCAACAATCATACGTCTAATAACAGGTTTCGTTACTTTTAGCCCTAAGGAGTGATCTTTTTGCTTATAAAACTTCAGTGTAATAACTTGCGAGTCACACGTTATTTTATAAGTAGTCAATGCGCTCGATAAATGATGTTTTTGGAGATCAAATTGGTATTTTTTTGGTTCAGCACTATCATCGACAATGAAAAACTGTTTACTGAAAAAGGTTGTACATAAATCATTCAAGGCGATTTTTGTAATTAACGAATCCATCGTCTTCGTTAATGGATAGTTTTTCACATCGGAGGTTGCCAATTCATCTAAAATTAATTCAAAATTAGTATCTGCGCGTTTATCATAAGATTTAATCGCCAATTGAAGTTGTTCATCTTCGAACATATTAATAGCGATAGAGCCATGAAGGAATAAATGAGGCTCCGCATGCAAATAAAAACAGTCCCCCTTAGTCAACAAAGAGACTTCATGATTATATGTATCGAAAGACCGATGATAGTCATTCACAATTTCAAGCGGATAGAACGCATCGTTTATCTTGAAAAATAAACGCCATAATCCAATTAACAGAGGAGAGAATTCAGTTATCACAATATCAGCACTCGCAGCATCGCGAATTCCGTTCAAAATAATAAACTTATCATGATTAAAAGCGTAAACTTCAAGGCTATCTAAATCGGTGAATACATCCGAGTCTTGAAGAGAAAGCACCAGCGAATTGTACTTAGTAGTGGGCACGGTTACGCGAACCTTCTCTGGGATAAAAGTTAACTCCTTAAAATGGTTGGCAATTATTATACTTTTATATATATTCGTCGTTATGTATTTCTTTTCTATTAAAATACTTTCACAGAAATTATCCCAACGCGTCGATTTTGTAATCCAAACCAATTTATTATCAATCGTCAACTCAATATAGGCAACCTCATTAATCGAGCGCAACTCATGAACAGGAACCCTTACGAACAAAAGCGTCCCATTATTATCAACAAATAAATTAAGTTCAATATCGCCGTGTATAAACTTGGCACGCATACTTTTAGGACTGAGCCAAAAGTTAATTAGTTTGATTTCATAAACCAAATATTCATTTTCCAAATAATATTTGTTTGCGATGGCTTTTTTAATTAAATGTTTCTTAACTGGTTTAACCATACGCCGAAGTCTATTTTTGATCATTTTGCATACTCCTAGCTACACAATTATTTGAGAATCAAGAATCCGAAGTGTGCTAGTTAGTATATGCAATTTTATGTGTAGTTAATCATTGGACTGGTTATTCCAATATAAGTATTAAAAATAACGCCCACCAGTATTATAGGTGGGCGCTATTTTACGCTTGCTGTAGATGAATTGAGAAGCTCGTGCGTAGCCATTATAAATACACAAGGACTGTGAAAGTCTTTGCAAGGAAATTCAGAACGTATTCCTATCTACTTGGCTTGTGATCCCGTTCTAGTAGAAATTTTTGAGTCAAGTTGGTAATTATCGCATTCTATTTCAGGGCATATTGAAATTGAGCTTACTCCCTAACTTTTATTGATATTAATGTATTCGCATATACATTTATTGATTTCGTTAAGTTCCTTTACAATCATCGGTGAAAAACATATCGGTGCGGTATATTCTCATGATTGTAATGATCACAGGTGCTAATTCTATCCGAAATTCTCACTAAGTGCTCAAGAATCTATTAGCGTGAAACAAAAGGTTAATCTTCTAGTTTTTCTTTAATAACACCGTAAATGCGCTCGCATGATTTTTGATCACTGTATTCAAAAAGTTTTTCGGATTTTAATATGTACTCTTTATCCATATTAAAATTTCCTTTAGCATACCTTAACACTAATTCATTTACCTCTTGTATTGAAAAAGCAATTGGACCAGGTAAATCATTATCTAAATCCAAATGTGAGGAACTATTCGAAAAAAACCTTTCTTTATCGAATTGATAATATATTAAGGGTTTCTTTAAAAAACTAAAGTCGAAACCTACACTTGAGTAATCGGTAATCATCAAATTACTCTCTTTTAATAATTGTTGAACGTCAACTTCTCCTTGATTTATGATTTTAATGTTAGTTGCAGTAAAATACTTTTTATAATTTCGCATATTCGGATGCAAGCATAACACTATATCGAGGTTGTACTGTTCTGTAATATTACGAAGTTTAGAATTAGTAATAAGTTGATTCCAGTACTTGTAATAATCACTTTCAAGAAAGTCATAATCAGATAGGATCCAATCTCGCCACGTAGGAATAATTAATATCTGATTTTTTAAGGGGGTATCTCTATTTAATAGTTTGTCAAATCTCGAAAGACCAGTTATTTTCACTTCGTTTTGGGAATATCCAAGATCGTTTATTACAATGTTTTGTTCGCGTTTAGAGCTAACTAAAAATAAATCTGTATAAAAATTACTTGAGTTCTTTCCGTAAATGTTAGCCATATTTTTAGTTCCTAAAATACCATGTTGTAAAAAGATCCTTTTTGCTTTAATCATTTTTATAAAGTTTTTGCTTTTCAAGGGATATAAATAGTCAGGGTGATGTGAAGTTATAATTGCTTTTGCTGCAATTGAATAAATAAAATGCTTTTTTGATTTGTAAATTAAATAATTATTATATTTTTTTACTTTCTCAATCTCTGGTGATGTCTTATCGATTACATAATATGCATTAATTTCAGGATGCTCTTTTTTTAAATACTGGAAAAAGTGAAACCCCGTATCTTGAGCTTTAAAAGGTTGTTCGCCAATTAACCATATTTTTTCATTCCTGAAAAAGAATCTAATAGCTTTATGAAAAAATCTAATAAAGTAATAATAGTAATAAAATGTCTGCTTACTATAAACATCACAGTTTAAGGATAGGTTCTTGGCTTTAAATGTAAAATAAGGAACTATAGATATTGCATGATCATCCTTAACGAAAAAACTACTATTAATAAATAAATTTGTAATATAACGAGGTTTTCCAGCTCTTTTAATAATCACCTCATTGATGTCTTGAAATTTAATGGAACAGTAAATATCGATAATATCACTTTCGAAATTGTCATCAAGAATATCAAGAAAGCTAGAAGATATTTTGAAAGAATAATGATTTTGACCGTTATTCTTCATAGTTTTATTTGTCATTAATTTTACATCTAATTTGAAACTTCTGGAAGAACCTGTTTCCCTACCCATATAAACAATTGTGACCTCTTTTGGAATATGATTAAAGGTATTAATAAAACCAGATATATAAATTTTATCTTTGTTGACTTTCACGAGGTTTAATCTAGTTGTATAGGTATTAAATTCCTTTTTATTAATGAATATTAGATCACCTTGTGTTGAAGTTCCAAGGGTTATTTTTTTATCGAGTAAATCAAATTCATTAATAATGCTAAAAGTAGTCTTTTTAAACTTATTAAGCGAAATTGTTTGAAAGATTTCCTTATTGGATTTATCAGTAGTAGATATTAATAAAGAAAAAGTTAAATCACCAAGTTCCAGTTCGGAGAAGGTCGATTGTGTTAGTTTAGATAAGTCTAATGAAGTAGTGAAGGTTCTGTTATTATATTTTAAAATACAGTTACAAACGATATCGTTATCATGTTTAATATACAACTTGCTTACTTTTATTTTTTTATTTGAAATGGACATACTTATCGTAATGTCTTTACCATTTTGAATAACATCTAATTTATTTAAGGAGTTATTACCATTTTTACGACTTATTTTATCTCTAATTTCTTTAGTTTTGTTATTTAATATCTCAAAAAGTTTCACTGGTCATCAACACCTTTACTAAACATAATATATCATATTAACTATCTGGTTTTCATAATAAGATTTTTTTAGTTCTAATATAATAATAACCTATCCGAAAGAATGGATAGGTTATTATTATATTATTTATTTTGGCTTAGTGTAATTTTATTTTCTAATTGTAGAATTTCTTGATAAACTCGTTCACTAAATTGATTGTCTAAATCAAAGTGAAAAAGATCATCCACTTTATTCATGTGATTTTCAGCCATCTGGAAATTATTATCGATAACCTTTTTGATACTGCTAATTGTTTCATCAATATCATTTGTTACATAGCCTAGTGGGTAATCTCTAAGATTTAAATAGCCTTCTTTATACTGTTTTTCATAAAATTCCTCATAGTCGAAATGACAAAAAACAACAGGTTTTTTCATTGCCAAGAAGTCGAAAAATACAGAGGAGTAATCTGTAATTAGTAAATCGGCAGAAATTAATAAATCTTGTATATCAGTGACTTCTTTATTAAGCACTTTTATTTTCTCATTATTTAATTGAAAGCTATCGAGATATGGTTGAATTTCATAGTGTGGATAAAATTCGAAATCCAGGTTGTATTCGTCAATCAATGCAGCAAGCTCGTCAGATTGCAATAAAGAATTATAAAAATTAAAGTAGTCAGATTCAATGAACTGTTTCTCCATTTCAATCTTATCATTCTCATCTTGTTTTAAATAAGACTTTAAAGACAAATGACGTCTCCAGGTAGGCATTAAGAGTATTTTTCTTTTAATTTGATTTCTATTTTTCAAATTATCATATCTAGGAAGACCTGTTAATACTACCTCTGATGACGGATAATCCATATGTGATTCAATGAACTTTTTTTCTTTAGGAAGTGATGCAATTACTAAATCATTACCTATTCTATTTTTGCTCATACTTGCAGATACATCATTATAAATTATACCGTGTTGAAGGAAAACTGTTTTGTAGTTCAGTATATCGCCAAATATTTTCAAGTACTGTCTTTTGGTATACATACCAGGTTTTGTATAAGCTTCAACATCGTAAGCATTTATTATTATTTGAGAATGTAGTAAGTAAACTCTGTGTTTCAGAGAATCTTTATTAATAATATTATCCAAATTTTTTATTTTCTCATAATCTGAACTTTTTTTATCAATAATATAATAAACAGGCTTCTCCGGATAATTTAATCGAATATGTTTAAAGAGGTGATAAGAATTATCCTGGCATGTGTCGCCTCTTTCTGAAATCAACCAAATGTTTTTGTTTCTTAGAAAAGGAAAGGTGAATAGGTATGCTAATCGATCCAAACCACCTTTTTTTAGTTTTCCTTTTTTCAAATTAAAGATTGCATTAAAATGAGTTGCTAAACGAGTCAATTTCTTTCGCGCCTTAGAATAATGCCCTTTGACTTTTAGATTTATATGATTTCTTCTGTTGACAGATATAAAGAAAAGTTTATCTGAAGTAGTAAAGTATCCTTTAAATCTGTTGAAAACCGTGGCAGCTGAAATGCGTTGATTATAATAAGTTTGGCCATCCTCACTAAAAATTCTTAAGTAAAAGTCATGACTACCCTCAGTTAGCTCGGTTAAAGGTATACTCATTTTTAAACCAACGTATCCATTATTCTCGTAATGAGAATTATTGATATCGTGGCGGTAAAACTTTTGAATATCGTATACATGTTCAGTTGAGGTAGAGGGTTCAAAAAGTACCAGTTTAAGTTTATTTTTTAATAAACCGTTTGAACGAAAATAAGGAACCCTAAAATATCCAGTAATGTCAATGTTATTATTAACGAGTGTCAACCTCTCAAAGAATACACGAAGTGCATTAATAGATAATAGGTTTTGGAAATTCTCGTTATTAGATTTTCCATAATAAAGCTTTTGATCTTCAACATGTAACTTTTCACTTTCAAATATCACATTACCAAATAGTTCCTTATTATTCGATATTAAAGAATGTAGAAGCAATTTCCTTGAGAGTGTTCTTTGAAGGGGGTGCAGGGTATTGTAACCCAACAATCCAATCGATTCTTTAAGTAACTTAAATAATAATTGGAAATCATTTGATGAAAGATCCATTTCATTGGGAAAAATTTGATTATTAGAAAGGTAATCTAAAAAAGTTTTTATTATAAAGTAGCTGCTTAACTTTTCTTGATCAATATCCTCAAACTCATCCGTGTTGTAATGCAAATATATATAATTGCTCATATCATCCAAATATATATCATATAAATTGTTGTACTCATCATGATTGACAATTTTTACTTTGCAATAAATATCTTTTACAATCGATTTTTCATAATTCATATTAAATCTCCTATCACTAACTGATAATTAATTGTGGTTTTTAATAGCTATCAATGAACAAAAATTATTTATCTTTAAAGTTAATCCCAATAGTCATTATTAACCACATTAAAAGTCCAATGGAATAATTATTTTGAAACAATGATAATTCAAAACTTTCATAAACAAGAATACCAATTAGAAAAGAAGCAGATAAATTGGACGTAAAGTTGTTCTTTTTGATAAGTAATATCCAGATACTCCACAGTAATACGATGAAGGCTATTAAACCTACTAAGCCAACTTCTGTGAGTAATTGAAGATATTGATTATGTGAAGACAATCTATATTCTGTTATATCGCCTGCACGGGTACCTACTCCAAAACCAAAAAACAGCTTGTCATTTATCTGAACAAGCATGTCCTTCCAAAGTACTTGCCTACCTGAAAAGAAATTTTTTCCGAATATATCTATACTTTTTTCATTTAGAAATAAACCAATTTTTGATTCAGGAAGATTAATATAAGTAAATAAGAACAATAAATTGAATATAATTGTAGTTGGGAACAAATAGGTCGAAAAAGTCGGGAACTTTTTTAAAACAAGCCACGTTAAAAGTATTATACCAATTGTTATTAATACTGCACGAGAGTTTGTATTATAAATAAGTATGATGTTCAATAAAATTAAAGGTGAAAATATGATACGGCTAATTTTATTTCCAAATTTAATTGCAAGAACCTTAAAATATAACATTAAAAGCAACAGAATTGCTAAGTAGTTCGGATTTCTAAATATACTCTTGAAACGATGACTCGGGAAGTCCAATGAAATCCAATGAAGAAAAATGAAAGTGAAAAAGGCTCCTAATAAATAGGCGAATACTTTAACATGTATTATGCGCCAGTTTATTCTTACTGAACCTAATATAAATAAGAATATAAATAAGACTTTAATAAACTCAATGTTCGTCATGACTGAATTAGTTAATAAAAAGCTTAAGCAAAATATAATAATTAATGAAGTAGTTGACAAATAAATATATTTGAGATTTACGTCATAATGTTTTTTGGGGATAAAGCTTTTAGTTAATAAAATAAACATGAGTAGTAGAGTTATCGTAATACTAACGCTGCCAAGATCTCTTAGAATATCAAATTGAGTCCGCTGAAACGTATTAAAAATTAACGTTGAAAATAGTAGAAATATGATTACAAATTGAAAATTAATTGTTCTATTGTTATTATCCATTGATTGCCCCTCTGAATACATGATATTAGTAATAGTATCATTAAACACAATCATTTAGAAAGGAAAAATACTACGAAGCTATTATTTACCAGAAAAACTTTACATAGTGACATTTGTTGTCGATAATAGGAATATTGTGGAGGTGATATAAGCATATTGAGATTTAAATAGTCGGAGGGATAATTTAGTGAGAAGGTTAAAGGGATGCAAGAAAGTTGCCATTAGTTTATTAGTAGTATTGCTTGCATTGGTAGTATTTTCGGGAAGCAATAGCGTATATGCCGCTGGATATAATAAAGGTGTTGCACTTAAAGGTATTACCAATGTTTATAGTGATACTACTAAGAGTTCACAAGTTTTAAGGTCATATAGTGAAGGAACTATATTGCTATATTTGGATTATTCGCGAGATTGGTACAGCGCAGTAGTATTTATTAATGGGGTCAGAAAAACAGGTTATATCCATAAAGCAGATGTAGAGACATCTGTAGATAAGCAAGAGGGAATTAAGGGGATCGGTATAAGTCAGACGCCAATATACGCTAAAGCCTCGACCGGATCCAAACAAATCAGATCATATGTTGAAGGTTCAATATTATATTATAAAACCTTTACAAGCGAATGGTATGAGGCCCTCGTCTATATTAACGGAGTTGCGAAAAGTGGTTATATCCATAAATCGCATGTAGAAAACATCAGTGGAATGCAAGAGAATTTAAAAGGTATTGGATTGGGTAGTCCTACTATTATTTATGGAAAACCTTCAACAAATTCCAATCATCTCAGAAAATATAACGAGGGATCAATTCTATATTATAAGACGCTTTCAAATAACTGGTATCAGGCACTTGTTTATGTTAATGGTGTAGCAACAACCGGTTATATTTATAAGGCCGATGTAGAGAATATTGTAGACAAACAAATAGGCTTAAAAGGCATAGGTTTGGAAAATCCAACCGCAGTATATTCAAGGGCGTCTACGAACGCACGTGCGATTAGATCATATGCCGCCGGATCGATTCTACACTATAAAACACTCTCGAAAAACTGGTATGAAGCTCTAGTATACGTTAATGGAAAAGCGACCAAGGGGTATATCTATTCAAGTCATGTTGAAGAAGTTTATACATCAAATGAGTCATTAGATGGGGTAACTTTAAAAGCACACACTAATATTTATACTAGAGCTTCTACAAGGTCAAGAGCATTAGCGAGTATGGGAAAGGGAAGCTATGTACAAATTAGTACATTTTCTCCGAACTGGTTTACGGCGAATGTTACTGTGAATGGAAAGGCAATTACTGGATACATACATCAAAATGATGTTAGTACAGATAGAGTTATAACGAAAACAACGCAATATAGTACAGATTATAATAGTGCTGTCGACATCCAGATGGGACGAGCACCTCAAGTTTCAGGTGAAAGCGGCGGTTGGGTAAGTGCTTCAAGACCACAAGTTGAGTATTATATTAACTCGTCGAACTTCGGAAAAAGTTCCAAAGATTATTATCAATTTCTAGTATTATCTCAACCAGCTTCACTAGATGCAGAAGAGGTAAATCAAAACATATTGAATAATCACGGAACGCTTACCGGGACAGCGCAAGCATTTATTGATGCAGGCGCTAGCTACGATGTCAATGAAGCGTACTTAATTTCCCATGCATTATTGGAAACCGGGAATGGCCGTTCTGCGCTAGCGCGAGGGGTTCCAGTTGACAGTAAAGGAAAAGTTGTTTCGGCAAAAGATGCTGTATCTACGGTCTATAATATGTACGGTATCGGAGCTGTAGATAGTTGTCCTATAGAATGTGGTGCGAAAAAAGCATTTGATGAAGGATGGGCTACGCCGGAGGAAGCAATCATTGGCGGAGCGAAATTTATTAATACGTATATAGCGAGAGGGCAAGACACGCTGTATAAGATGAGATGGAATCCTATAAATCCAGGACATCCACAATATGCAACGGATATTGCTTGGACAGTGAAACAAACATCTAATATAAAACGAATCTATGATTTACTAGATAGATATGTATTAGTATACGATGTTCCGAAATATATTAACCAGCCAGCCAAATCGGGAGATCCTGACTATTATGATATCGGAAAACCGAATTCAGGCACGACAATCGATTATCCAAGTGAAGTTTATGGTGTGACAAGTACACCAATTAATTTAAACTTACGTGAAGAGCCGAGTACAAGTTCGGGCGTTATGGGAAGTATTCCAAGTGGCTCAAAAATAGAGTTGCTGGGTACGAACGGAACATGGTACAAGGTAACCTTTGGTGGGAAAATTGGTTGGGCTCATGGAGGATATATAACAATTTTAAATTTACTAGAAGTATCAACAGGTAACTCAACATTAGGGATTCGTCCAGATCCAAACACATCAAATACAACAATAGAGCGTGTGGATAGTGGGACCTTATTAGCTGGAATTTTAGATAAACACAATAAACTAATTCGAAGCAACGAATGGTACCAAATTTCTTATGATGGTAAAGAAGCGTGGATCAGTGGCGGAACTAATGGTGCAGAATATATAAAGATTAATAACTAAGAGTCATTAGTCATATGCGAGTATAATTCGCATATGGCTATTTTTTTGTCGAATAACGGTGGAAATAGGTACTATATATATTTAAGCGTAAATCATGTATAATGATAAGCGTATATTAAAATAAAAGACATTTAATAAACTACTGGCAGCCAATATATATCTATACTTAAATTCATAAATCCTAATGGAGGTATTATCGTGAAAAGAGTTATCACATATGGCACATTTGATTTACTACACACGGGACATATAAATATATTACGTCGTGCGAAAGAATTCGGTGATTATCTAATTGTCGCAATCTCATCCGACGAGTTTAATGCGCTAAAAGGAAAAAAGGCATACTATAGTTTTGAACAACGCAAGTTAATATTAGAAGCTATACGTTATGTTGATGAAGTTATACCAGAACATACATGGGAACAAAAAATTCGAGATGTAAGAGATTATAATGTTGATGTCTTTGTAATGGGTGACGATTGGAAGGGGAAATTCGACTTCTTAAGTGATATGTGCGAAGTGGTCTACCTACCTAGAACTGTTGGAATATCAACAACGAAAATAAGAGAAGATTTAACTAAATCCTAACTAAATCAATATTAGATGATCAAATAGAAGTTAAAAGATAAGCCCCTCTCTACAATACTTTACTTAAGTATTGTAGAGAGTATTTTTGAATGTGAGCTGAACATGCCTATATCATGACTACAAATCTATAGCTTCGCCAGGCGATTATAAATAATAAGAGAAAACATCAATAAATTCTCTGTAATAACTGCTAAGCGAAAGTATATAATGAGCGAATTGAGGGAGCCCTAGTGTTAACTAAGATTAAACGAAATAAATCATTTCTATTACTTTTTAAAATGATTTTCACGGTGATTGGATTACTTCCTAAGAAAGAGAAATTGATGGTATTTGAAAGCTTTCACGGAAAACAATATAGTGATAGTCCTCGTGCAATATACGAATATATGCGTGAGAACTATCCGAACTATAAGTTATTATGGAGTATTGATAAGAGAAGCAAACCACTATTCGAAACGCATGGTATTGACTATATTCAGCGATTCTCGTTAAAGTGGTTTTTTACGAAACCGAGGGCCCATTATTGGATTAACAACGTCCGTCTACCGAAATGGATGCCAAAGCCTAGAGGAACGGTATATCTTCAAACGTGGCATGGTACACCGTTGAAGAAACTAGGTCTTGATATTGAAGAAATTCATATGCCTGGAACCAAAACCGAACAATACAGACAGAACATTATTAGTGAATCAGAAAACTGGTCATTCCTAACTTCGCCAAATAAGTACTCAAGTAATATTTTTGAGCGTGCATTTGGATTTAATGGCGAAATAATAGAAAGTGGTTATCCCAGAAATGATATACTTTACACTGCTGAAAAAAGCCATGTTGTAGGAATTAAAAAGAAGCTTGAGATTCCGAGTAATAAAAAAGTGATGCTTTATGCACCTACATGGCGGGATGATGATTTTTATGAGCAAGGAAAATATAAATTTGAATTTCAATTTGAAATTGAGAAAATGAAGGAACGTTTTGGTAGTGAATTCGTTCTATTAACAAGAATGCACTATCTTATAGCGGAGAGTTTTAATTTCGAGGTTTATGGGGATTTCGTCAAGGATGTATCGTCTTATCCTGATATAGCTGAATTATATTTAATTAGTGATTTACTTATTACTGATTACTCATCTGTTTTTTTCGATTATGCAAATTTGAATAGACCGATTATATTCTATATGTATGATTTGGAAGACTATAGGGATCGTTTAAGAGGGTTTTACTTCGACATTGAGAGAGATGCACCAGGCCCAATTGTCGACAGTGAAGAAGAGTTATTTAATGCAATTGAATATGCGTCAAAAAATGGACATGTATCAACGGAAGCATTTAACTCATTCTATGAACGTTTTTGTTACTTAGAAGATGGGAATTCTACAAAACGAGTTGTAGACCGACTAATTTAGGTGTTGTAATCTATAGTTAACGATATAAAAATCTGTATTGGTCTTTTCAAAAAAACAGATGGATAAATCGTGACGTTTAATTTGAACTTGATTTTTTATGACAAAGCGTTGGTCTTACTAAGTTGTGTTATAGGTTTAGTGGTTGTATAATCGTAGAACGTATTGATTATCATAAAAAAACATAATGTTGAAAGTTGATGGGATTTATTTATGAATAATGCACTTACAGTTCTAAAAGAACAAATAAATAATTTTTACTTAATTAGAAGGCTTTCTGTATATGAAATAAAAAGCAAAAATAAAAATAATTATTTAGGAATGGCTTGGGAAGTAATCAATCCCACTATTCAAATTCTAATTTATTGGTTTGTATTTAGCAGTATACGGCAAAGAGGCCCTATGGAAGTTGTGCCTGGGGTGGAAGTACCATTCATTCTATGGTTACTAGGTGGATTCGTAATATGGATATTCTTTTATCAGTCAACAATCCAGGGATCCAGCTCCATTTATAGTAGGCTTCGTATCTTATCGAAAATGAATTTCCCGATGAGTGTCATTCCTAATGTTGTGATTTTTTCACAGTTTTACATTCATTTAGTTATGTTATCAATTACGATAGTGATATTCCAACTCATGGGCTTTTTCGTTAATATCCATTACTTACAATTTATTTACTTTATTTTTGCAGCTTTCTGTTTAATGTTCTCGTTATCGCTTATTACGTCAACACTTTCTACGATGATTAGAGATGTCCATATGCTTTTAAACTCTATTTTGCGTATGATGTTGTACTTATCACCGATACTATGGCAAGTAACGATTTTGAGTGAACCACTTCCGACAATATTGAAACTCAATCCCTTATATTATTTAATAGAGGGTTACAGATCTGCACTATTTGGAACGGAATGGTACTTCATTGAACATTGGCAGTACACCCTTTACTTTTGGCTTGTAGTCCTTGTATTGTTCTTGATAGGCTCGACGTTACATGTGAAATTTAGAAGACACTTTATCGATTACTTATAATGGTTGTGAATATAATGGAAAAGACGATAATTGTTAAAAATATTACAAAGAAGTATAAGCTCTACACTGGTATGAAGGAGCGCTTATTAGATTTGATTGCTCCAAAGGAGTATGGAGAAGATTTCTATGCATTAACAGATGTAAGCTTTGAGGCCAATAAGGGTGACATTATAGGTTTCATAGGGGTAAATGGTTCAGGGAAATCAACCTTATCAAATATTGTAGCTGGCATTGTGCCTGAAACTTCAGGAACTGTTGAGGTAAAAGGTGAGGTATCGATTATTGCCGTCGCTTCTGGATTAAAGGGCGATCTCACTGGCAGAGATAATATAGAACTTAAACTTTTAATGCTAGGGTTCAATAAACAAGAAATCGTGGCTTTAGAGCCGAGTATTGTTGAGTTTTCGGAACTAGGTCAATTTATAGATCAGCCAGTAAAATCGTATTCCAGTGGAATGAGATCCCGATTAGGTTTTGCTATATCAGTAAATATAGACCCAGATATTTTAATTATTGATGAAGCTTTATCTGTTGGAGATAGGGCATTTGCAGACAAAAGTTTACAGAAGATGCATGAGTTTAAAGAACAAGGTAAAACAATAATCTTTGTAAGTCATTCGGCCAGGCAAATGAAAGACTTTTGTGAAAAGATACTATGGTTGGAGTTTGGAATGGTAAAAGAATTTGGACCCGTAGACGAAGTCATGCCAAAGTATGAGAAATTCATCAAAGAGTACAAAGGTATGTCTAAAGCGGAAAAGGCAGCATATAAAGAAAAAGCAATAAAGACGAAAAAAACTTATAGTAAGTAGAATAAAAAATACATTCAGATGCGTTCTTGCATCTGAATGTATTTTTTTGTTCGAACTGTGAGAGCAGTTTTGAGGATTCATCTAAACAGTAATCAATAAATAACCTGCTCATGTAACATAGACAGCGAGCGCGACGGAACCTACAGAGATTATTCCGCTAGACTGCACACCCATTCAGGGTTATTCCCTGTCGAAAAATGCCCTTTTAAAGTATGTACTTGCCCAATGCATATGGTAACATTACCTCAATTGAACAAGACGAAATAATAAGCTAGACACGGATCATAACCCACACTTAAAAAAAGAAGTTATTCCGACTGCATAGAAGGGTATAGGTGTACTAAGCGTAATTGAGGAGGAGTACTAAATGGACAACCATAACACGATTTCAGATGAAGAATTCAATCGGATATTTGATGAGCAAACAGAAGAGATTAATGAGCAATTAGAGCGTGAAATTCTAATCGCGATGATTGGTGATGTCAATGCAGGGAAATCGTCTACTATAAATCGACTAATGGGTGAGGACGTTGCCTTAGTTGGTGCGAAGCCTGGCGAAACGAAGGATATTAAGAAATATATTTATAAAGACCAAATTGTCTTTGTAGATACACCAGGGCTAGATGATATTCACAGTGAACATTCAGCTGAGACGATGAAGTTTTATAAGGATGCTGATATTATCTTATTTTTCTTAAATGCAGCTGGAACGGTTTTATCTGAAACAGAGCTCGCTTCTTTTAAGAAAATAGCAGAAAGTAATAAATCGATTATATTTGTATTGAATAAAATAGACGCAGCGGATGATATCGGGGAACTAGTGAAGTATGTACAGGATCATACGAACTACGCGTACGCAGTTGCTCCGGTATCTTCGAAGACAGGCGAGAACTTTGGTATGCTGCAAGATGAAATTTTGAAGCTGTTAGAAGTTGTAGGTAAAGATGTAACGATGGGAAAGTACATGGCGGATAAATCCCGCACAGCGAATCGGTGGATTTTGGCGGCGGGCGGTTCGGCGGCTACAATCGGTGCAGTACCAATTCCAGGTGCTGACTTTGTTCCGTTGACGGCACTACAAGTTGGGCTGATGTTACGCCTATCGACATTATATGACAAGCCAATATCTAGAGATAATGCGAAGGAGTTAATCATCGCAACAATTACAGGAAACATAGGCAGAACAATTTTCCGTCAAATTGTAAAGTTTGTACCTGGAGCGGGCATGGCAGTGGGCGCAAGTGTTGCTGGAGGCATGACACTAGCACTGGGTTATGCGGTTAGGTATGCACATGAGCATAATATCGAACTGACTTCAGAAGCACTGGAACCGATTTATAAGATGTTTTTGAAGAAGGGGTAGTATGATTGATTTCTATTCAGTATAGAGGGTTCAAGTAAATCTCTACATAAAACAGAGGGTATAGCCAAGAAGAGGTTTTTTAGATTATAATCTACTCGTACAAGTAGGTTATTGATATCACTGTGTAGCAATTTAAAAAAGATATATATATAATAAACAGCCATTGGCCCCGAAGCCAGTGGCTGTTTGTATTATATGGTTTACTAACGAGCAGGACAGCAATACTCACCAAGTCGTCTAACAACTCGTTCTTTCAGTATCTGTTTCGCGCGCTTAACGCTACCTTTATTATGTGTATAACGCTTGGAACGTGGACTTTGTAAGGTGATGGTAAATATAATTTAAAAGTACTCTTGACTATCTCGTGAAGCTACAAGACAATTAAGAGAAAACTAGAAACTATTTAATTTTAACCTAGATAGGGAAATGTATTAAAGACTGTGGTTTCTTGCAAATGATAAATATTTAGTGCGACTATCAAAAAGAAAATGGGGGGGATAGAAATGAAATCAATTGTAAGTAAGGTCATTGTATTTATATTGTTTTTTCTTTTTATTAATCAAGTACCACTGCAGGGCGGGACGATTTTTTCTGAAAATCTAGTAAAAGCAGAAGGTTTAACCAAAGAATATAACTATCTTACAGAAGTACCGAATGGATATATAGGTATTGAAAGTATAGAGGATTTAAATAAAGTACGGAGCGGGCTTGGTGCTAAATATATATTGATGAATGACATTGATTTAACTAAAGAAACATCAGTAGATGGATGGATTCCAATCGGAAATAGAGATAAACCATTTACAGGTGTTTTTGATGGAAATGGTTATAAAATAATTGGCATGAATATCAATATTATTTCCGATCAGATAGTTTATGCCGGACTATTTGGCTATATAAGTAAAGCAGAAATAAAAGGCTTAGGAATAGTGGAGAGTACTATTCTTGTAGAAAATAATTCAATCTACTCAACGACTTCTGATGTTTATGTTGGAGGGATTACGGGTTACGTTAATCAGACTAGTATTATTGTAGATAGTTACACAACTGGAAGTATTTTGGCTAGCTCTTTGTTCAATTCCTATGCTGGGGGATTAGTAGGAGCAGCGGGGCAAGTCTCTGTGATTGATTCCTACAATGAAGGAGATGTAAGTGCCAAAGAGGCAGGTGGGATTGCAGGAAAAATTACAAGTAAGCTGTCAAAAGTTGGAGATAGCTATAATACGGGTAAGATTACAGGGAGTAATTACGCAGGTGGAATAACTGGGACCTTTTACGGTGAAGAAATTAGGGCTAGTTTTAATGAGGGCACGATTAGTTCCAGTCAAGGGCACGCTGCTGGAATAGCTGGATATATCAGTTCAACTATTATTAAAGAGACTCGTAACGAAGCCGATGTTACTGGTTATTATACAAGTGGTGGAATTGTTGGTAGGGCGATTTCTTCAACGATCGAGCAATCAGCAAACACAGGGGAAATAAAGGTTGAAAGTTCGTTAGGCGCGGGTGGAATAGCTGGTGGCGCTCAAAGCTCTATTATATTATATAGTTCAAATTCTGGGGATATATATTCAAAAGGAACTGCCGGTGGAATAAGTGGAGGTTTGACAAATACCACAATAGCGCAATGTGTTAACGAGGGCGCAGTGGTAGCGAGTGGATCAAAAGCTGGCGGAGTAGTAGGGGATGCCAATATAGGTTCAGTCGTTGATAATTGTTATAATTTAGGAAGTGTAAGTGCTAAATTTACGGTGGGGGGTATAGTGGGCGATAATGCCGGCGTAATTAAAAACGTTTATAATGTTGGTAATAACAAAGAGGGTTCTTCCATTACTGCTGGTGGAATAGCAGGGAAAAACACTGGAAACATTACTACTAGCTATTATCTTGATGCAATTAAGAGGGGCGTAGGAAACGGGAACCTAGAAGGTGTAAATAAGAAGACTTTCGATGAAATGAAAAATAAATCTACATTTAAAAACTTCGACTTTCAATCAACTTGGCTTAGTGGTGAAAATGAAGGTTATGAATTTCCTGTATTAAGGGACTTGAAAGTGCCATCTATCGAAAAAGATGTAGCCATACATTGGGAGAAGAAACCAGAAAAACTGGAGTATCTTGTAGGGGAACCACTTGACTTAACCGGGGCAATTATCCGGATGCAAACGAATTTAGGTAGGGAATATGGAGTTGAAATAACAGAGGACATGGTTGGTCGGTACTATCCAAATAACTTGGGTTCCCAATCAATAAAAATAACGATTGGTGATGTATCAACTTATTTTACAGTCAGGGTTCTTGCAAAGTATACTGTGGTGTTTATAGACGATAACGGTCTTGTGCTGAAGACTGAAGAGGTGATAGATGGTGATTCTGCAAGTGCACCAGAAATCCCGTATAGAGAAGGGCATGACTTTATTAAATGGAGTCGAGATTTTCAATCTGTGCGATCGGATTTAACGGTAGGTGCAATCTATGAGCCGCACACCTATTCAGTGATATTTGAGGACGATGGAGTAGTGCTCAGTAGACAAACTGTGACTCATGGTCGCTGGGCAACAGCGCCGAAAGCACCTACGAAGACTGGTTATAAATTCACAGGTTGGGATAACGATTATAAGAATATCACCTCAGATATAACGATATCATCAACATATCAGTTAAATGAGTATACAGTGGAATTCAGAGATTACGATCGACAAATATTGGAAAGACAGTTGGTTCCTCATGGTTCAGTGGCTAAGAATCCAGAAAACCTCAATATGCTGGGTTATAAGTTTATAGGTTGGTATAGTGATGCTGGTCTTAGAAGAAAAGTTAACTTAGAAACTGAAGTAAATAAGAATCTTGTCTTGTATGCAAAGTTTGAGGGTCAGCAAGTATATCTACACGAGCTAGATATAGTCTCAACAGCTTATAATAAGTTGAAAGTAAGTTGGGCGGAACATAAAGGGGTAAGCGGCTATGAGGTTTACCGAGCCACCTCCTCTAATGGAACCTATAAATTGGTTGAAACAAAAAATGTTGCCAGCAGTACAACTCATGTTAGTAGTGGTTTAATAACGGGGAAAACATACTATTATGAGGTAAAACCATATGGAATAATTGATGGAAAGAAAGTATACAGTCGAAGTCCGGGAAAAACAACATTATATGCAAAACCTATTCCAGCCAAACCAACAGGCGTTAAGACTACAAATTCTAGTAGTACCGCAATTAATGTATCATGGAAGAAAGTAGCTGGGGCAAGTGGATACGAAGTCCACCGGGCAACGTCGAAGTCTGGAAAATATAATAGGGTTAATACCGTTACTAATGGATCGACGCTAAGCTATACAAACAATGATTTGACTACAGGGAAAAGTTATTATTATAAGGTTAGATCATATCGTACTATGAATGGAAAGAAAGTGTATGGTTCTTATTCAAGTATCGTTAGCGGGAAACCTGCACTTGCAAAACCTACTGGAGTTACCGCAACGAAAATGAACAGTAAATCAATAAAAGTCTCGTGGAAAAAAGTAAATGGAGCAAGTGGGTTTCAGGTATACCAAGCCACTTCAAAAAACGGGAAATATAAAAATGTAAAAACAGTTACGAAAGGTTCAACAGTAAGCTATACAAACAAAAATTTAAAGCCAAGGCAGGGCTATTACTATAAAGTTAGAGCATATCGTACAGTGAGTGGGAAAAAAGTGTATAGTCCCTTTTCGCTAGTTAAATACTGTAAAATATAAAAGTCGAAGTATTAAGGAACTTTCTATCGTCAGCTAATCACTGCGGATAGAAAGTTCTTTTTTGTTAAATATAGGGATGCGTGGATAATAAAGTGCGGACAAACAAGAATAGGTATGGGTTTTTCAGTTACTTATTGAATAGCTTTGTTCGCAAATTAGGTAACGGTAAATAAAGAAGGGATAGGTATATATAGGATATAGAACAGTGATGCATATTATTTGGATTCATTTCTGGGGAAATACGGTACAAATATCATAAAAAAGGTAGGAAGTTACCCAATCAATTCTTGGGTGACTTCATTTTGCGTTATTGCGTTTTTTGTCGGAATAAAGATCTAGGTATAAACTAGTGCAAAATAGCATTAACTGTTAATGTAGATTATGAATATAGGTACTTATAAATTTTATCTAAAAGGGGATAAAACATGAAACATAAGCTGGGGATTGTAGGGATTGTAGCGGCGTTATTTATTTCATTGGTATTTGGAACAGAGGTAACGACTGTAAGTGCAGCACCAAAAGATTTAGTCGTACATTTTATAGATATTGGACAAGGTGATGCAATCTACATTAAAACGCCTAGTGGGGAAAACATCTTGATTGATGCAGGAAATAAGGCAAAAGGACATGATGTAGTTAAGTTTCTTAAGAAGCAAAAAGTCAAAACGATTGACGTCATGATAGCGACACACCCAGATGCCGATCATATCGGTGGATTAGACGAAGTGCTTGATGCATTCGTAGTGAAAAACGTATATGCACCAAAAATATCCCACACAACACAAGCCTATAAAGACTTCCTAAATGCTGTGAAAAGAGAAAAAGTTAAAATAAAAACGGCAACGACCGGCGTAAAAATACCTTCAAAAGACAAGTCAGTGCAAATGAAGTTTCTTGCGCCAGTAAAGAGTTATGCTAAAAGCGACCTAAACAATTGGAGTGCAGTGCTATATCTAAAGCATAATGAAAAAACTTTCTTATTCACTGGTGATGCTGAAACGAAATCAGAAAAAGATATGATTGCTAAAAAAGTATTATCCAAGGTAGATGTTTTAAAAGTAAGTCACCACGGATCAAAAGGGGCGACATCTAAAGAGTTTTTAAATGTTGTGAAACCCAAATATGCAGTGATTAGCGTCGGTAAAAAGAATCAATACAAACATCCAACTAAGGAAACATTAAACCGTCTTAAAGCAGCTAAAGCGAAAGTGTATCGAACGGATACGCAAGGGACAATTAAAGTAACTTCAACTGGGAAGACTATAAAGTTTTCTACGACTAAGTAGACTGCTAAGAGCCTAAAGATCGATGTTAGCTAAAGTTACAAAGTGAAAGAGTATAGAAAGAAAACTTCATTTACTACCAAATAAGGATGGTGTCTTTATGAAAGGGATTATAGATCGATTCGAAGATGACTTAGCGGTTGTTGAAATCGATGGTGAAACAAAAGATTTTAAAAGAGAGATTTTCCCGAAGGACGCAGTAGCGGGGGATGTTGTGAAAATTGAGGGTAATGTAGTCACCATCCTAAAAGATGAGACAAAACGGTTAAGACAAGAGATTGAAGATCTAATGGATGATGTCTGGGAGGATTAAGGTGTACAGGGAGTAGCCAGACCTGTTGCACTAAAAGTCGATTATTCTCATTCTGATGTTATCTACTCTAGTTAAAATCAGTCCACCGAAAATAAAAACATTCCGAGGCATTCGTGCATCGGAATGTTTTTCTGTAGCCGGATATAAGGTTCTATTGATTGCGTTTGTCAGCTCATTCGCAGTCTATCCCTTAAAAGTACAGTGTTATTGACCTGCTTTTTGATAACCATAGATAACGCTACCCGTCAGTATGCCTTGCCAGATTACAAACTATCTAGACTATGTAGGGTGCTAAAATATGAGCATCCAAGGGAAATTGGCCATTCAGAATCCTCTCGAATAAAATCAATTCACCTGAAAACCCGCTCTTTCACCACATGCAACAAGAACAATGGAATTTTCAGCATCCGCTTCGCCCTTGTCGGTTGTGTAACGAGCCTATACAGCCATTCGAGGTTATTGCTAGTCCAAAACTTTGGCGCGCGCTTAACACTTCCTGAGAGGACATCTAAACTCCCACCAACTCCGATGAGCACAGAGGTGGGGAACAGGCCTTTGAATTTGGCAATCCACTCTTCTTGGAGAGGCGCACCCATTGCGACAAATACGAAATCGGGCAGGGTGGCGGCAATTTCCTCGGCGGCCTCTAATCCTTTTTTCGTATAGCCATCCATATATCCGGCGACAGTTAGCTCGCTATACTGATCCACAGCATTATCCGCAGCTTGTTCAGCAACTCCAGGTTTCGCACCGTAAAAGTAGACGCTTTTGCCATGCGCGTTAGCATAGGCCAAGAAGTCCTGCATCAATTCGAACCCTGGTAGTTTCTGTTCGAGTGGGGTCCCCAATATCTTCCCCGCAATCATAACGCCAATACCATCAGGAACGACATAATCCGCAGTAGCAAGCACCTCTTTATAAGAAGGGGTATTTTTTGCCGTTATAATAATTTCCGGATTAGCCGTTACGATGAATAAATTTCCGTTTAATTCGCAGAAATGGTCATCTATTTGTTCAAGCAACGTTTCCTTACGTATATTGGTTATAGGGATATCTAAAATTTTAATGTTGTTAGTCATGTTGAAACTCCTTTGAAGAAAAGTAATCGTTTTAGCTATATATGTCGAACGAATGAATACGACACCTAGTTGATTGGAGTGCAGAGCGGCGACTCCTGTGGGATGAAGCGTGACAGGCGAGACCCTGGACGAAGCGAAGCGAAGGAAGCGGCTCGCCTCACGCCCCACGGAAAGCGCCAGGGAAAGATTGAACTGTAACTTTCCGCACTGTCCGCTCGGAACGGAAATCAACGGTTAGGGTGTTTGCATCAACTCATCTAGTTATACCATAAAACAGCAAGAATTAACCGTCCCACATCCACTAAAACTTGAATAATTGTATTCTATAGATGGTGATATGCCCGTATCGCCTAAGGCCCATAATTCATAGTCAAATACCTATTAATCAATAAAACTGCTATAATAGATTTAATGCATATGTTATGCATATGATATGCAAATGAAACTAAACAGGCTATTGGTACGTCTATATAAAAATGTCACTAAAGCGAGGGTGTTGAGGATGGATAAACGGATGGACAAACGGATGGACAGACGAAGTGGACAAAATCCGAGGAGAAAGCGCTTATTTACTTCCGGATTGCTATTACTTTCAATTGCAGTAATCTCTATTATCTTATATTTTAGCTTCGCAAATAAAGCGCCAGAACCAGAAGTGGAAAGCGAAGCGTTCTCTGAACGATCATACGTCGAAATGTCAATGGACCTGGAATTCAAAGAAGAACCTGAAGGTAAACTGAGCGATGAATCCACAGAAGAAGAAAAAGAAAAAGAGGAAACGCCAAAAGTAAGACAAAAAGAAAAAGAAGAAAAGGTAGTAGAGAAGACTTCTGAAGAAAAAGAAGTTGTAGAAGTTCCTGTAGCGCCAGAACAAGACTTGTCATTAATCATTGCGAACGCAAAAACACATGTTTATACAATCAATACAGACTTGGAGCAAGGTTCCGGCTTTCTTTTTAACACAAAAGGGGACATCTTAACGAATGCCCATGTTGCGAAAAATGCATCATTTGTGACACTGACAAATAGTAATGGTCAAGAGTTTAACGGTGAAGTCATCGGGATCTCGGATACCATAGATATTGCACTAATTAGGGTTCACGAGTTGGCAGGGAAGCAGCCAATGGAAATTGAGGGATCGAAGGTGCCAATTGGTACTGAAGTATTTGCGCTAGGAAGCCCCGAGAATATTGCCAACACTTCTACTGAGGGGAAAATCCTGAGTACAGGAAAAAACTTTCATGACGGTTACCAATACACTGATTTGTACGAGATGGATGCATTGATCAAAAAAGGATCCAGTGGTGGACCGCTCATCGATGCGAAAACGGAGAAAATACTCGGTATTAACTCAATTATTCTACTTGATGATCCCAATATTGCCTATGCGATTCCAATTTACACAGTCATGAACCAATTAAACGATTGGGCAGCGAATCCGATAATCGATACAAGCTGGTCGGAGGGTGACTTGAACCATGTGGCGGAAGCATACTTCGATGAAGAGTTACTAGATTCATTCATAAAAGGTTATTATGAACTTATTCCTTACTCGCTCAATGATCAGGAATTAGATTATTATATGACTTACTTACTCCCAGATAGTCAGGGAGCGGCAGAGGGTAAGAAGTTTGTTGAAGAAAATAGCGAAGAACAACGCGTATTCGATGCTGTAGATCCAACGATTATAAATATAGAAATAAACGAAGATAATTCAACTGTCGAAGCGAAAAGTGTATTCACCTACCACGATGTAGAGAGTGATGAAGTGCATACGATTGACCATCACGCAACGTATACTGTCGTCATTGATGAATACGGAGATTATCAAATCGAAAATATCGAAACAAAATAAAAAAAGACGTTCGCCCATCAAGGGCGAACGTCTTTTTTAACGATTATAAACGTTTGAAGCTATGGAAATGTTTTTTCCAATAAGAATTATTTAGGCTAACAACTTCAGTTTTTCTTCCACCTGCGTGAATGAATTGGTTATTTCCGATGTAGATACCAACGTGTGAAATACCTGCACGGTAAGTACCTGCGAAGAATACTAAATCGCCAACTTGCGGCGTGCTAACTGTTTTCGATTCTGCGAACTGTCCTAATGTAGTTCTTGAAACTTTCTTTCCTGATTGGTTGAATACGTATTGAATGTAACCACTGCAATCAAAACCGCTTGTTGTTGTACCGCCGAATTTATACGGTGTACCAAGGTGTGACTTAGCGTTACTTACTAGATTAGATGGAGCTGAACTATTTGATGCTTTTTTAGTAGCTTTCTTTTTCGCTGGTGCTTTTGCTTTAACAGTTGTCTTTGTCAATAAAGTTCCTGAAATCCAACCTGTTTTACCGTTTGCGCTAATTTTGTACCAAACAGTATTACCAACTTTTGTTTGATGAGTTGATTTAACAGTTGTACCTTTTCTTGCAAGTGTTACAATTTTATTTTTTGTTCCTGCATTAGAGCGGACATTCGAATTGTGTTTTACTTTGTAAGTGCCGTTACTAGCAGTTGCTTTTGAAGAAGAAACCTTATTAACAGTTGCTTTTTTAGCCGGTGCTTTTTTCGCTGGCGCTTTTGCAGCTGCTTTAGCTGGTGTTAGTAGCGTGCTTAACACCCAACCAGTTTTGCCGTTCACTTTAACTTTGTACCAAGTTTGGTTACCAACTTTTTTCTGGTGAGTCGCTGTTGCAGTAGATCCTTTTTTCGCAAGTGTTACAACACTATGTTTTGTACCTGCATCTCTACGGATGTTTGTATTATATTTTGTTTTGAAAGTTCCTTTTTTAATTGTTGCTTTACTTGCGGATACTTGCTCAACTGCTTCGTATGTATATGAGCTATCCTCGTTTACGCTTGTCCAAGGTGCGGCAGTCTGACTAGCTTGTCCTTCTGTTACGTTTGCATGAATTGCTGTGTTAGTTAGTAGCAACGAACCTGCTGCTAATAATGAAATGACAACTTTTCTCATGTTTACTCCCCTTAAATTGTTTTTTTTTATATGTTTTATTAAGTAATGGTTGATTTAATCTCTATCTATCACTTTATAGAATTTTAAATGTAATAATAGTCCAATATGGTTACAGTTATATTACAATTGTGTAACAAGGGTGGAAATTCGTGTTAAATCGATAGATTCGGTCCTTAAAGGTGGTCCTCTCAATCCGCCAAGATGTCCGCTCAATCTTGGCGGATTCCCCGGGATGTCCGCTGAATCCAACAAAATGTCCTCCCAATCTCGAGTTGTCCGCCGAATGGCGTGTAATGTCCGAGCAATCCAGGTGCAAAGTTGAAGATGTCCGCTCAATCCTTGCGGATTCCCTCGGATGTCCGAGGAATCCAGCAAAATGTCCTCCCAATCTTGAGTTGTCCGCCGAATGGCGTGGAATGTCCGAGCATTCCAGGTGCAAAGCTGAAGATGTCCTCTCAATCCTTGCGGATTCCCTCGGATGTCCGCTGAATCCAGCAAAATGTCCTCCCAATCTCGAGTTGTCCGCCGAATGGTGTGGAATGTCCCAGCAATCCAGGTGCAAAGTTGAGGATGTCCGCTCAATCACCTATGATGTCCTCACTAATTCAAATGCAGTAGAAGCGATGCCAGCCGCATCCCTTTTCCATCGTGAAACCCTATTGTCGTTTCCTGTCCAACCTGTTATCTTTTAATAGAACTAACTAATAAATCAGAAACGGAGAAGAGGCCAATCAAAATAACGAGGAAAAAACCAGAGTTACTATACGCATTACCAAGGCTTATCGCCCGATTACCGCCAAAGTATCCGCGCCAAGAAGAACTAGATTTCGCGCAAAAACTTTACCAAATTGAAGCAGGTTATTCAGGAGAACAAAAAGTCGACCGATATCTCGAACTTCTCGAGCTCCCCAAGTCGTCGATCATACTCACAGATGTCCATCTAGCCCTTTTCCCGGGGCACACCTTCCAAATTGATACCCTTATTTTGACCGAACAGTATGTATTCCATCTTGAAATTAAAAATATTACAGGTGAACTCTATTTCCAAACAAATCCCCACCAATTAAGAAGAGTCCTTCCGAACGGGGAGGAAACAATTATGGAATGCCCGCTAACGCAACTTGAAGTAGCGCGAGTGAATTTGCAGTCATGGCTCTCGAAAAGAGGCGTGAACGTCGAAGTCCAAAGTCAAATCATCCTTCCCAGTAAAAACGCAACCGTAAAACTAGTGCCACCAAATTCACCAATACTCTACCTGAAAAGGTTGTCTATTTTCTTGCGCGAAATGGAAAGGGGACCGACGATGTACAACGTCACCCAGCTGAAGAAAATGAGCGAGTTAATACAGCGAGAGCAAACGGACTACAGTCCATATCCCCTTTGCAAATACTATAGACTCGATGCAAACCTTCTGAAAAGGGGACAACTTTGTTCGATATGTAACTCAACAATGAGCTTAAAAAATCACAAACAACGCTTTTGCAAAAAGTGCAATTTAGTCGAACCAAACAATTACTTGCGGTCAATCCAGGATTGGTTCATGCTCATTAGCGGCTCTATCACAAATAAACAATGTAGAAACTTCCTTCAACTGAAAAATAAAGACGATGCATACTATGCACTAAATTCACTACGTCTCAATAAAGAAGGGAAGTCCGTAGCCACAACATACTACTGGCCAAAAGGAATCCCCTTCGAACCAAAAAAGCCACCTCGCTAGTCGAAGTGGCTTTCTAAAATTCAAATTCAAATGCAGTGAGGAAGGGATGCTGCGGCATCCCTTTTCATTAGGGCCTAAAGCTCGTCCTCTGAATCGGACAAGTTGTCCGCTCAATCCTTACGGATTCCCCCTGATGTCTGCTGAATCTAGCTAGATGTCCTCTCAATCCGAGGTTGTTCTCCGAATCATGGGGAATGTCTTCCCAATCCTCGACAACGGCCAATGATGTCCCCGCAATTGCCGAAGTTGTCCGCGGCAGTGACCTGTCCAGCACTAATTCAAATGCAGTGAGGAAGGGATGCTGCGGCATCCCTTTTCATTCAGCTCTAAAGCACGTCCTCTGAATCGGGCAAGTTGTCCGCTCAATCCTTTCGGATTCCTCCGGATGTCCGCCGAATCTAGCTAGATGTCCTCTCAATCCGAGGTTGTCCTCCGAATCATCGCGAATGTCCGATCAATCGTCGTCGACAGCCAATGATGTCCACTCAACCGCGGAAGATCTCCGCTGCGCCGACGAGTTCAGCACTAATTCAAATGCAGTGAGGAAGGGATGCTGCGGCATCCCTTTTCATTCAGCCCTTAAGTACGTCCTCTGAATCGGGCAAGTTGTCCGCTCAATCCTTAGGGATTCCTCCTGATGTCTGCTGAATCGAGTTAGATGTCCTCTCAATCCGAGGTTGTCCTCCTAATCATGGGGAATGTCCGCCCAATCCTCGTCGACAGCCAATGATGTCCTCGCAATTGCCGAAGTTGTCCGCTGCGGTGAACAGTTCAGCACTAATTCAAAAGCAGTGAGGAAGGGATGCTGCGGCATCCCTTTTCATTAGGGCCTAAAGCTCGTCCTCTGAATCGGGCAAGTTGTCAGCCCAATCCTTACGGATTCCTCCGGATGTCCGCCGAATCTAGCTAGATGTCCTCTCAATTCCAGGTTGTCCTCCTAATCATGGGGAATGTCCGCCCAATCCTCGTCGGCGGCCAATGATGTCCTCTCAATCTAAGAAGATGTCCGCGCCTACCGCTAAACCCGGCCAACCCTCTAGCCACAAAAAAAAGCAAGGCCGCGGCCTTGCTTCTCTCACTTCAACTCTAAATGTTCCTTCAACTCATCCTGTATGCTCTGTAATTCAGCATCATTCATCATGTAGTACCAAATCTTATTGATTGTTTCTCCTGTGCCTTTTTCGATGTACAGCTGGTCGACTTTACCTGCTGCTGCACGGTAATTCTTTTGGACTTCGACCATTTCGTCAAAAGTCATATTCGTTCTAACGTTGTTACCAATGGCACCGAAAATGTCTTTATAATTTAACAAGCTATTAACAGATGCGCCTTCACGTATAACCCCTTGAAGGACTTGTTTCTGTCTGTCTTGACGTCCAAAGTCTCCGCGTGGATCTTGTTTACGCATGCGGACGAAATCAAGTGCTTTATCACCGTTTAATTCAATTGTACCTTTAGGGAACGTGTAACTACCTACATTGAAATCCAATGCATTATTTACAGTAATACCACCAACAGCATCTACAATATCTTTAAAACTCTCCATATTTACTTGCATGACGTAGTCAATAGGGATGTCTAAGAAGTTTTCGACGGTTGCGAGCGCCATTTCAATGCCACCAAAGGCGTATGCATGGTTAATCTTATCCTTTATATCTTTACCAACAATCTCTGTATATGTATCACGCGGGATACTGACCATTTTTGTTGAGTTTGTTTCAGGATTAACCGTTAAAACGATAAGTGTATCCGAGCGACCTTTATCTCCATCACGTTCGTCGACGCCTAAGACAAGCATAGAGAAAGGTTCCTTGTCCTTGAAGGCGACAGGTTGGACGCGCATTTCCGATACTTCACGGTCGATCGGTTCGTGCATATTCTTCGCAGTTTTCGTTAAGTTCAAGTAGATCATCACACCGTAAACAATTACAGCGAGTAGGACAAGACCAATCCCGCCAACAATCCACGGCCACACTCTTTTCTTTTTCCTTCTAGCAGCTCTGCTCATTTTCCATTCCTCCAATAAAACCTTTAAGCGTTTTTTAGCTTAAATAGTTTACTTACCTACAAAATACTCAATCAACACATTAGCCCAAACCTCAGCACCCTCTTTATTAGGTGAACCATTATCATCCAGATAATCATTTATTTCATCAGTATCTGGATCAGGCCATTGTTTCCAGTGGTCGATATAAGGGATACCTGCTGATTCTGCGAATGAATTAAGGGCACTCACTTGTGTCGGATAGTATGAAGCCGCATGAATCGGGTTTGGCGGATGAAGGACAACGACAGCATCTTCAGTTTCTTCCTTCAAACGTTCTTGGAAGATTTTAATGTGTTGATGTTCATCATCTATCGAAACCTCACCGTTGTTATTCAATGTGAACGGTTCAAATAAGACGACATCAAATCCTTTGTCAAAATCAATCTCAGTGCTCAAGTTTTGGATAAATAAATCAGAAGTTTTGTCGAATGCTTCTATAGTTACTTCGATAAAATCTCCGTACGCCTCTTCTAGCGCAGAACTTAGTTGTTCAGCATAACCCGGCGCACCGTCCTCCATTGAGGTGGACCCTGCAATTAGGAAGTTGACTTTCTCGTTAGCTTCCAACCGTTTAATGAAAACATCTTGAACGCTTTCATCGACATGATTCGTCAATGTTAGTAGACGTTCGACTTCTAGTTCAGGTTTCAAAGGTTGTTCAATTTTGTCGGTAGGTGCCGTTTCCGTGGTAATTTGTTCACTAGCACCGCCTTGGAATGAAGAGGTTTTTTCTTTCCACTGCATGTAACTCCCGATAAGTAGTGCGATACAGCCAATTAATACTATGTAAGCAAATACTGTCTTTTTATTCATTTGCTACTCCTTTCATACAAGTCTGTTTTTGTAGTTTTATGTAGTATAGTGAATACTTCGATTATCTCACATATACGTCGAAATTCATATATCAAATTTTGTCGCATTATGGTAGGATGAGACTTATGGCAATTATTAGTGAAGAAAAAAGGGGTATATAACACATGGAAGAAACGATTAGCTTACAAGAACTATTTAAAACGCTAAAAAAACGAATTGGCCTTATAGCTTTGATTACAATTATTGCGATTACTGTGAGTGGCGTCATTAGCTTTTGGTTACTGACACCAATCTATCAATCTTCAACACAAATCCTCGTCAATCAAACGAAACAAGAAACGCCAACAACCTCGCAAGATATAAACACAGATTTACAACTAATAAATACATACAATGTCATTATAAAGAGTCAGGTCATCCTGTCAAAAGTCATCGACGAACTTAACTTAGATATGTCGGTGGGGGCACTTAATGCACAAGTGACAGTCGGTAACGTTCAAAACTCACAAGTTGTAACAATTGGAGTAAGCGATCCGGATCCGGCAGCCGCGGTTGAAATTGCCAATACCATTACAACAGTCTTCCAAGAAGAAATAAAAGAAATGATGAATGTTGATAACGTAAAAATCATTGCGCCGGCAGAGTTGGCGGAGAACCCGTCACCTGTTAAACCAGACCCGAAACTTAATATGGCGATTGCAGCCGTGATTGGTCTGATGCTCGGTGTTGGTATTGCATTCTTACTTGAGTATTTAGATACAACGATGAAAACAGAAGAAGATATAGAAGAGTTACTCGGTCTACCAGTCATCGGATTAGTAAGCCCAATCCCGGATAAGGACATCGAGAAGATGAAAGTCGAAGTTACAAATAGAAGAAGGAGGGGTTGAAATGGCGAGAAAAGCTAAACAGAAAAAAGGTATGCAAACAGCGGCCCGTAAACTCGTGACGAGCGTCAACCCAAAATCAATCGTATCAGAACAATTTCGCACAATGCGGACCAACATCAATTTCTCTATGCCGGATAAAGAACTGCAAACAATTTTAGTAACATCAGCTTCACCTGGTGATGGTAAATCAACAGTTGTAGCGAATACGGCAGTGGTCTATGCGGAAGAAGGAAAACGTGTACTCCTTGTAGATGCTGATATGCGAAAACCGACCGTTCATTATACGTTCCATATGACAAATACCTTGGGATTGTCGAATTTACTTACGCGCCAAGCGACATTTTCTGAGGTCGTTAACAAAAGCGAAACAGAAGGGCTCGATATTATTACATGTGGACCGATTCCACCAAATCCAGCCGAATTACTCAGCTCGCGCACCATGGACAAAGTATTAGAAGAAATGAAAAATCACTATGACATCATCCTTTTTGACGCACCGCCAGTTCTATCGGTGACAGATGCACAGATCCTTTCAAATAAATGCGATGGCACCATCCTTGTATTGAGTTCTGGTCAAACAGAAAAAGAAGGCGTCATTAAAACAAAAGAAGCACTTGTTGCTTCACAAGCCAATATTATCGGAGCCGTGTTAAATAACTTCGTACTCGACAAGGACCACTACTATTACCAATATTACGGAACTGGAGAGTAAATGAAAGTATTCATTTACTCTTTTTTACAATGGTCAACTTAGCTAAGGTGAAAAGTAGAGTGCTAGACATGTATACACTCATACTACCAAATGTGGACGATGAACCAGCTACACTAGAACAATCTATTCAACAAGGCATTACAGATATCATTGGAACTCTGCACGCATATAACCCCACAGTACGTGTATCCAAGAACGAGACGTTAGAAAAACTTCGAATAATCTTCATAACACAGTAGATATCTTACCTTGAGAATAACGCAGAATCTTACCAAATGAAGACTTCATTCAGCTGGAACCAAATGAGCTAGAATCAAAAAACAGGTGGTAATTGATAGGCTGAAATGCTATAATAACTCAGATGAGTTAGTTAATAAGATATCCCAATTAATGTAATTGCTATATCAATATACCTATATTACTTGTTTGAGAGAGGGTTACCTATGACACTTAAAAAGAGAATAAGTCTGCTATTTATCGTCGACTCCTTAATTGTTTGGTTTTCGATTTACATAGGCTATTTCATATTGAACCCGTTTACGAATGTATTTATGAACGAGACGTTACTCATAAGTGCAATCACCATTCAAATTGCCCACCACGTCATCGCATGGCGTTACGGCTTATATAGAAAAGAATGGGCATATGCGTCAATTGGAGAGCTCAAATCGATATTCAAAGCAGTTACTTGGACGATTATCGTTGTGTTTGCGGTGCAACTAATCGTTACGCAAAATGTTTATGTACGCGCACTACTCCTCACATGGATGCTACATATCCTTCTTATCGGTGGATCGCGATTATCATGGCGGCTCATGCGAGATACCCTTACAAAACATAACGGGGATGCGACAACACGGACAATGATCATCGGAGCAGGAGAAGCTGGTACGATGATTGTGCGCCAAGTCCTCAATAACCCCGAAGCGGGCATGAAGCCCATCCTATTTGTTGACGATGACCAAACCAAAAACGGGTTAGAAATCTTCGGGTTACAAGTATACGGAGATAAGGCACGTATTCCGGAACTAGTGAAAGATAATGACATCGAAAAAATTGTCATCGCAATTCCATCCCTTGGAAAAAGGGAATTAGCGGATTTAATGAAGATTTGTGTCGATACAGGTATCCGCACACAGACCATTCCACGCATTGAAGATTTAATGACAGGGAAAGTATCCGTCAACGATATGCAAGATGTGAAAATCGAAGACCTACTAGGCCGCGATGAAATCGAGCTAGACCTTAAAGCAATTGCGGACAAGTTGACGAATAAAACAATACTTGTTACAGGCGCAGGTGGTTCAATCGGTTCTGAAATCTGTCGGCAAGTGAGTGAATTTAGACCGAAACGATTGATTCTACTTGGGCACGGAGAGAGTTCTATCTACAATATAGACATGGAATTACGTCAAAAGGTTTCACCTGATACAGAAATCATTCCAATCATTGCCGATGTAAAAGATAGAAATCGTATCTTTGATATCGTAAGTAAACATAAACCAGATGTGATGTACCACGCAGCTGCGCATAAGCATGTTCCATTAATGGAAGCAAACCCAATGGAAGCTGTTAAGAATAATATCTTTGGTACGAAGAATGTTGCAGAAGCAGCGGACACCTTCGGCGTCCCTTATTTTGTAATGATTTCTACGGACAAAGCAGTGAATCCACCGAACGTCATGGGGGCGACGAAGCGCTTTGCTGAAATGATTGTGCAGAATTTGGCGAAGAAAAGCGAAACGAAATTTGCAGCTGTCCGATTTGGGAATGTGCTAGGTTCTCGTGGTAGTGTGGTTCCTTTGTTTAAGAAACAGATAGCTAAAGGCGGTCCGATTACGGTGACGGATCCTGAGATGACGCGTTATTTTATGACGATTCCGGAAGCCTCTCGGCTTGTGATTCAGGCAGGGACGCTAGCGGCAGGTGGTGAAGTGTTCGTCCTTGATATGGGTGAACCGGTGAAGATTGTGGATCTTGCTAAGAACCTTATTAAACTTTCAGGCTTTAATGAAGGGGAGATAGGGATTGAATTTTCGGGGATTCGACCTGGTGAGAAGTTGTTTGAAGAATTGTTGAATGAGAATGAGAGGCAGAGTGAGTATGTGTTTCCAAAGATTTTTGTTGGGAAGGCCGAGCCGATTAGTGAACTTGAGATGGAGTATGTGATGGGTAAGTTGCTTGATATGGGTAATGAAGAGATGAAAGATACTTTGGTTGGGTTGGCTAATCGGAAGGTGGCTAAGTGGAAAGGGAAGTTCACAATGGCATAAAGAATTTACTGAAATAAATTCATGGAAAGAAGCATTCAATATACGGGACTGTGATATGCCTGCCAAAGCAAAGTTTGCTGCTTACGTTTTGGAGGTGTGTTGGATCATGAGGTGGAGTTATCCTATTATGCAACGAATTGGTAGAAACGACTTAGCGCTGCTAGTCAACCATAAATGACCAGCTTTTCAGCACAATACCAGATGTCAAGACTGTTTTCTTTCGAAGGCACGATTAACTATAGGAGAGTAGGTATTCATCATAAAGTAGGGGCTGTGGAGCCGAATTATTGAATAGATTCTGAATGACAACGAAAGACAGAGATAAAGTGTTTCACCATAGAACTTTATTGAAAGAAATGGCATATAGTTAGTTGAAGAAGGAGCATGTTTTTGGAAGTAAGTTCTTCGAAATAAATAAGGTAGGGAAAGGAAGGGGCCTTGATTGGCTGTTTAATTTAAGAGTAGGTAAGGACAACCTAATAGTTATTTTTCGAAAAAACAAAAAGATATGAGAGAGGTACAAATGTTAAGAAATATTAAAAGTGGCATGTTCTGGACCTTTTTAGGTACCTTTACCCAAACAGTATTACAGGTGATATTACTGGTAGTAATGTCTAGAATTCTCACGCCCCAGGATTTCGGTATAGCCAACTTAAGTTTAGCAATAATAGCATTCTTATCAATATTTTCGTTAATGGGTATCGGGCCAGCGGTTATTCAAAAACAAGATTTAACAAATATACAAATTAAAATCGCTTTTTTTCTATCAATTACTTTTGGTTTAATAATAGTTACAGTTTTATATTTCGGATCAAATTTAATATCTAGTTTTTTTAATACTAATGAACTACAAAATGTAATAAAGATATTGACTATAAGCGTAATTATTCAAAGTATTATCGTAGTTCCGGAATCTTTATTGAATAGAAAATTAAAATTTAAATACTTAGCTACTGTTCAAATTTTTAGCTATATTGGATATTTTTTGTTTTCAATAATATTTGCAATGATTCTAGGGAACTACTGGGCTATAGTAATTAGTTATATTATGCAAAATGTTATTAAGTTTTTCTTTATTATACCAAAAGTTCAGATGGATTTTAAAGTCCCTTTGGTAATAAGAGAGTCAAGAGAGCTATTGAAATTTGGAATAGGTATTTCAATAAGTAGAATATTTAACCAGGTAGCTTTACAAGGAGATAATTTTGTTGTCGGAAAAATGCTAGGGAGTACTAGTTTAGGTAATTATTCTCGAGCTTATCAACTTATCTCGATGCCCATCACTATAGTCAATACTGCAATGGATAAAGTTATGTTTCCAATCTTATCAAAGGAACAAACTAATGATAAGTTATTGAAACAATTCTTTATAAAGATGTTGACAATTAATGTAATTATATCTTTGTGTATTATAGCCTTCTTACTGAACTTAACCGATATATTTGTTCTGATAGTATTGGGGAATCAATGGGATACTGCAATTATAGCGATTAAAATATTATCATTATCCATATTATTCAGGGGTGGCTATAAAATATCAGATACTATACTAAAATCAAAAGGTAAAGTATATGTACATGCAAATCTTCAATTTTTTTATGCAACCAGTGTAATAACCTTCACAGTAATTGGTAGCCGTTGGGGAATACAAGGGGTATCGTGGGGGGTTTTCCTATCTATTCTTTTGAACTTTATAATTGTCACATCTGTTTGCATGAAATACCTTAAGGTAAAAATCAATAGTCTCTTTAAGGGTAATCTAAAGTTAATATCACTTTTTTTATTTTGTGAGTTGCTATTTATTATTACTAAATCCAAAATAGTGTTTGTTAATTCAAGTATTACAAGTGAATTCTTATTATTCATAGCAGTTTTTGGTGGTTTTTTCTATTATTGTTATTGGATACTGATCAAAAATATAAAAGAGATAAATATAATTAAAGTAGGAGATAAATAAAATGCGAATCAATAAAAAAAAATTTAATTTAGTATTTATCTCACTAGTTTTTATTACTTTAATTTATAATTTTAATGGACAAGTTTTTGGATTACCTAATTTTGTGACAACCCAAAGAATTGTTTTTTTATTTATTCTATTCAAAGTAATTATATTTGGAAGTATATCGGCCAGGGGTATGAAATTAATTCCAGAAAGTAAATTATTAATAGTTGTATCATTATTTATTTTCACGAGTGGATTATTAACATATATAACATCGCCTAATTTAAATATTAGTATTTCTAGCGTGATATTTAATTCATTATTCTGGTTAATGCTAGCTATCTTTATTATTATATTGAGTACTATTGAATTTGATGTAAATGAAAAATTTATAAAGATATTTATTAATTGTACTATTAAGTTCAGCGTAGCTGTAATAATTACAACTTGGTTAATAATGGTATTTATTATTAAAATTGATTTTAATAACTTTTTTTCTTTAAGAACCGATTTTAATAGTTTTTTTCCAATGGGTTTAAATAGATACTTAACAGGATTAATATTCTTGAATATATTTAATATACCTATAGTTTTAAGTGTAATTAAAACAACAAGGACCAATGAGGTATTATCTTTTTTTTCACTAATAATGTTTTTAATTTTGGTCTTACTTTTAGGATCAAGACAGACATTGTTATTTCTTATACTGTATATGGTAGTACTGTACATCCTTAATTTGATATATTTGAATAACACTTCCCGGAAAGTAGATATTAAAGTATGGATTCGAAAAGCTCTTCTAGTAATAGTTTTTTTATATACTTTAATCTATCTTTATTTCAGGACTCTATTAGGAGATTGGATAGATCGAAGGATAATACAAACAACCATTGATCAGGCAGACACATTGTCTGGAGCAAGGGAGAGAAATCTTCAACTGGGATTAGATTATTTATTAAATCATCCATTTCGAGGATTAGGTCCCAATAGCTTTTATACATTGACCCAAAATCAAATTCATGCACATAATGGTTTTATAAACTTTGGGATTGGATTTGGATTGTTATCTTTAGTTTTACTAACAACTTTCATTATAGTTATTTTACTGAAAAGCTTCTTGGCAATTAAAGAGGATAATAGTGTTTCTGTAACACACAAATCATTTCATCTAGTTATTTTTTCATTTTGCTTTATTTTTTATTTTATTTCTAACTGGTTTAATGATTTAATAGAAGAATTTTCATTTTGGATATTGATATTCTTACTTATTAAAATTTTAAGTGAGACTAGAGAAAGGAAAAGAAAACATGGATTACATATTGATGGAAAAACAAGACATTAAATCATTTAGAATTTCAGAAGAACTTAAAAAAAGTAATATTAAAGTGATATTCTTACCTAATAACCCTATCTATAACATCTTCAAAATAATTAAATGTTTATTTAAATATGGTAAACCAAAAGCGATAATTTATAGATACTTAAACGATTTTGATAATTTACCCAAAAATTTATTGAAAATATTATTTGAGAATATTGAATATAACTTAATGAAGATTTTAAAGTCTAAAGTTTTATGGATCTGTCATAATATAGATAGGGAAACCTATGTTTACTCAAAAAAAATCAATTCTTATAGAAGAAGGTTACTATTAAGATATGTAGATAAAGTATTTGTAACAGATCCAGAGTTAAAGGAGGTTGCAATAAAATACTTACATATTGAGGAAAACGATCTTTCCTATATAACATTCGGAAATATGTCTAATGGGTCTGAAGTATACCCAAATCAAGATTTTATTTACGAAAAAATTGTGGATTTTGTGGAAAACGAGAAAAGAGTATATAAAGATAAGGTGTATTTTACGTTTTGTGCGGGGAAGGCCAATCATAAAACAGAGCATTATAGAACAATAAAAAGATTAATTGAAGAAGGAGAAAAAAAGAATATAATAATACGCGCAATTATTATAGGTCCCCTTGAGGAATATTACTTGAAGAAGGATAGTGAAACTTTACGCTTTTTAAAAATAGATTCAAGAGTATTATTTATTAATGGGTTCTATAGATTTAATGAAAAAGAGTTTGAAGGTTTAATAGATTTTTATTGGCGTGTTTATTCTGATTATTCGATGCCGGGTACCGTTTATAAAGCAGTGGAATTAAGAAAACCTATTATTACAATGAATTTAGGAATACTACCAAAGGTAATAGAGAAAAATGACATAGGATTTGTTATTGATAATAAATTTAGTAATATTGGAAATGTCTTTAATTCTTTAAATTCAATTCCATCAAGCAACTATAAAGATTTCGAAACGACTCATAGCTGGGAGATTGCTGCCCAAAATATTATGAGGGTAATAAATGGTGTGTGAATATTTAAATTACTCTAACTTTTACTGTTCGGATAATAATACTAGGAGGATAAAATGAAAATATTAATTACAGGTGTTGCCGGTTTCATAGGCTCACAATTAGCAAAAAAACTTTATTCATTAGGGTATAGTATAATAGGTATTGATAATCTTAATAATTACTATGAAGTATCATTAAAAGAAAATCGTTTAAAAGAAATAAATAGTAAAGACTTCATTTTTTATCAAGAAAGCCTTGAAAAACATGAAGCAATCAATCGAATATTTGAAATAGAAAAACCTGATGTGGTAATTAACCTTGCCGCTCAAGCAGGTGTTCGGTATAGTCTTGAAAATCCACATGCTTACATTGATTCTAATATTGTCGGTTTCATGAACATACTAGAGTCATGTCGGCATAATAAAGTTAAGCAACTCATATATGCTTCATCAAGTTCGGTTTATGGAGCTAATACTTCTTTGCCGTTTTCTACAAGTGATAACATCGATCATCCTTTAAGCCTCTATGCAGCTACCAAAAAAGCGAATGAGTTAATGGCTCATACATATAGTAGCCTATACAATATTCCGACCACTGGTCTTCGTTTCTTTACAGTATATGGTCCTTGGGGACGTCCGGATATGGCACTATTCAAGTTCACGAAGAACATTATAGAGGGCAAGCCAATCGATGTTTATAACAATGGTGATATGATGCGCGACTTTACTTTTGTGGATGATATTGTTGAAGCAATTAGTCGACTAGTGGAGAAAAAAGCCGTACCAAATCCTGAGTGGTCTGGTAAGAGTCCAAATCCTAGTTCAAGCTATGCACCTTATAAAGTTTACAATATCGGAAATAATAGTCCTGTTAATTTGATGGACTTTATTGAAGCGATAGAAGAAAAAGTTGGTAAGAAGGCAATTAAGAACTTTATGCCTCTTCAAGCCGGGGATGTTCCTGCAACATATGCAGACGTGGAGGATCTTTATAATGACATTGAGTTCCGCCCTGAAACTTCGATTAAAGACGGAGTAGGTAAGTTCGTTGATTGGTATATTGACTATTACAAGATAAAACTGTGAGGATGGTTGAGATGAAAAGAAAAATTGCGATTGTCGGTTTAGGATACGTAGGACTACCTGTTGCGGTAGCATTTGGGGAAAAACATTCTGTTGTGGGATTCGATATTAATAAGAACCGTATTGAAACTTTGAAATCCGGCATTGATTATACGAATGAAGTGGAACCCAAGGATTTAGCAAAGGCGAAGATTGAATTCACATCTGAGGGTGCGAAGCTAAAAGAGGCAGATTTTATTATTGTATCTGTACCAACACCAATTAATGCACATAATCAACCAGATTTGACACCTTTATTGAAAGCATCGGAAACTGTCGGTGCAAATCTTCAAAAAGGTGCAATTGTTGTGTACGAATCAACTGTTTACCCTGGAGCAACGGAAGATGATTGTGTTCCAGTTCTTGAGAAAGCTTCGGGATTAGAATGTGGAAAGGATTTCTTTGTGGGGTATTCTCCAGAACGTATTAATCCAGGAGATAAAGTACACACATTCACGACGATTACGAAAGTTGTTTCTGGTCAAACTTCAGAAGTGTTGGAAATTATAGCAGATGTATATGCGAGTGTTGTTACAGCAGGTGTACATAAAGCTAGTTCAATTAAAGTGGCAGAAGCAGCAAAGGTTATTGAGAATACACAACGTGATGTGAATATCGCGCTTATGAATGAACTTGCATTGATCTTTGACCGTGTCGGCATTGATACAGCTGAAGTCTTAGAAGCTGCAGGAACAAAATGGAATTTCTTGAAGTTCACGCCTGGATTAGTCGGTGGACACTGTATCGGAGTTGATCCTTACTATTTGACACATAAAGCGGAAATGGTAGGTCATCATCCCGAAGTCATATTAGCAGGCCGCCGTATAAATGATGATATTGGTCGATTTGTCGCAACTTCATTGGTGAAGAAATTGATTAAACACAATTTGCCAGTACAGGGTGCAAGAGTAACTGTTCTTGGTTTGACGTTTAAAGAGAATGTTCCAGATTTACGAAATTCGAGAGTCATTGATATAATTCGTGAATTACAGGAGTATGGGATAGATGTCCAAGTGACTGATGCATATGCAGACCCCGGTGAGGCCGTACGCGAATACGACGTTACTTTAACACCATATGATGAGCTCCTTGCGGCAGACGCAGTTGTTTTAGCTGTTTCGCATAATGAATATATTGAAGCGGGATGGACGCAATTTGAACGACTTTTGAAACACGGTAAAGGAATAGTCATGGATATTAAAAGTGCACTAGATAAAGATAGCAGACCAGAGATTATTGACTTGTGGAGATTATAAATGGGTATTGGAAGTGATAGATATATATGAAAGTCATACATTTATGCACATATTATATTGGAAATAAACTATATGAAAAGTTATTCTTTGAAATCAGTAAGAATGAAATATCACAAGCTATTTATATACCTATTAGGGATAAAGAACTTGTAAATCGTAATTTTTTATCATTGCATAATATTGAATTTTATTACGACTTAATATTAAAAAAGTATGATCGTTATTTTTATAAAGGAAAAGTTAAAAAACAAAAAAAAAGAGTGGAAATGAAAGTATCTGACTTACAATTAACAAATGTTATACATGCCCACACCTTGTTCAGTGATGGGGGAACTGCTTATCTTCTTAAGAAAAAATACGGAATTAACTATGTAATAAATGTAAGAAGTACTGATATCAATACTTTTTACAAATATGCAATTCATCATAGAGATTTTTCCCATGAAGTGTTATTAAATGCAAGTAACATTATTTTTATTTCGCCCGCATATAAAGAAAAGACTTTTAGTCTCTTACCGGACAAAGTCGTAAGTCAAATAAAAAATAAAACGCATATAATACCAAATGGTATTGATAATAAGTGGTTTACAACAGAAATAGTTGAAGTAAAGAAGGATTTTATGAAAGGACTCCATCTTTTGTTTACTGGATCATTGGATAAGAATAAAAATCTAATTACTGTATTGAAGTTAGTCCAAAAACTTGTTCGAGAAGGACAAGATGTATATTTAAATGTTGCAGGTGAAGGACCATTTAAAAAAAAGCTAATGTCTTATGCAACTAATATGGGAGTGTATGATAGGGTAAAATTTCATGGGAAAGTTTCAACAGAAAAATTAATAGAACTAGTAGATCAATCCGATATTTTTATATTACCATCTTATAAGGAGACATTTGGGATATCTTATATCGAATGTATGTCAAGGGGAGTTCCAGTTATTTACACTCGAAACGAAGGTATTGACGGTTATTTTCCTGAAGGCAGTGTTGGATATTCAACAGACCCGAATGATATTAATGAAATGAATATCAATATTAATAACATTCTAGATGATTATGAACGGATATCGCAAGAATGTATAGCAGCATCAAGAAAGTTTAATTGGAAAGATATTTCTCGGATTTATATAAACATGTATAAAAGAATTGGAGATTTAAAGAGCTAACGATTGAAAAACAACGCTAGGCCTATTAGAACAGTGTTCAGCAATTAAAAATATGTCGCAACGCAGAATATCTTTGGTTCTGTAATTAAGATACCTTGTTCTATATAAGATTATAAAAAAGTCAATAGAGATATCGTAATACTGGAGAGCATTTTTCAATTGATATTGTAAATTATTATGTGTATAAAGAATATAAAAATTGCTACGATATAACTTACTTATTTTACAAAAACAGGTTCGACTAAAGGTTATAATGTATAGTTTTTTCCTATTAGTACTAAACAAATCTAGACATCACTTTTGAAATAATACAAAGAACCCCAAAAAGTTTTATTTTTACTTCTTCAATAATATGGCGGATATGAACCTGAACTTGGAAATTATAACGAACTATAATTTGCATGTCAGTTAATATACTGTATTAGCAGAAGCCATAAAGAATTAAGGCTGAAAAGTTATTTGAATAAGTAAAGTGGTCTTCATGCGGAAGAACTTGGGTTGTACTTAATGGTATTAGGGCCATTAGGAAGAGATATAAGTAACGGCATAAAGCATTAAACTTTATAATTGATCTGCTTGGAATGAAAACTAATATTGTTGCGGAATACTTTTTAAGATGAACTTTTTTATATCCTGAAACACAGTCTATCAATTATTATATCTAGATATCGATTCACTTCATTCAAAAACGTAGTTATGTTCTTTTTGTTTTTTCCTACGCTTGGAAAAAATCATTGTTGAAGTAGTCCATTTTTAACCACTTCCATTAGATTCAATTGAGGGCTGTATGGAGAAGGGAAGTCATGTTCCAAATGATCTTTTGTGAACTTCGAGAAATGGCTGAATCAGTATTGCATTATGAATTCGTTCATTTTCAAGTATCATAACTCTCTTACCAGCTAGATACATTTGCAGAATCTCGTTTAGGAACGAAGGAAAAACGACTACGTCATAGCACTTGTTTCCTATACGGGAGATTTAGCCCGTTTCATAATTGAGTGTCCAAGAAGTTTCACGCTTTTGTGCTTACCATATGTGGGAATAATTCGCTGTTGTCTTTGAAAAAAACCATTTGTGTCCAATGGCTTGATAATCACGAATTATTGATTCATTTTAAACAAGAATGCAATCGATTTCTTCATTTACAGTATTCTTTTGACGATGAAAATGTATCTTTTTTGAAGTTTGTTGCTTTCCAGGATCTGCTTAACTCAATTTATCCATCGGTAGTATATTGCTAAAGCTTAATCTGTGTAGGAGTAAGTAAACACCTTTTATCATATTATTAGTTACCCAAATACGCTTGAATAGGCGAGCATGAACGGAAGCGTTCGATTGTAGTGTGATTACGGCCACGCGATTTTACCACTTGTGACATCTATTTTACCATTGAACGCCAAGATATTTACCACGCAACGGCAGCCCGTGTATCAGTAAACCGAGATGGCCTGCCAGCTGGGGAGATAACGGTTTTAACAAGCATGATCACAAAGCGATATGTGCTGGTTAACAACTTGGCGCCGAGCCTCCACAGGGATGAGTCCCAAGCCAGGAAACCAGCAACACGTGCTGGCTTGTCCCGCCAAGGCTATCATGCCAGGCCACTGGGTGTAAAGTTGTGAGTTTAAGTATCGGCGGCCCTCCCCAACCATTGGCTATCCTGTATACATAGCCTCCCAAGCATTGAGCAATTAATTAAAGTGGGGACTGGTAAACTACTTGTCATTCACTGGTACATTTGTTGTCATTCCGTGGTAAAAAACATGGCGAGGCTGGTAATTTCATTGGCTGTAATCTGTGGTGGGCTGGGGAACCGAAATCTTCCGGGAGATGATAAGCTATCGTATCCATTAGCCTATCTATATGTTGTTGCCGTAATTTGAGAGGTTTAACAGCTGAAAGCCCGAGAAAAAGTCCATCCAACTAATTCTGATTATAAGTATAAAGATAGCTATAGTTGGTCTTGATTGTTGGACAAGTAAATCTTAGCAATATTTTTTCACATATATCCTTGTAAGCTTAGATAGAAAGTTTGCTTAGGCTCAAAATGACAACGATCTTTGGTGCTAAGCATAGCTATTTGGAGTTTAGAAATATTCACCTCACGCGCCCTGGTTATTCTTCTTTTTATACGGGTTATTTACTATTTCTTTACCCGAATGAATAGAAAGTAAATATTAAAATTAGTTTATATAATTAGTGAAGCTAGTAGCAATAGATTCAGGTTATCGCCACCACTGGTACATGCTACGAAAATATGTAAACTCGAACGTTTGAATACTCCTTGAATATATAGCGGGAACTTGTTGGAAAATAAGAGTCGCTTTTAATAAATTGTAATAAACTATTGTTTTCTTTTTCATAAGCTTAATGAATTGTTCCAGTTACATCTTGCCCTAAGCATAAGTTGGTGTGAAAGTTAATTGCTAAAAACTAGGCGGTATTTGTGAGTTGAGAATTTGTATGCAGTAACTGAATTTATTATGCATATTGATTTCTGCGAGACGTTGACGGATATATTGACCTAATAATTGAATTACACACGCATTGTGAACTCGACTTTGAAAAAAGTCTTGGATCCGCAGCCATTACGATTTAAGTAAGCCTGTTGTTATTGATTAAATTTTTAATAAGAATGATATTTACCATTGAAGAAATAGTTTAATAATTACTAGATAACCAATATAATACTTCATGGTTTATAGAGGGAGTGATTTTTTGAAAGTTTTATATTTACATCAGTATTTTACGACAGATGGCGGTGGTACAAGATCATATGAATTAGCTAAATATTTAGTAAGAAACGGCAATAAAGTAACTATTGTCAGTGGTGGGATTGGTAATGAAACGATTGATGGAATTAATGTAATAAGAACCGGAACCAAATATTCTCAAAAAATGGGTTTTAGTAAAAGGGTTTATTCCTTTATTCATTATTTAATTAAAGCTACCTTTATTGGGTTGAAGGAGAAAGATATAGATTTAGTCTATTCAACTTCAACCCCTCTAACCATAGGAATACCTGCATTAATATTGAAAAAAATAAAAAATAAAAAATTCATATTCGAAGTTAGAGATTTGTGGCCCGATGTCCCTGTAGAGTTAGGTTTTATTAAGAATAAGTTATTAATAAAGTTATTATATAGACTAGAACTATATATATATAATCAATCTGAAGGAATTGTAGTATTGTCTTCTGGAATGAAAAACAGATTACTACAAAAGGGAATTCCGAAGCAGAAAATAACTATAGTGGAAAATATGGCTTTTCGCGATGATATGGCAAAGTCGCCCAAGAAAGAGCTTACCGACTTGACTGATTATGACTTTAAAAAAAAATTAGTTTGTGTCCATCATGGAACTATGGGCTACGTCAATGGGCTTGAATATATACTTGATTTAGCATCTTCATATCATAATAAAGATATTGTCTACCTACTAATCGGAAATGGAAAAGAAAAACAAAAGTTGATTAACAAAATTGAAAACGAAGATATAAAGAATGTGTTTATTATTGATTCAATGAAAAAAAGTGAAGTTTTTGGAGTTTTAAAATCATCTGATGTAGGACTAATGATAGTAAGTGATGAAGCAGTTTTGGAAAATAATAGTGCTAATAAGTTTTTTGATTTCCTAGCTGCGGGATTGCCTGTTGTGGTTAATTATGGTGGCTGGCAAAAGAAAGTTCTCGAAGAACATAATGCTGGGAAGGGATTTGAATACAAGGATAAAAAGTCGGTATATGAGTATTTAAAGAAACTTTTATCTGATAAAGAATTTTTAATGGAAGTATCCCAAAACTCTCTTGATCTCTCTAAAAAATACGATTCAATGGCATTAAGTGAAAGAGTTTTGAACCTAATTGAATCAACTAAATTAACAAATACAGAATAAAAGTATTAAAGCTAGTTCCTTAATTATGAATTCACTGGATACTCATACTCTTACTTAAATAATTAGGATTATATCTAAAACAGTAATTACCCCCTATAATCAACAGATAGTCTTTTAAGATTGCCCAAAGATTAGTATATAAAAGGGTTTTGCATACATAATTATGTGGAAAATAAATTATTTGTTAATAAAAATGGGTAATTTTTTTACAATTGAGAAAAAACTAGTGGTTGTTACCGGAGTGTTAAATAAGGGTTCTAATCGCGTGAAAATAAATTTATCACTGGTTGTCTTTAGTACTTGAATACTGGACAATTAATTGTCTGGAAAAGATGGACTATTATCAAAAAATCCTTAACCTAGGTTTAAATAATATATGGTCCTTGGATTAAACTTATTTCTAACTGTGGCTATATCCTTGAGAGCCATTATAACATCTTGTTATAATGGAGGCTTGATGAGGAAAACAGATTCAAATTTCAAGCAGAGTTTATTAGCAAGTGTAGGAATAGATATCATATAAAAATTCTATCTATATAGGTAGTGGGAAACTATTTATTGGTAAAACTCAAATAATGGAAAAGTATGCGTGTTTGATCACTGAATATAAGATGTAGTAATATGTGGGACACAGATGAACATCGAAAATTCGGTTTTGTTGGGAGAATATTGCACTCCAAGCTGTTCAGAAGAGGAATAAAATTGGATAGAAGGAACAAGTGATATATATAATCTAGAAATGAGATTGATGCAGCTGACCCGCTAATATTATGTAATAAACTATTTATTAACAAAATTATTAGGAGTGGATTTCATGGAAATAGGTAGTGAATTCCATATTAGCCATAACAAAATTTTATACTCAGAGGTATTCATATATAAAGACAAAGATATTCTACTTAACTATGGTCGAACAGCTATAAAATTTCTGTTGGAAAACCTTCAAGATCTGGAACATATAAGAGGAGTGCTACTTCCGAACTATTTATGTGAGAGTATTATACAACCATTAAAAGAAATTAATATACCATATGAATTCTACAAAATAGACAAAGATTTCAAAGTAATTATAAATGATATGGAAAGTAAGCTTAAACCTGGATGGGCAGTATTTGTCTTAGATTATTTTAACGTTAGACAAGAAAAGGAATTACTTAACTATATTAATAATATCAGGGACACTAATATTATTATTGAGGATATAACACACAGTCTATTTGATATAAAAGAATCGATTGGACATTTTCAGATCGCAAGTATAAGAAAATGGCTGGGTCTTCCAAGTGGGGCCTTGATCAGAGATTTCTATAATGGAAAAATGCACAATCTTGTTATTCCTGAAACTTCGAATATCAATTCTGAATTAGTACAAAAAAGATTCTATGCTGCCATTTTGAAAAGTCTTTATTTGAAGGAGCAGGGAAATGAACACGTAAAGTCAGAATATCTTAATTTGTTTAACGAAGCAGAAATGATATTAGATAAAAGCAATATTGAGGCCTCAAAAATTGATAGTATATCGAAAGAAATTATAAGCCACTATAATTTTGAATCGATGTTAGAAGTTCGTAAAGAAAACTATAAGATTCTATATACTGGACTAAAAGAATTACAAGCTGTTGAAGTAATTAATGGTCGACCAGATGATAATAAAGTACCCTTAGGATTCCCTATTAAGGTACATGACAGGGATAGTTTAAGAAACTCACTAATTCAAGCAAATATTTATCCTCCAATTCATTGGCCATTGCCAGAGGAATTGTTATATGAGCCAACAGATGCTATTCTTAATATATCCAGAAGTATTCTGACATTACCTTGCGATCAGCGATACACTGAAAAAGATATGAATCGTATGATAAAAGTAATAAAAAATCATTACTGGAGTTGAAAGAATGTTAAAGGTTATAAGTTGGGAAAATCATGCCCAATGGAACAATATTATTAATAGTTTTATGGATGAAGATGTCTATTTCTCTTATGAATATTTTGCAAGTTCTTTGTTAATAGACTTAGGTGAACCCATTCTTTTTTACTATGAAGATGAAAATGGAAGAGTGGCGTATCCAGTTGTGAAAAGGAAGATAGAGAACATAGCTGGCGAAGAGCTATATGATATTACGACTCCCTATGGCTATGGAGGACCCTTAGTTTCCTACTTGAATGAAGAAAAAGAACTGCTTTATAAATTTAGAATGGAAATTAATAAGTACTGTAATAAAAATGATATTGTTTCGGAATTTGTTAGGTTTCACCCTGTCCTTGGAAATGAAAAAAATTTAGAAAAGGACTTAGACTTAGATGTAATTTATATTAGGAATACTATTGAAATGAAGTTACAACAAGGCGAGGAATTGTTATCCGAAATTCCGGGTAAGACTCGAAATATGATTCGTAAGGCAATTAGAAATGGAGTAGAGGTGAAAAAACTCGACAAAGATGAAAGTATCAAGGATTTTTTAGCTATATACCATTCTACTATGAATCGTAATGATGCAGCTGATTACTACTATTTTAATGAAAATTATTTTAAAGAAACGTTTGAATTATTAAATCCAAATATACATATGTTTGGTGCTTTTGTAGAAGAAAAAATCATTGCAGCAACGTTGATTTTCACATACGGGGATTTTATGCACTATCATCTTTCGGGTGCGTTAAGAGAGCATTTATCTCTAGGGGCTAATAATTTACTGCTCTATGAAATAGCGGAGTGGGGAAGAAAACAAGGAATGGAGTCCTTTCATTTAGGGGGCGGTTATTTTGGAAATGAAGACGGTCTATATAGATTTAAGAAATCGTTTTCGCAATTAGAGCCGTTAAACTTTTATATTGGGAAGAAAATTCACAATGAAGATTTATATAGAATGCTTGTTAGCGAAAAGGGTATAACTGAAGACAATGGATTTTTTCCTTTGTATAGAAAATAGATATAAATGCAATTCCAGATACATCTGAATTGGAGATGATAAATTGTTTGAAAATTATTTTTTTGTTCCTGCGAATAAGCAACAATATATATTGAAGAGTGAAACACTTCCCGGGATAAACAATAGAATTTTTGACTTCGAGGACTCAATTTTGAAAGAGGACATAGACCTGTCTATCGATTTGCTAAGTATGACTGTGGTAAGGAGTAACGATTGGATTCGGTTACCATCAGAAATTCCAGCTTTGACAAAGGTGCTAAAGGGAACCCACAGTCTTGGATTTAACAATTATATAATACCGAAATTCAAAGGTATAAAAGAGCTGACATTAATAATTCAACAGATATTGATCTATAATAAACACCCAAAGCTAATTTTGCTTATAGAAAACTCGTTAGCTTTGATCGAACTTAAAGATATAATAAATAAGTTTGATGCTTTGATTTATGGGTTTGGATTAGGAAGTCATGATTTTTCTTTGGATACAGGAATTGAAAATGACCTGCCATATCTACAAACTATTCGAATTAATTTATTGATTTTGGCAAAAGCATATAATAAAGAGCCAATTGATATAGTTTCAATGAATATAAGTAATGAAAAAGAATTTAGAAATGAAATCGATGATGGATTTAATTGTGGTTATAGATCAAAGTTCTTGATTCATCCATTACAATTGAAGATGTTAAATAACCATTCCTATTATTCGTTTGAAGAAGTAATGAAGTATAAAGAAATTCTTGATTACTTTAAAATGAATATCAAGGATAAGAATGCTTTATTCTTTTATGAAGGAAAAGTTTATGAAAAAATGCATATAAAGAAAATTGAACAAATTGTGAATTGGGGGATAATACATTATGAAACAATTAGGTAGATACTTTGAGGAATTTATCGTTGGAGAAGTAATTAAACATCAAACATCAAAAACTATTTTTGAAAGTGATAATAATCTTTTTTCCTTGCTAACAATGAATCATCATCCTGTACATACAAATCTTGATTACGCATCAAAGCAACAACATGGAGAAATATTAGTGGTTGGGACGTTAGTTTTTAGTCTAACGGTTGGCATGACAGTTCCTGATATTAGCGGAAAAGCGATAGCAAATTTGATGTACGAAAATGTAAATCATTTATCACCGGTATTTATAGGGGACACTATATATGCAGAGACAAAGGTATTGGAGACAAGAGAATCGAAATCAAAAAATGATCGTGGAATTGTCTATGTAGAAACAATTGCTTACAATCAACAAAATACTGAAGTTTTAAAGTTTAGACGTAAGGTACTTATTAAAAAAGTGGAGGGAACTTTAAATGAGCATTAATCATCCAATGAGATCTTTGATGTTTGTACCTGCTCATAATAATAAGCTACTGGAAAGCGCCCTGAAAACAGATGCGGACATTTTATTATTGGACTTAGAAGATTCGGTTCAACCTAAACAAAATAAAGAAATAGCGAGAAAAAATATTAAGGAATACGTCATGGATGGCAGATTTGCTGGATTTGGAGTTTTCCCAAGAGTAAATGACAGAGAAAGTGGTGAACTTCTAAAAGATGTCCTGGAACTTTCTATAAATGGGGTAGATGGTTTTGTGTATCCTAAAGCATATACTGGAGAAGATATTTACTTTTTCGACAAACTGTTGGAAGCCATTGAATATGAAAAAGGATATGAGATTGGGAAATTTAAAATCATTCCGCTTATAGAAACTGCATCCGCTGTTTTACATGCAGAGGAAATATGTAAAGCTTCAAATAGAGTGATTGCCATAGCGTTCGGAAACGAAGATTATTTAACAGATTTACAAGGTATTAATGATGAAACTGCTTCTACAATCTTCACTGCAAGATCACTAATTGCTATGGCGGCAAGAAGTCAAAATGTAGTCCCAATCGATACTGTACATATTAATGTTCATGATTTAGAAGATCTAGAAAAAAACATTCGAATTGCTAGAAAACTAGGATTTGAAGGAATGATGATACTACATCCAAAAGAGCTTGAATTGGCACATAAATATTATACTCCAACAGATGAAGAAGTAGAATCAGCAGTGAAAATGGTTGAAGCATTTGCAGAAACAGAGCAAAAAGGTGCTGGAGTAGCAATTATTAATGGTAAATTTGTGGGACCACCCCTAGTTAAAAATGCAGAAAAAATACTTGAACGGTTTAATAAAATTAATATGAAGAAAATTAATTAAATATGAGTTGAACATGAGTTATAGAATAATAACAGGGGGGATTATATATGGACAAAGTAATTATTATTGGTGGTAGAGGATCTGCAGTCGTCATCGGAGAACAAATTTATGATACCCAAATTAAAAATGGTGGTGTTGAATTTTTAGGTTATGCTTTTGATGACGAAACACTAGGGGATAATGTTAATGGCTTTCCAATTTTATGTAAGACTAATGAAGTTAAAGAAAAATATGAAGCGTATAGCGATGTAAAGTTTATTTATCAACTTTACAGACCAGATGTAATGCAAGAAAGAATTAATTGGCTGGAAAATCTTGGAATTAGTCCCAATAAATTTTACACATTTATTCACCATTCGGCAATGGTAGCAAAGTCTGCCAATATCGGAGTAGGATCAGCAATCCTTGCTAATTCAGTTATTAATCCAAATAGTGTGATAGGAAGTCATTGTACTATTCACTCAAATAGTCTTATTGGCCATGACACTAAAATTGGTTCTCATAACTTTATTGCAGCGCACAATGTTGTAGGAAGTTCGTCAATAATAGGAAATGGTAATTTCTTTGGAATAAATAGTACATTTAACAATTATAGTAATATTGGAGATTTAAATTTTGTCGGTATGGCAACAAATGTTGTAAAGGGCCTAGAATCTAACCAAAAAGTTTATGGGAATCCTGCTAGAGAATTCAAGAAAAAAATTAAACCATTATAATACTAGATTTTTTTGAAATCTATTTAATACTATAACTACTAAGTTCAATTAAATGATAGGATAGTGCTTGCTATGAAAAAATATGTTAATTTAAAATATGTACTAGATAGATTATTTGCATTTACCATGCTATTAATTACTTCACCGATAATGGCAATCGCAATATTATTTATACTACGCGAGGATTCCAAAGCATCTCCTATATATAAGACAGAAAGAGTAGGAAAAGACAATAAAGTATTTTATGTATATAAATTGCGAAGTATGATTGCCACAAAAGAAATAAATGGAATGAAATTAAGTGATGCTGAGAGAATGCTAACTGTAGGTAAGTTTTTAAGAAAGACAAGTATCGATGAGTTGCCTCAATTAATTAATATACTAAAGGGCGAAATGAGCTTTATTGGACCTAGACCTTTACCAAAAGTTTATCTACCTTATTACAATGTAGAAGAACTGCGTAGACATAAACTAAAGCCTGGTATTAGCGGTTGGGCGCAAGTAAGGGGTAGGAATAATTTAAATTGGGAAGACAAATTCAAACTTGATTTGGAGTATGTAAACAAAGTATCATTAATGTTTGATCTTAAAATATTTTATTTAACACTGATTAAAGTATTTAAGCATTCGGATGTAGTTACTAGAGGAGACGGACAAGAAGTTGATTTTCATACATACAGGACTGAACAAAATGAAGAATTGGTAATAACAGGAAAGGATTGACTTGTTATTATTTTAATTAATTATAACTTGTTTACATGCTGCAATGAATTACCCTAATTGTACGATGTTAAGAGAAATTTACAAATGTAATCTGAATGTTACTTTATATTGTATTTTGAATTGACACTGTAATTTTTCGGGGTGACTGTATCTCGGGTATTGATTTGTTAAGCAATCTCAAGTAAAATCCAATACGATATTTTTGAAGAGGGAGTGGTAATCATGTCTGAAAAAAAAAGAATCTTTTTATCCTCCCCTCACATGAGCGGGAATGAACAGGAATACATAAATGAAGCATTCGAAACGAATTGGATTGCGCCACTAGGAACGAATGTCAATGCGTTTGAAGAAGAAATGACTACGTATACCAGAACAGCCGGATCCGCTGTGTTGTCTTCTGGAACTGCCGCGATCCACTTGGCATTGGATTTGGTAGGTGTAGGGCAAGGTGATGTGGTATTTTGTTCTAGCTTGACGTTTGTTGCAAGTGCAAACCCAATCCTGTATTTAGGCGCTGAGCCTGTTTTTATCGATTCTGAGGAAGAGACATGGAATATGTCGCCAGATGCGTTATCACGCGCTATGGAGGATGCACAAGCTGCTGGGAAGCTTCCAAAAGCAATTGTGGTGGTTAACTTGTATGGCCAAAGTGCAAAAATGGACGAGCTAATGGCTATCTGTAATTCTTTTGGTGTACCTATGATTGAGGATGCTGCGGAGTCCCTCGGCTCGTCTTATAAAGGGAAGAAGAGCGGAACGTTTGGTAAGTTTGGCATCTATTCATTTAACGGCAACAAAATCATCACAACGTCAGGTGGAGGCATGCTTATATCTGAAGATGTAGATGAATTGGGACGTGCCCGCTTTTTAGCAACACAAGCTCGAGACCAAGCAAAACATTATCAACATAGTGCAGTTGGTTATAACTATCGAATGAGTAATATCCTTGCAGGTGTTGGTCGAGCTCAGCTTGAAGTGTTAGATGACCGTGTAGAGGCGAAACGTGCAGTGTTCACCCGCTATCAAGAGGCACTTAGTGGGATTGATGGTGTCATGTTCATGCCTGAGCTAGAAGACACGTATTCGAATCGTTGGTTGACGGCGATGACGCTGGATCCGGATAAAGTACGGATAACGCCTTATGCGCTAATGGATTTACTTGAAGCTGAAAATATAGAAGCAAGGCCTGTATGGAAACCACTTCATATGCAACCGTTGTTTGAAGCATGTAAGTTCTATCCGCATGCGGAAGATAATGTTGTGAGTGAACGGTTATTTGAGACAGGTATTTGTTTGCCATCGGGGTCGAATATGACTGTGGAAGAGCAAGAGAGAGTTATTGAATTAATTATAAAAGAATTGAAGTAAGAGAAAATTCAAGTGACTTGGATAATACGAAAAAAGCGCCCAGTATGGGTGCTTTTTTCGTATCGGTGTTAGTGTATGTATCATTTAGGTCTTCTTAATGACATAACAGACTTCTGGCAGCGTTGATGACCTTAGGAATATTCCTTTGATTATACATAAGTCGGGAATGTAGCTTAATAATGGACTCAATAAAAGATTAGGAAAAGGGCGATACAGCGTAATATTTTGTGCTGGGGGAAAACAAACACAATGTATGCTTGGGAAAGCAGATTAACTCCAAATTAGGGGCGGTCTCGGTTATCGATTCCCGGTACAAGGGAGGAGAGGTTAGGAATTGAATAAGGTATATGAATATGGAGCTTGCAAGCACTACGTTTGATCTTCCGTCTAGGCTTTATTTTCATTAATAGATGGATCCGAAGAATAGAAAGTGGAAATAACTGAAATTTAATTTAATTTAAGGTACCTGTGCGTGAAACTAATCAGTTAATTCACTACAATTGCATAAAATACGAAGGGGATACCGACTATATAGCACTTTGTCGATATCCCCTAGAATTATTATCCGAATTCTTGAGTTGTCATAATTGCACCTCGCACAGCGTTTAATGTGAAATAAGTCAAGCGCTAAGATAATAGATTTTTGGCCGCACGAAACCAAAGCCTCGTAATGGTATTTTTTTGAAACTCAACAATCACAGAACAATATAATGGCGTTTTTCCGCAACGTGAAAGGTCTTGCGTTTCATTCCACAGGGATACATCCTATTAAATACAAGCTCGTTTCTTTAACGTTTTATTCGTATTTGTGGAACAAGAACCATAACGCTGTGCGACGAGGTCATAAAAGCCTCAGGTACCTTCCAATGTGGTCTACGTTCCGGGAAAACGCCTATGTTTATTCCTAAATCTACTATTTACAGTTCTTCTGTTTTTAAATAGCGTTGATTGAACAGCTCTTGTTTTGCTGTATTTCTTAGTTTGCCAGCGATGACTTTTTCAAGATAATAATCCAGTTGACTACTCTTATAAAGCTGTTAATCCTTTATCATAGCGAAAGCAATCCGTAGGATCCGATTGCCTAAAGCAATATAGGCCTGACCTGGTTTCTTACCCTTTTCCTTCATTTCCAGGTAACGTATCTTCATTTCTGGATTCTGATTCGAAACATTTTTGCCGACCTGATAGACCACGTTTCTGAAGGCGGCCCTGCCTTGCTTCGATATGCGATAATGACTCGCACGTTTCCCGCCAGATTGTCTTACAATTGGATTTGTTCCGGCCATCTTGATTAGTTGCCCCGCATGTGTAAAGTCATGAACTTAGGTTTAGATATCGAGTTCTCGGCATAATCCAAAAGCCTTTCAATTACATCATCACGGAGTTTTAAGTTATTTTCTATTGAAATCTTCCTTAGTCCTGCTTTTCCAAGAGCCAAGATATCCGAAGGATGTGGATGGTTTCTCATCAAGAAGAGCGATGTTTTTGAAACGAACTGATCCAGGATTTTTATAACTTTTTTTTCACCACCAATTTTCACATTTTTCCCTTGAAACTCTCGGAAAATATGATCCATATACAAACGTAGGTGATTGATAGTCCTAGTTTGTGTGTTGACAAGCGTCCGTCTGGCCCTTGTTAATGTCTTTAACGACTCCAGTTCAAGTAGGGAATCAACGCTCGTCCCACCACGCCCATGAAGCAATGACTGGACAATCGCCATCAGATCCACACGGTCTGTTTTCGTGTAATTCAACACGGTTTCTCTTTCGCGGGCTGTCGTTGCCGCATTCAATATCCGGACGACATATCCTTCAACCATGCATAGTCTCACAAGGTCTTCATAGTAGTGCGCAGTCGTTTCAATTCCGACAATCACTTGTGAAAGTGAGTAAGCTTCACATGTCGTATCAATGTGTTTCTTCATCAAATGAAACCCTGTCATTGAGCCATCAAATTCGAATGGGTCCTGTAAAATATCGCCGTAAATTGTACACACCATCGCTGTATTTACATACTTCGCTGCGTCAATCGCTACAATACAATATTCTTCTGCTTTTTCTTCTCTCATTAAGCGGTTCCAGTGGCTTCCATTCTTCCCCTGAATATGATTAAATGATAGTGTAACCATTGTTTTCAGCTCCTCCTTTTGGTGGGGATTGTATATTGGAAGTTCTGTGATTGGTACTTCTCCTATACCCTGAAAACAATGGTTTTTTCATTTGCCTACTATCTATTTAACATTATAGGTACTTTTTCACAGAATCCCGAACAGGCTCCCTTTCCAAGTCATTCATCCATATGCTTGTCCTCCTCTTCTATTTGCTTGTATGTTAGACAATACTGGCAATAAGCTTGATTTGTTTTATCAAACGGGTTAGGTAGGAAATGGGCCAAGATGTTTGTTTTTAGATAGCTAGGTGGAACTAGTTCATTATTTACATAATAGGGATAAGAACTGTATGGGTAGTCTTCGAGTTTTTTGACCATCGGAATATTTGTGTCGATTGGGTTTCGGTGTATGCAGCTACTGACGGCGAGTATTGCCTGGGGTCCGTCGGCTTGTTTTGAAAAGTATCTTTTTTCATAAATGCGACCGATGTGTGAGTAGCGTTTGGCATAATAATCGCTATATCTTCGATTGATTCGCGCCATGACTTTAGCTAGATCGACGTGTTCAGAGCGTATAAGTAAATGGTAATGGTTTGTCATGATACAGAATGCGAGCATTGTGAAGTGGTGTATCCCGCCGCGTATTCAAAAGTTCGCATCAGCTCCGTCACGTCTTCTTTGGACTGAAATATATTTTGTCTATTGTTTCCGCGCATAATGACATGAAAGTAGGCATTAGGGTGCCAGTTTCTTTTTCGCCTTGGCAATTTAACGACCTCCTGGCATCGGGGATTGGGGCAACAGGGAGGGGCTACGTTTCCAGTCAATTGCTTCTTGTAAAGCCAGATCAGTGATGGAGTGCTCACCTTCTAGGTCAGAAATTGTTCGCGCAAGTCGAATGAGTTTTACTTGTGTACGATTACTCCATTTCTGCTCAAAACAAGTTTGTTCGATTAGGTTGGCTTGTTTGTTTGAGAGTCCACATGTTTCATGTAGTATCTGGAAAGCGACAGTTCCGTTGAGCTCTTCATTGCCATAGCGGTCCCGTTGCATTTCTCGTGCGCGTGTTGTTCGGATTCTTATTTCAGCAGACGATTCAGACGTTTTATCTTGTTGCAAGCCTACGTTTTTCAAGCTTAAGATAAAATCTAATCGGTCAAGAAGGAGGCCGGATGCTCTGTGTTGATAATTAGTCACTTGCTTTGGTGTGCATGTACAATACCTTTCATTTGAACCGAAATAGCCACAGGGACAAGGATTTGTCGCGGCAATTAAAATGAAAGTTGATGGGTAGGTAACTGTTTGCTTTACACGGCTAATTGTCACTTCACCGCTTTCGAGCGGTTGTCTCAGCATGTCGAGCGTTTTTCTGGAAAACTCGCCAAGCTCATCTAAGAATAGAACACCGTTATGGGCTAATGAAATTTCGCCGGGTTTAGGAAATGTCCCGCCGCCAATTAAAGATATGGATTGCTGTCTAGTCTTCAGGCGCCAACTCCTCGGGACATAAGTCGTTTCGCTACGAGGGGCTAAAGAACGCCCCCTACGCAAACCGTCTTATGCCTGTCGGAGCTGAACGGCGCCTTTCGCTTTTCTCGTGACGCGGAATGATGGGGGTTCCGATAAGGCGGTCGGCTGGAGAATCCGCGTGCCTCGCGTGCTAAATGGTAAATGCCATAGAGTTCAAGCATGGCTTCATGGGGCAGGTCTGGGAGTATTGTATGGAAAGCATCCGCAAGCATGCTTTTCCCGCATCCAGGTGGACCCGACAACAGAATATGATGTCCGCCCGCGGCCGAGATTTCCATCGCTCGCTTTGCTGCCTTGTGACCACGGATAGAAGAAATGTCTGTGGTGGATTGGGTTGTAGTTGATGATTCATGTTCTTCGACTAAAAGCTGTGTGGGGTGATCAAAGACGAGCGATGGTTGCCCCTGTAAATAGGAAACGAGCGTATTGATATTGGGCAGGGGAACAAGCTCCACGTCCGATACTTTTCGTAAAAAACTCACATCGATGGGCGGCAAGATGATTCGCTTGAAACCAAGAATAATCGCTTGTTGAATGGCAGGAATCATCCCGTGAAATTGCATAAGCTCGCCGTTAAGTGATAATGCAGATAGAACACACGTCGAATCATCGATCGGAAGCGGTTTTTTCAGTACTTCCTGCATAACGGCAAGAAGCATAGCACAGTCAAAACCAGTCCCACTCTTTCTGACATCAGCAGGCGACAAATGGATTGTGATCTTTTTCATTTCAATATCAAGATCCAGCGCATGTAAACAACTAAGCACGCGTTCTTTAGATTCTTTTATTGATGCATCGGGTAGTCCAATAATCACACATTGCTCTTTATCACTCCTCACGCTCGCCTCGACCCGAACTACATGCCCTTTCATCCCTTGGAGTCCGACACTCATAATATGCGAAGCCATTTATGGACCTCCCTCCCATTTAAATTGACTCAAGCATACTCAAAAAGCAATAGAGAATCAATCACCTGGCATATAGGTAAATACACACAATGGAAATTTGACGCCATTATTTGCTGAAAAGGTGGTCAAAATTCGTTTTTGGTGGGAAAAACGAGGTCAAAAAATTATTTTGAGGTTATTTCATTTTTGATAGGTTAAAAATCGGTACCTGTGCATGAAACTCCATGGCATAAAATACAAAGGGGATACCGACTATATAGCACATTGATTCGTGAACAGCAGCGTCAAAATTGGTATGCAAAATAAAGCGAGTTAAATCCAACCAGTACAACAACTGGTTGGATTTAACTCGTTTTTACTAGTTAGGGCCTGATGTTACATATATACAAAACTTGCAAGTTATATTAATACACCTCTCAACTTAACGAGCATTCGCTCACGGCGCTTTTTAATGCCGGCTACAGAAATACCTGCATTTTCAGCGCATTCGGCTTGCGTAAGTCCCTCGACGAACAGCCATTGGATAAGACTACGCTCAGATTCAGTCAACGATTCAAATGCAACCGCAACTCGGTCCGACCACATATCGGATACGGGGCCTTCGAAATCATTTAGCAATTCTAGCACATCATCTTCTGTCTGCATGACATTTTCCTCAAATCGGATTTCGCCTTTTAACCTATCAAGCATGGCACCCCGTATACTTCGAGATGCATAGGGCGCGAAATGCCCCCGCCCTTCCTCATAGCGTGTCCACGCTTGCCATAACGCAACGCGTCCGGCCTGCCTAAAGCTTTCATGATCACGGTAAATATTTAGTTTTCGAATGGATGCTGAAATCATTGGTTCATACTGGATTAATACGTTCTCAAATTCTGTCAAGATACGGTCCCTTCGACCGTGCACGATATGTTTTATTCCCGGGTACCCATATCGTAGGACATACGAGTTAAAGGAGCGAACGAACATTTTGAACGTTTACCTGGTGAAAGAGTACCTTTCCCTAGGCGAAAGAGAGTGAATGGTGACCAGTTAATTCATGAATAAGAATAAGTTTGAAGGTGATTGTCAAAAGGACTTATCGAGTGTATTGGACATAGGAAGCTTAGATAGTAAAAAGATTATCCATAAGTGTCGAGTTGAAATAATCGAGTAGCCTGGAATTTAGCTTTAGTTAATGGCAAAGGGAAGCGAAGACAAATCAAGATATTGACTGGACATTATGATAGATTCCGCGGAGATCCGAAGCAATTGGGATAAGATAACCTAGGGTTGTGTGGATAACCTTGAATAGAGCGCTTATTCCAGTCTAGTCTGAGGGAGGAAATGTATAAAAAAATGATCAACATAAATCAAGTGATTATTTTTGTCAAGGTTCAAGTAAAAATAGGAGATACTTCATCTAATAATCAAGTTAAACAGAATAAGAGTTAAGAAAGATTAGACATATTAGAATTAATAGTTATAATGAATAAAAAGGCAGGGGTGAAATTTACTATGTCAAATACTGGATTTTTCGCTACTCTACAAGGAGAAACGTATAATCAGTTTGGAAAAGAAGTCTTAACAACACAAATGCGCTTCTCGGCGTTAGAGGCGATTTTCTAGATTGACCATGAGGTACAAAGGCACTTAGATCCAAGGCGGCGTGCAGAAATTAGGACGTTTATCATCACATCACTTGAGAAAAACAAACATTTCTACTTTTCACCTCTAATCTTCTCAAGTCGGAAAAGTATACAGGAAGTAGCGGGAGGATTTGAACTTGAACAAGGGAATAAAATCTACATAATTGATGGACAACATAGGCTGTCAGCACTATCTTCGGCAATTAGTACCTTGAAAACTCAAAAGGAAACAGCAGAGGAAAAAAGTAATATCGAAGATGCGAATAAGCAACAAAGTTATATTGATTATCTTTCTTCCTATCCGATAGCGATGCAAGTTTATTTAGATTTAGATCAGCAAATGGAAAGGCAACTTTTTACGGATCTGAATACAGAAAGAAGAGAAGCGCATACAGGACTTGTTATGCAGTACGACCAGCGTGATACATACATAGAATTAACGAGAAATACCGCAAATCAATTACGAAATGACTTAGACATTGAATTCAAAGCATCAAGGTTAACAACCCAAAACTCGGCAGTTACATCCTTGGCAACGATGAGAAAGTGTCTGATAGCGATGTTTGAAGGGAAGTTGAGCGTTAAAACAGGAAATCTATACTATCGCGGTTGTAATCCAGCAGATGTGCCAATGATGTCAAAACAATTATTTACAATTTGGCCAAGCTTATTTCCACGGCAGATGGGCAATCGCAAGAAGTACGTTACGGGATTAACCGGCATTCAAATTGCGCTAGCCTTACGGTCTATTTGTTGACAAAATCTTATACTATCACGCATACCGAAGCGATAGATCTGTTGAGGCTGCTTAAAAAACAATGCACATGGGAACATGATGATCCCATTTTTGCGCATATGTACAACCCCGAGACGCTACAAATAAGAAGTCATTCAACGACTACGGCGATTAAGAAAACAACAATTGAATTTTTAAAAATCATTGAAAGAGAAAGGAGGTAGGTCATTGCTCATCAATGATGTTTTTACGAAACGCCAAACAATTATTAACTATCCAATCAAAGTAATACTTCAAATGTTAACGGACAAGGAGTTAACATTGAAAGAAATAAATAAAATGCAAGTGCGAATGATTCGACGCTATATATTGGATAATTTACTTACAGAGCAAATCTATCTTCCCCCAATTGTTGCACGTTTAGAGGAAGGCAGTTATTTTATGGATAGCAAACCGGCTAAATTAATTGTCATTGATGGAACGCAAAGAGTATATGCATTGGCACAGCTATCCACGTATATCGGGAAGGCGATTAGTAGTGACGATGAAGAGACGAGAGACAAACAAAGGCTTACAGCTCCTATACACACTTGATAAAATTGAAATTTCAGTTCAAGTATTTGAGGGACTTGATACGAATGAGGCGGATCAACTCTATATAGATCTAAATACAAAAAGTAAAAAGGTAGCACTTTCAAAGCGGATTTCTTTTGATTCGAGAAATGAAATCAATCAAACAACAAATGAAGTTCTGCATGGTAATCGCTTATTGAAAGAAGCGGGCGTTGAACAGGAGAAGCGTGCAGTCATGCGTCCTAAAAACAAAAACTTTGTATCACTGTCGCAACTTCGCCAGCTGGTCGCCTATTTTATAACAGGAAAAAGAATATCAAGTAGTCTCGCCTTTAAGGCGGAGATGACTTCGCAAAATGACGAAAATATCGCGTTAATAAATGTGTGGTTCGAAGAGGTATTTAAACTACATCCGGTTAAAACAATAGGGAATTACGAAGTGTCTATGTTAGCAAGTTTTCCGTTGTTGTATGCAGTTGCCGTGTACGCTTCCGAAGGACTGGAAGAGGAATCAGTTGAAGGGAAAGCACAGACAATTGTTTCGAGAATGCAACATTTGAAAAAAGTGAATTGGGCACGATCGAAACCGGAATGGAGAAAGTTTAAGGGTTCTGAAAGAGGACGCGAGAAGTATTATTATTTAGCGAATGACAAGAAGAATATTGAGGCATTAATCTCATGGCTTCGGCGTCAAGGAGGTGGGTAGGATGTGATTAAAAACGTTGGAAAAATCCCCGGATGAGAGAAGTCGTAGCAGACCAATCCGGGGAAGACAGTTGGCGTATACCAACCTATTGTTAGTATACTCCTTTTGCTGAAAGAAGTTAAGAGCAAACAACACAAGGGGGAAACAAGATGAAGGTAGTAAGCGAGCTCATTTTGAACAATGAAACGATTTTATTTTATCCTCAATTTGATGAATATGGAAACTTATTAACTGGTGTCATGGAAAAACACGGGACATATCTAATAGATATGCGCCCTTTGGACTTGATTGATTATAATCTAAGATACTACGGTACGAGCCTTGAAGGGGCCTCGGCAGGAACTAAAATGATTTTAGGAAAGATTGATATGAGACCCCTCGTCATGAATGAAAAACTTGGCTTGTACTGGTTTCCGAGTAGGTCGCCCTCTAGCGAAGATTGTGTTTGGTTTGCCTTACATCACATTAAAGATTATAAAAGTATTGGTGATAAGAAAACACTCGTAAATTTTAGCAATGGGAGTACTATTATTATGGACATTAGTTTCACATCGTTAGATAAGAAAGTTCAACGGGCATATAAGTTAAAGGGAAAAGTGGAGGGAAGAACTAGTGCATCAGCTTCACGCGTGACAGAATCGCATAATGTCTATCATTTGAATAAAAAATCAAAAAGCATAAATTATGAAATTAATCTTTTACGGCGTGAAAAAGAGTTGAAGCCTAGATAGTTTTTTTGGTGCCTGTGCATGACACTATTCTGGCTATTCACTACAATTGTATAAACAACAATAGGAATCCAACCAAATCAACATGTGGTTGGATTTATATTGTTTGTTTATTAAGTAATTTGAATTGTCATAATTGCACCGTGCACAGGCACCGTCACAAGGGAACACGTACCAATGCAGTAGGAAAAGGCGAGTAACTTTTGTGACCAAATGTTATATGAATTGAAAGCGTTTTCCGTTATAGTTTTTGTAAGGGGGAGCTAGTCGTGTTGGAAAGCCGTAGCTTAAATACTTTCTATCAAATGATGAAACTACAACCGGTGCAGCAAGCTTGGTTTATTGACAAGCTGAACTTAACTGGACATCAGTTTCAATATGATGTAGAAAAAATTAATAACTTTTTAGTTGATAGCGGGCTGTCGCCCATTCAAATTTCGACGGACCGAATTTTGATCCCTCAGGAAGTCATCGATTTTTGGAAGGAAAAAGGTGCAGGTTTTGAAGCTAGCCAATTTTCTTTTGATCCGGAAGAACGTGTAATTGTCATTTTGTTATATACCTTTATTAGACGTGAACCTATTTCTAATTTTCATTTTCAACAAATCCTTGGAATTAGTAAAAATACAGTGAGTGCAGATGTGAAGCGGGTCAATCAGTTTTGTATTGATTTTCGGGTTGAACTTCGCTATACACGTGAGCATGGGTACCATCTAAAAGGGTTAGAAGAAGATAAGCGGAATTTAATGCTCAAGTCGATTTCCCTGTTGAATGTTAAGTCTCACGCCTATGAAAAATTAACGTTTATCTTTCATCAGCAACAGTTAGAAAATAAGTTCGATTACTATCAGGAAATTTTAAGAGACTTTGAACAGCAATACGAGATCACATTTATTGAAGAAAGAATGGATGAATTTATCTACTTACTTCAAATGGTACATGTTCGTCAGCAACAAGAAAAACGAGTATTAATCTATCCGGATACGGTTAGTTATTTGGAGAAAAAAGAAGCTTATTTAATCGCTAACTTGATTCAGCAACGTTTGGGCTATACGACCGAGTCGGAAGAACTTGCCTTTCTAACAATCCAATTGCTCGGTATTAGCCAAGGAGAGATGACTCCTGCTAGAACGGATGCACTGCTTGGGATTACTGAACAAATTGTAGAGAGTTTTGAGCGTTATGCACTCATACAGTTTCACAATCGAGATAAGGCAATCGAAACATTATATTTACATTTCAAACCGGCGTATTACCGAATGCTCTATAAAATACCGATTACAAATGTCTTACTGACCGAAATTAAGAAAGAGCATCAAGATTTATTTATCGTTGTAACCGAAGTACTCAAACCGGTCGAAGAAATGTTGAATATTAAAATACCTGAAGATGAGATTGGTTTCCTTACGCTCCATTTTGGTGGGTTACTCAAACAGAATAGTGAGATACCAGTAAAAGTATTTAATGCAATCATTGTTTGTCCAAATGGGATAAGTTCAAGTTTGATGTTGGAGAACCAATTGAAATCACTTTTCCCAGAATTTCAGTGGACTTCATCGCTTTCATCTTATGATTTTCAGCGCCTAGATGAGGCGGAGTATGATCTAGTATTCTCAACTGTTCTACTTAAAACAACAAAACCATTATATGTGATTAGACCAATAATGAGTAGGCTGGAAAGAAAAGAACTTGTCCAAGCGGTAAAAGGGCGGACACTTCAACAGCACTATCAAAGTCCAACCTCTGATGAATTACTGAAGATTATTCGTCAATACGCGGACATTAAACAGCCAGACTTGTTAAAAAAAGCATTGCAACAAGTGTTATATCAAAGTGATCATTTGAATAAGGGGAGGAACCAACCAGTGTTAAAAGATTTATTAGTCGAGGGAAATATTCAGTTTGTAGATCAAGTCGTTGATTGGAAAGAAGCGGTCAAAATAGTCGCAGAACCGTTATTGTTAAATGATTCAATTACTCCTCAATATATCGATGTGATGATTGAGAATGTGGAAACAACAGGACCCTATATTATTATAGGTGAGAAAGTTGCAATTCCTCATGCGCGTCCAGAATTTGGTGTGAAAAAGTTGGGGATGACCTTGCTGAAATTACAAAAACCTACTCACTTATTGAATGATGAGGCTAATGAAGTTGAAATATTTATTTGTTTAGCGGCAATAGACAACCAAACACATCTCAAGGCTTTAGCTCAGTTAACTACGCTTTTGAGCGATCCTGTAAAATTAAAGCTTTTAAAAGAGGCGGAAGTAAAACAGGATATTCTAGATCTAGTTGAAGAGTTTTCAGTACAGTAATTTTACCGTCTTCGAATTTCAAATAATAAATTAAATTTAAAACCAATAGGAGGAAACAAAAATGAAAATTTTAGCAGTGTGTGGAAATGGATTAGGAACGAGTTTTATTTTATCGATGAACGTTAATAAGGCATTAAAAGAATTGAATATTGATGGCGAATGTAAAAATATGGACTTGGCCAGTGCGAAAACGGAAGTGGCTGATTATTATATCGGTACGCCTGAAATTATGGAACAATTGCAAAATGGTGATAAGAAAACAATTGACATCATCAATATGGTAAGTGCAGATGAAATACAAAAAGCATTAAGTTCTCATATTTTGGGGGAGAAATAAGTTGTTCGATTTGATCATGAAGGATATATTAGGTACCCCAGCTATTTTAGTTGGATTGTTCGCTTTAGTCGGTTTACTGTTGCAGAAAAAGGCGATTGCTGATGTTGTTTCTGGTACATTAAAAACAATCATGGGCTTCATTATTCTTGGCGCAGGTGCGGGTGTATTAATCGGTTCACTAGATATCTTCGGTGAAATGTTTGAGAAAGCATTTAATATTCAAGGTATCATTCCTAATAATGAAGCGATTGTGGCACTAGCACAAGATACATTTGGTACTGAAACAGCTATGATTATGTTAATTGGTATGCTAGTTAACATAGTGTTGGCACGTTACACGAAGTTTAAATACATATTCTTAACCGGGCATCACACAATGTTTATGGCTTGTTTACTAGCCGCGGTTCTTTCAACTTCAGGTATGGGAAGCGTCATGCTAGTAATTGTAGGATCCCTTATTTTAGGTACATTAATGGTCCTACTACCTGCTATGTTGCAACCCACAGTACGAGAAATTACTGGTTCAGATGATATTGCTGTAGGTCACTTCGGTTCATTTGGTTATTTACTTTCTGCTAAAGTTGCGAAATTGACTGGAGACAAAACGAAATCAACTGAAGATGTCAAAGTACCAAAATCACTTGGATTCTTACGTGATTCTTCAGTCGCGTTGGCATTAACAATGGCAATCATGTTCCTAGTTGTATCTTTAATAGTTGGACCTACTTATATTGAAGAAAACTTGAGTGATGGTGCAAACTTCTTAGTGTTTTCATTACTACAAGCTATTACATTCGCTGCGGGTGTTTTCATCATCCTTGCAGGTGTTCGTATGCTAATTGCTGAAATTGTTCCGGCATTTAAGGGGATTGCGGATAAAATTGTACCAAATGCAAAACCTGCATTAGACGTACCAATTGTATTCCCTTTCGCACCAAACGCGGTTATTATTGGGTTTATGGCGAGCTTTGTAGCAGGATTATTAAGTATGTTTTTACTTCCGCTTGTAGGATTAGCCGTTATTGTACCTGGACTTGTTCCACACTTTTTCTGTGGAGCTGCTGCAGGAGTATTCGGTAATGCTGTTGGCGGACGAAGAGGCGCAATAATTGGTGCTTTTGCCCAAGGGTTGTTAATCAGTTTCCTACCAGCCATGTTGTTACCAGTTCTAGGTTCACTAGGATTCCAAGGAACCACTTTTGGTGATTCTGACTTTGGTGTTGTAGGTATTCTTATTGGTTATATAATTAGTCTGTTTAGTTAAAAACGTGAAACTATTAACCTAATAGGTGCCGAGTTCTGGCGCAAAACTGAATTGGGTTTTAGTGTTGGATACATTGCACTAGAAGCTATTCAGTGAGTTAACTGCAATTGCATAAAGGAAATTAGGAGCCCAATCAAAGATTGGGCTCTGTTTGTATTCTTAAACATCAAGTATAAAGAAATTGGTGTGTATTTAGTCTGATGATTTATTCACTAGATCTACTGGTCTAGTTGATTGGAGTGGAAGTCGGCGACTCCGGTGGGATTTAGCGTGAGGCCACTGAAAAACTAGTTCCCTTTGGATATTCTAGTTGATTGGAGTGCAGAGCGGCGACTCCAGCGGAAACAACACGATCTGAAAGCCCCGCAGGAGCGCGCTTTTCGCGACGAGGAGATTGAAGAAGTGTCCGCGGAAAGCGTCCGCTCGGAACGGAAATCAACGGTGTTACAGAAAGCGTCAGGGAAAGATCGAACTGTAACTTTCCGCACTGTCCGACTCGAACGCAAATCAATGTACTTTATATAAAAGAATAACAAGTAAGTATCGTGAAATACATATTTAAACTACTTGAAGTATTCCATAAAATAAGAGTTGACAATTAATTCCGCCTACTGTAATCTACAACAAAGACCTGTATACAGTATACAGGTGATTGGGAGGCTAGAAGAATTAACATATAAGCTGCTGCAAACAATTACGGTTGTAAGCGATTACACCACGTGACTGAAAGCTAACTTTAAAACTAAAAATAGGGGGAAATAAACTATGAAAAAGATTACATATGCGTTAATGGGTTCGCTTATCTTTTTACTTGTAATGGCTGGATGTTCTGATGACTCATCAGATGGTTCAAAAGATGGCGGGGAGAAAGTTAAATTACAACTAGGTCACGCATTATCAGAAGGAACACCAGCTTCAGATTTAATAAAGGATATGGCCAAAGAAATTAATGAGAAAACAGAGGGTCGCGTAGAAATAGATATATTCCCAAACAGTCAACTAGGATCAGAAACAGAAATGCTGGAGCAAGTTCAATTAGGAACGATGGAATCAGCTGCAATTATGGTTGGAACTATGCAATCACTTGATATGAAAATGGCAATTGAAGATTTACCTTATATGTGGAAAGATATTGACCATGCTCGTGAAGCTTATAATGGAGAATTTGGAGATTACTTAGCAAATGTAATGGATGAACAAGGTATGAAAAAGATCGGCTACGTTGAGTGGGGTTTTAGACATATTACAAACAATAAAAAACCAATTGTAAAACCCGAAGATGTGGATGGTCTGAAAATTCGTGTCGCTCAGTCTAAATTACGTATTGATGCATTTGAAGAACTAAATGCACTGCCAACCGCAATGGCTTTTAGTGAAGTATATGGTGCTTTACAACAAGGCGCTTTGGATGCACAAGAAAATCCTTTAGCGAATATCGTTGCACCAAAGTTTAATGAAGTTCAAAAATATCTTTCGTTAACAGGGCATTTTTACAACACAATTATGATGGTTGTTGCTAACGATACTTGGGACAAGATTTCTGATGAGGATCAAAAAGTTATTTTAGCGGAATCAGAAAGAATTTCAAAAGAAGTTCAAGTTCAGAACGATAAAGTGGAAACTGAATATGTCGAAGAACTGAAAGAAAAAGGAATGCTTGTGAACGACGATGTAGACACAAATGCTTTCCGTGAAAAGATGTTGCCTGTGTATGAGAAATGGGAGAAAGATGTTTTCGGGGAAGAGTTAATGGATATTTATAGAGCAGCTTCTGGTTGGTAATCATAACGTTTCCTTGTTTGAACAGTTTTGTTTAAACGAGGAAATTTTAATCTATATAGGTTGAACTAATGATTCTCACTAAATAAGAATAGTGTTGATTTCCATTCCGAGCGGACGCTTTCCGCGGGCACGTCTTCAATCTCCTCGTCGCGGGGACAGTGCTCCCAAACGCTAACGCTTTTCGGTCGCAAAAGCCGTTCTTCGTGACGGCTCTTCCTGCGGGGCATTCATTAAGTACATGTATAATTTCTGTAAAGAACACAGAAATTATACAAACCGAACCCTACGTCGTTCGGCTCGCTGGGGTCGCCGCTCTACATTCCAATCAACTGAATGTCACATTCTTTTGTTCAACACTTATATTTTGGGAAAAACCACTGATTCTCGAGTCTTTAACGATTGCTCAATGTACATTGGCATTAACTTCACTTATAAAAACCGATTGAAAAGGAGGACATCATGTTGAATAAATTGACCAATAGTATCGTTAAATTGCTGTCAATATTTTGTGTCATAGTCATTACAGGCTTAACGCTCATTGTATTTATTCAAGTATTTTCAAGATTTATCAAATACTCAATTCCTGGTACAGAGGAGTTGGCAAGACTATTAATCGTTTGGTTAACGTTCCTTGGTTCAAGCTTAGCAATCTACGAAAAAATGCACTTAGGAGTTCGTTATTTTGTAGGATTGGTTAGTATCAACAAACAGAAAAAGATTGACTTTTTTATACATATTTTAATGATTTTATTCTTTAGTGTCTTAGTATTTTATGGATTCAAATTAACGATGTCTACTGTGGCGACAACATCTCCTGCATTGCAGATTTCTATGGCAATCTTTTATGGTGTCATCCCCATTAGTTCATTGTTTTCTATCTACTTTATTATTGTGAATATGATCAATCCCTCTCATTCACGACAAGGGGAGGCGACACTATGATCATCGCTATTTTAGTTTTATTTTTCGCATTGCTATTTCTAGGGATGCCTATCGCATTTACAATCGGTATTGTTTCAGTAGGCGTATTATTTTTCAGTGATATCTCATTAGAAGTCATGGTTCAAAGAATGTTTGCTGGCGTAAATAACTTCTCTTATTTAGCATTACCCCTCTTTATATTAGCCGGTAATATTATGGGCAAGGGTGGACTTACGAAGAGACTGATGGCTTTGGCAGATGTGATCGTCGGTAGATTTTCAGGTGGTTTAGGAATGACTGCAGTTGTAACAAGTGCATTTTTCGGTGCAGTATCTGGCTCAACTGTAGCGACTACCTATGCTGTTGGTTCTGTCATTGTCCCAAGAATGAAAGAGCAAAAATACAGCAACTCCTTTATTGCGGCAATTATTGGTCCCGCCGGCGTGTTGGGACTCATTATACCACCGAGTATTACGATGGTTATTTTAGGGATTACAGCAAATATATCAATAGGTAAGCTATTCATTGCAGGATTTTTACCAGGTGTTTTATTAACAGTTGCGCTCTGTATTTACGTAGCCTACATGTCTAAGAAAAAAGGTTTTGGCGTAGTAGAACAAACTAGGCCTTCGCGTTCAGAGTTTTTGAAGATTTGTTTACGAGCGTTCTTCCCGTTAATGGCGCCGCTCTTTATATTAGGTGGTATTTTCAGCGGACTTGTCACTGCGACAGAGGCTGCGGTCATTGCAGTCGTATATGGTTTCATCTTGTCAATGTTTTATAAAGAATTGACATTCAAAAAGTTCAAAGAAATCATGATCACCTCAGCAACGACTTCTGCAATCATATTAATTATTATTTCAGTTGCTAGCGCATTTACTTATGTACTAACAGCCAACAGAATTCCTGATATGATTACCGAGTTCTTTTTACAGTTCGCTAGTACGCCGTTGCAATTCTTATTAGTTGTATCACTTATTCTATTTATTCTAGGTACGCTAACTGAAGTTACTTCTTTAATCATTTTGTTAAGTCCGATATTCATGCCGATCGCTTTGCAATACGGCATCGATCCAATTCATTTTGGCATGGTACTCATTATGAACTTTGCTTTAGCAAACATTACGCCACCAGTTGGCTTATCGTTAATTGCAGGTTGTAGCATTACGGACAGAGATATGGGCATTGAAAAAACCTTCCCGTACATATTACATGTGATCGGAATTGTGGCTTTTGTCGTATTACTTATCATTTTCTTCCCAGCAATTTCAACATTTATTCCAAATCTATTTGATTAAGGAGGGGTGCTTATGATTAGAGGTACAAAAGATAAAGTCGTGATTCCAAACTGTCGTGGTGGTGTTGGCAGTGTTGAAATTCACAATAAAGTGACCAAAGAAGATTTAGTAGATGGCTTATCTCTATTTGCCAAAGTGGTGATTCACCCTTATTCAACAATCGGTTATCACCTGCATACCGATGATGCAGAGGCTTATTATTTGTTGGAAGGTCAAGGTGTTTTTCTTAATCATAATGAAGAACGCATTGATGTGAAAGCTGGAGACTTATGTCTCATTAAAAAAGGTCAAAGTCATGGGTTAGAAAATCATAATGATCAAGAATTACACATCATTGCGATTGTATACTAGCACTTCATATATGTAGGATCGAAACTTAATTTATAGGAGGTGTGGCATTGAAAAAAGTTAAACCTGCTGCTTCATTGGCTGAGCAAGCCTATTCTTCAATCAAAACAGCCATCATGTCCGGTAAGTTAGCTTCAGAAATTGAACTACCTGAAGAAAGGCTCGCAACAGATTTAGGCGTTAGCCGGACACCCTTCAGAGAAGCAATTAGAAGGTTGGCTGCTGAAGGGCTTGTTGTGTTAAATAAAGGAAAGCCTGCGACAGTTGCTACCTTCACAAAAGAGGATTCACTGGATTTTATGGAGCTACGGAGTGTACTTGAGATTTACAATATCCGAAAAGTTGTCTCTATGGACGATCCGATATTTATTCATGCGTTAGAAGAAAATCTAAAAAGACAAGAGGATGCAATAAAAGAGGATGATTATGAAGAATTCATCGATTATGACCGAGCGTTTCATCTGATTTTGGCTTCAAAAAATGAGAATAGTAAAATCAGAGAAATGATACATCAAATGAACTCCGGTGTTAATCGCGCTTTTCTAATGTTATCCAATACAGTTCATATGAGTGCGATGGGCGCATATGAAGAACACGAACGAATTTTGGAAGCAATCAAACTGAAAGATATCGAATTAGCTACTAAGGAAATGACGATTCATTTAGAGAATATCGAAGAAAGATTTTTATTTTATTATAAAAAAAGAAATGAATAGCATTCGTACGAATACAGTTATTTAGGATGACTACCTGTCTGCTAGTAATTAGGTCAATCCATTCAGGTAAATAAGGTTGTTAAAGGATGAGTGAAATGAAGATACAAATTAATGAAAAGGCTCAAGCATTGCAAGTTCCTGGAATTCGGGCATTTTCAAATCAACTTGTAGATTATCCGGATGCTGTCAATTTAACGATTGGACAACCAGACTTTCCGACACCTGAAGCAGTTAAGCGTGCAGGTATTGATGCCATAAATAATGATCTAACCGGTTACTCACATAACGCAGGTTTACTCGAACTTAGACAGGCTGTTTCATCGTTCTTTTCGGACAAGTATGGTTTTACATATAACCCAGTCAACGAGATCGTAATTACAGCTGGTGCAAGTGAAGCGATCGATTCCACATTCCGCACAATACTGTCACCGGGTGATGAAGTGATTTTACCAACACCGCTCTATCTTGGATATGAACCTATTATCGAACTATGCGGGGCAAAAGTTGTTTATATGGATACTTCAGATACGGATTTCCGTCCATCACCGGAACGACTCAAGTCGCTGATTACGTCAAAAACAAAAGCAATTCTCTTTAATTATCCATCTAATCCTACAGGCGTAACGCTTGAAAAGGAGCATATGGATAAAATTGTAGCAGTGCTTGAAGAACATCCAATTTATATATTGTCGGATGAAATATACAGTGAAAATACTTTTTCAGGTGAACATATTTCATTTGCGCAATATGAAAGTTTAAGAGACCGTTTATTTTTAATTCATGGGTTATCTAAATCTCATTCGATGACAGGTTGGAGAATTGGCTATGTATTAGGGCCAGAAGAAATTATGAATCATATTGTAAAAGTCCATTTATATAATACTGTTTGTGCTTCATTGCCAAGTCAATATGCGGGGATTGAAGCTTTAAATAATTGTAGACATATACCAGATGAAATGAATGAGGAGTATATGAGACGTCGTGATTTTGTCTATGAAAGACTGGTGGAGATGGGGCTAGATACGGTTAAACCAAATGGCGCCTTTTACATTTTTCCTTCTATTGAAAAATACGGGCTGGATTCTTTTAGTTTCGCGACAAAACTTCTAAAAGAAGGCGGAGTAGCAGCTGTTCCTGGAAGTGCATTTTCTGAGTACGGGGAAGGTTATCTTCGAATCTCTTACGCGTATGCAATGCCTGTGTTGGAAGAGGGAATGGAGCGTTTGGAAAAGTTTTTAACAGCGTTAAATTCATAATTACATAAACTCTATATGTTGACCTAAAGATTCTGGCTCAAATAAGCCTTTGATTTGCGTTCCGAGCGGACAGTGCGGAAAGTTACAGTTCAATCTTTCCCTGACGCTTTCCGTGGGGCGGGCGGTGAGCCTCCTCAGTCGCTTCGCTCCCTGTGGGGTCTCACCTGTCCCGCTAATCCCACCGGAGTCGCCGCTCTCCACTCCAATCAACTAAATGTCGGATTCTTCATTTCAACTTATATCGCTATTTTTTGTGGAGGTAAAGCAATAAAATCCTATTTTGAAATTCATAAAAAAACTATACTATTTTTAATGTTAAAGGGGTAAATTTTATGACTAACTACTTATGGAACACACCTGAAAAACTGCGTGCCTTATTATGCGAACTTGTGAGCTGGGATAGCCGAACGCTCACAGAAGGCGAAGTTACGTTTGCGCCTAAATTAGAAGCGAAGTTGACGCGTCTATCTTATTTCCAGGAGAATCCCAATCATTTAGAGCTACATGATGCGGGTTTAGGAAGACAAACGGTAACGGCATTATATAAACACCCCGAAGCGACTGAAACAATCGTACTGATTAGCCACTTTGATACAGTACAGACTGAGGAATATGGTGTTCTAGAAGCCCTTGCTTTTAATCCAGAGGAATTAACAAGAAAATTACATGATCATAAAGACGAACTTCCAGAACAAGCGCGAATCGATCTTGAGACTGGGAAGTACTTATTTGGTCGTGGAACGATGGATATGAAAATGGGACTTGCGCTTCATATAGCAATGATTGAGAAGGCGAGTATCGAGCAATGGCCAATTAATCTTTTACTCACAACGGTTCCGGATGAGGAAGTAAATTCCGCGGGTATGCGTGTCGCAGTGAGTGAACTGGTTCGCTTGCGTGAAGTTCACGGACTTACATATAAATTGTTCTTAAACGGGGAGCCATCGTTTTCACAAGGACCTGAAGACAATAAAGAATATATCTATTCAGGGACAATTGGTAAGATTATGCCGTCAGCTCTTTTCTACGGAAAAGAAACGCATGTCGGTGAACCGATGAGGGGGATTACAGCGAACTATATTGCTTCTTTCCTTACACAGCGGATGGAGTGGAATCCATTGTTCAGTGAATCAGACCTTGGCGAAACAACACCGTTGCCGGTTTCGCTGCAACAGAAAGACTTGAAAGCACAATATTCCACGCAAACGCCTTACCGCGCAGCAGCTTTGTATAATGTCTTCCTATTTAAGCGTACGGCCGATGAAGTGATGGATTTGTTTGAACAAGTAGCAATGGAAGCGATGGATGAATGCAGTGCTGCGTATCAAGCGGTTTGTGACAGAGAGCAAGTTAAAGGTGTAGGGAATCCTCGTGTCATTCGCTATGAGGAATTGTTAACGTACGCGACTGAGAAACTTGGGCAAGAAGAAGTTGAACGATTGAAAAATACGGTGCTTGACAACATCGAGGCGGATGATCGTGAACTCTGTATTGAAATCGTAGATAATTTAATGATTCAATGCCAAGAACTTGCACCGGCTACGGTTATTTTCTATGCACCGCCGTATTATCCGGCTGTCAATACGTCTGATAATCCTTTAGTGAAGGAATCAATCGCTTTAGTTCAAAAGGAAGCGAGTAAGTTCGATCTAGAGTTGGATCAAATTCATTACTTCAATGGTATTTGCGATCTAAGTTATGTTAATTACGAAGATGATGGCGATGGTTGGGTGGCGTTTGAGCGTAACACGCCGGTTTGGGGAGATACATACAGTATTCCCTTTAATGAGATGGCGGAGTTGAGTGCGCCTGTATTGAATGTGGGTCCGTTTGGTAAGGATGCACATCAACGGACGGAACGACTTCAAGTAGATAGTGCGTTTGTGGAGATGCCTCAGATGATTGAGGCTTTGATACGAAATATGTTTAAAGAGTAGTACAGATTTTTAGGTACCTGTGCATGACACTATTCTGACTATACAAACAAATTGTATAAAGTGAAAAGGGGAAGCTGACTACTTCGTACTTTGCAGATTTTTATTTGACCTTTTATTCAGATCCTTGAATTGTCATAATTCAGCGATGCGCAGTGCCCTTTTCTATCAAAGTATTGCATGTTTACTTGTTTTATTTAAGGGGTCATGCTAAAGTGAGATAAATTAGTTGCTTAATTCAAACAACTACATACTTTTAATTCTTATCACGAGAGACGGAGGGAACGGCCCTTAGATGTCTCAGCAACCAGCTTTTTAGCATGGTGCTAATTCCAATAGGTATTTTTTATACCTTGCAGATGAGAAGATTGTCTTATCGTTCGGGACCCTCTTCTTAATAGAGGGTCCTTTTTATTTTGGAAAAATGAAATACTTATAAAATGATAGACAAGGAGTAGAAGAAATACATATATTAAAAGCCGATCACTAGAAGAGAAAAATGGAGGATGGATAACAATGAAAATCAACAGGAAATGGTTAAATATATTAGTATTAGCATCAGTCATGGCGCTTGCAGCCTGTACGGGTGGAGAAAGTAAAGAAGAAGCCAATGCGCCAAAGGAAGGAAAAGCTGAAATAAGCGGCGACTTGGTTCTTGCTGTTCAATCGGATGCGAGTACGTTAGATCCTGCTGGGTCGGATGACGTCCCTTCGCATAACGTGCAACAAGCAATTTTCGAAGGCCTTATAAAACGAGATGACGAAAACAATCTAATTCCAGGTTTAGCAAAAGAATGGACAGTTGTAGATGAATTAACTTATGAGTTTACGTTAGAAGAAGAAGTTACATTTCATGATGGAGAAGCATTCAATGCCGAAGCAGTAAAAATTAACCTTGAGCGTCTAATAGATCCAGAAGTGGCTTCTTCAAAATATAATAGGTATGAAATGATAGCGGACATAGAAGTACTTGATGAATTTAAATTAAGAGTGACAACTGAATATCCTTTTTCACCTATATTGGCCCATCTTTCACATAGTGGTGCTGGCATAATCAGTCCAAAAGCGATTGAAGCAGATTATGAAGCAATTAAAAATGGAAAAAACCCAGGAACAGCAATTTCTGAAAATCCGATTGGAACAGGTCATTTTAAGTTTGTAAGCTGGACGCCTGGTGATGAAGTAAAACTTGTCAAAAATGATACATATTGGGGAGAGCAAGCACTTGTAGATACGGTCACTTTTAAAATCGTACCGGAAAGTGGCACACGTAATGCTGATCTTGAGCGTGGATTTGTACAAATTGCTGACCCAGTTCAACCGATTGAAGTGGATTTGCTGAACGGCAGTGATTACGCTGAAGTGATTCAAACACCTTCTACTGGTATTGCGTTTGCTGGCTTTAATATGGACAAAGCACCATTTAATGATGTAAATGTACGGAAGGCTGTATCAATGATAGTCGATAAGCAGGCAATTATTGATGGCGTATATGATGGCTTTGGAACGATTGGAGAAGGTCCACTCGCACCCAATGTATTTGGTTATTCTGAGGACATTAAAGGAATTGAATATAATGTTGAAGAGGCGAAAGCATTAATGAAGGAAGCGGGTCATGAAGATGGCTTTAAAGCAACGGTTTGGACTAATGATAGTCCGCAACGCTCTGACACGGCAGTCTATCTTCAAAGTGTGTTAAAAGAAATCAACATAGAATTGGCTATTGAACAAATGGAGTTTGGAACATATATTGAAAACCTTAAATCAGGCGACCATGATATGTATATCCTAGGTTGGACAAATCCATTAGCAGAGGCTGATAACGGGTTATTCTCGTTATTCCATTCATCCACTGCAGGTGTTCCACCAAATGCCATGTGGTATGGTTCAACAACCGTTGATGAATTACTTGATAAGGGTCGAGAAGAGACGGATATTAAGGAACGTTTAAAACTATATAAACAAGCACAAGAGGAAATTGTAAACGATGCGCCGATGATCTTTTTAAGCTACCCAGAATATTTAACGGGGGTTAGTAAGAAAGTGACTGGATTTAAGATTGACGCGGGTGGGATTTACCATTTGGATCAAGTTCAGTTTGTGGAGTAATTTAGACAACAGATTAATCCAATTATAATCACCTGTCAATGTAGATCCAGCCCCAATGCTGTTGTAAGAATTCATTTATTGGGCTGATGCAACTAGTGGCTCATAAACTGTTATTGGCTCAGGGGTCGTCCCTCTTAGATTGCATTATTATAACTGGGGAGATGAATTTGTAATGCAATTAAATGAGTTACTAAACATATATAAAGACGTTTTTAGCATGAAAAGCGGATATGAAAAAATCATTAAGTTACATAAAGTGGTACGTATTTTATTAATAATTGCAGGCTTAATGGGTATAGCAGTTATTATTTCTGGTATATTTTTTGTAAAGTATATTTTTCTTGCGATAGTAGCCTATCTCGCAAGCAGTATCATAATAACTCTAGTTATTAGATCTATATTAAAGCGAGAATATAATGATATTAATTATTTGGAAAAAAAGTCGAACGCCGAATTTATTGAAAGGATATCCAGTGCTTTATACCTGGATTTCGGGGATGAAAAGGTACTAAATACAATCGGGGACTACTTAAATTTCCATTGGAAAAAGGAAAAGGATAAGTTATCATTTTTAACTCTATTTAAACCTATGATAACTTGGGTCATTTTTATTTTACCAATTTTGTTTACGTACTTTATTGAAGAAATTGATCTTGAGAGCATGTATTTATTGACAGTTCTTTCACTCTATATCCTTGGGTTTTTGTTTATTAGTAACGCTATTTTTATGGAAGTAGATAACAAATCGAAACATAATACAATAAAGTCGGTATTGGGAATATTGAATGAACAAAAAATGTTCATTCTTCGAAAAGAATTGGCAATAGATGAGATAGAAAAATTACTAATTAATAGAGATTATAAATCTCTTTCCCAAAAAATATTAAATGAAGCTGGCTTTCATAACATTATCAAACAAAACGTGTCACATTATATTTCTTCATTAAATTCGATTAAAGGCGTTACATGTAAGAAAAGATTACAAGAAGTTATTAATGACTGTAATCAAATAATTAAAAAGAATACAGGATTGAAAGAATAGAAGCTATGGGTGAATAGTTTTGATGAAGTTGAGTATTGCGGACAGAACGAGCCACTAGAGCGGAGTTTTGAGCCACCGATTGTGGAAGAGAGAGCCAGTAAGTACGGAGAAGGAGGCCACTGGTTGATAAAGGGGCCCAAATAACAAACAGCTATTGGGCACAAGCGTCCAATCGCTGTTTGTTTAATTTGATTTATTTCAGGTACATGGCACTACTCTGAATACAGAATATGATTGTATAAAGTGAAAAGGGGAAGCTGACTACTTCGTACTTTGCAGATTTTTATTTGACCTTTTTTAGATCCTTGAATTGTCATAATTCAGCGATGTACAATTACCTTTTCCAAAATTAAAAGTAAGAACTGTCATAAGTGCACGCTTATCTTCATTTCATCCCCAAGAAATCTTCTATTGCAAATGCAACAAGGCCTAGCGCAGTGGAATGGGTCGCTGGATCTAAAAAGACTAAATTATCTTCGTGAAAACCTATTGTTTGATCTATCTGTTTGTGAATAGGGGCTTGTAACCACTTCTCGGCTGAAGCGATTCGGTTGCCGATGATGATTTGATCAGGATTAAATATATTTATAATGTTTTTTAGTCCGACCCCTATATAATTCGCGACTTCCTCAAACAATTTTAGGGTTTCTTGATGACCAGTTTCGGCAAGCGACAATAAGTATTCCAAGGAAAGTTCTTCATCATCGCCGGCACTGATTCCTAATCGTCGAGCATTTTCAAGTAAAGCCTGTTCTGAAGCGTATAATTCCCAGCAGCCATCACTTCCACATTTACATTGCTTCCCATTCACTTCAATTGTCATATGGCCAAGTTCACCCGAAAAACCGTGTTTCCCTTTATAGAGTTGTTCCTTTATGATTAAGCCTGTTCCAATTCCGATGCCAATACTTATATAAACAATATTACTGTAAGCTTTGCCCACACCAAAATGTTTTTCTCCATAGGCTCCAGCGTTTGCCTCGTTTTCAATGATAATCGGCAAATCATACTTCTCCTGTAAGATTTGTTTCAATTTGATGTTTGTCCACCCTAAGTTGGGAGCCAGTAGAATTTCTCCATTTTCCCATATAGTTCCCGGCACGCCTATGCCAATCCCTATGATTCCATATGGGCTTGGGGGAGCCGCGTCAATAAGGAAATCTATTGTTTTGTACAAGACATCCTCTATTTCATTAAACGATAGGTTCGAAAGTTTTGTTGTTTTTTCATGACGGATATTTCCTTTTAAGTCTGTCAAAATACCGAGCAAATAGTTTACGCCGATATCAATGCCGATTGAATAGCCTGCGAGTTGGTTAAAGATTAACATGACGGGTCTTCTCCCACCACTAGACTCGCCTATACCGGACTCATAAATGAGTTGTTCTTCTAGTAAATCATTGACTAGGGAAGAGACAGTCCCTTTATTCAATCCTGTCACATTAGCGATTTCTGTCCTCGATATCGGAGAGGAATTTAAAATAATCTTTTGAACTAAGGATTTATTTTCCTTTTTCACAACGTGCTGATTCCATGTTTTCTTCACAAACTCAATCCCTTCAATTCAATCGTTAGTGTTACTAGTATAGCATTGAGAAAGTTAAATATAAATACTTTGTTTATACGATGGACAAAGTAAGTCGTTATTGTTATAATCGGAATTGTAAGCACTTACAAAAAATATTGGAGGCAATCATTCATGACTTATTTCAAAAACATAAACGCCATTAAATACGAAGGTGCAAATTCAACAAATCCATTTGCTTATAAATTTTATAATCCAGAAGAAAAAATCGGTGACAAATCGATGAAGGACTATTTACGTTTTGGCGTCGCCTACTGGCATACGTTTACGATGGATGGGTCGGACCCATTTGGTTCGGGGACGATGCTTCGCTCTTGGGATAAATACACGGGGATGGATTTAGCGAAAGCGCGTGTAGAGGCTGCTTTTGAATTCTTTGAAAAGCTGAATGTACCGTTTTTCTGTTTCCATGATATTGATATTGCACCAGAAGGTAGTAATTTACACGAAACGAATAAAAACTTAGATACGATAGTCGGCATGATTAAAGAGTATATGAAGGACAGTCAAACGAAATTGCTTTGGAATACAGCAAATAACTTTACAAATCCACGTTTTGTTCATGGAGCTGCTTCTTCGAATAGTGCTGATGTTTTCGCTTATTCTGCTGCGAAAGTGAAAAAAGGGTTGGAAGTCGGTAAGGAACTAGGGGCTGAAAACTATGTGTTCTGGGGTGGACGTGAAGGGTATGAATCACTTCTGAACACGGACATGAAACTGGAAATGGATAACTTAGCTCGTTTCTATCATATGGGCGTTGATTATGCGAAAGAAATTGGCTTTGATGCACAGTTCTTAATCGAGCCTAAACCAAAGGAGCCAACTACTCATCAATACGACTTTGATGTTGCTACAGGCTTTGCATTCTTACAAAATTATAATCTTCAAGATCATTTCAAATTTAATATTGAAGCGAACCACGCAACACTTGCAGGACATACCTTTGAGCATGAACTTCGTTACGCACGTATCAATAACATGCTTGGTTCGGTCGATGCAAACCAAGGCAATCCGTTATTGGGATGGGATACCGATGAGTTCCCGACGGACGTGTACTCAGCTACATTGGCAATGTACGAAATCATTAAAAACGGTGGGCTTGGACGCGGAGGATTGAACTTCGATGCGAAAGTAAGAAGAAGTTCCTTCGAACCGGAAGATTTGTTCCTTGCTCATATCGCTGGAATGGATACTTTTGCAGTAGGCGCGAAAGTTGCGCAAAAGTTAATTGACGACAAAGTGTTTGAAGATATCGTAGATAATCGTTACAAGAGCTATACGGAAGGCATCGGCTTAGATATTGTTGAAGGAACGACAGATTTCCACAAGCTTGAAGCACATGCATTAGGCTTAGCAGATGTGAAGCTTGCATCTGGTCGTATCGAGCATATTAAAGCAACGATTAACCAATATGTATTGAAAGCTTATGCAGGAGAATAACTTGTAGGCATATCGATCATGTGTAAAGGTGGGATGGTTGTGAAGTACGTAATTGGTATTGACCTAGGAACAAGTGCTGTAAAAATCTTGTTAGTGAATCAAAAGGGGGATGTAGTTCAAGAAGTATCCAAATCGTATCCTTCGATTCATGAAAAAACTGGCTATAGTGAGCAAGATCCCGGGAGATGGGTAAATCAGACGGTTGCAGGATTGTCTGATTTACTAAAGACCTTCGATGGAAATGTTGAAGATATTGAAGGCATTAGTTTTTCCGGGCAAATGCATGGGCTAGTATTACTAGATGAAGAAAATGATGTGTTACGAAATGCGATCTTATGGAATGATACACGCACAACGGAACAATGTCAGCAGATTTATAATGCTGTAGGGAAGAAGCGTCTTCTTGAAATTACCAAGAATCCTGCCTTAGAAGGTTTTACATTGCCTAAGATATTATGGGTGAAAGAACATGAGCCTGAAATATATAAGGAAATTAACAAGTTTGTCCTGCCTAAGGACTATTTACGTTACAAGCTAACAGGTGAATTGCACATGGAATACTCCGATGCAGCTGGAACTTTATTGTTAGATGTAGAGCGTAAAACATGGAGTGAAGAAATCTGTGATGTCCTCGATATTAATGTGGACATTTGCCCGCCTTTAGTAGAATCGCATGCAGAAGTAGGAACAATTACTTCCGAGATTGCCGCATCTACAGGATTGTCACCTAAAACGCGTGTTTTTGCAGGCGGTGCGGACAATGCATGTGGCGCGATTGGATCTGGAATTCTGGAAGATGGTAAAACGCTTTGTAGCATCGGTACGTCCGGCGTTGTGTTATCTCATGAGTCGAGCAGTGATAAAAACTTTGATGGGAAGGTCCATTATTTTAATCATGGTGTTACAAATGCTTACTATACGATGGGTGTTACACTTTCGGCTGGGCATAGCCTAAGTTGGTTCAAAAACGTTTTTGCTGAAGGTGAATCATTTGAGGAATTACTTGCTGAAGTAAGTTCTGTACCAGTCGGTTCGAATGGCTTGCTGTTCACGCCGTATTTGGTTGGGGAGAGAACTCCACATGCAGATGCAGTCATCCGTGCAAGTTTCATAGGTATGGATAGTTCCCATGAAAGAAGGGATTTTGTCCGGGCTGTTTTGGAAGGTATCACGTTTTCTCTCAATGAATCTATTGAAATTTTCCGCAATAAAGGAAAGACCATTGAGACGATTGTTTCAACGGGTGGCGGTACAAAAAATGAGGATTGGCTACAAATGCAGGCTGATATTTTTAATGCCAAAGTCATTAAACTGTCTAGTGAGCAAGGCCCGGGCATGGGTGCCGCAATGTTAGCAGCTTATGGTTGTGGATGGTCTAACTCGTTACAAGAATGCGCGGAGAACTTTTTAACAATCGATAAAGAGTTCGAGCCAAATGAACAACATGTAAGGAAATATGAAAAACTATTTCAGGTTTATAAAGAGGTTTATCAACAAACGAAAACCATTAATCAAAAATTAGTGGAGTATCGTAAATGAATAATATGTTTTTAAGTGATGTCGTGGTTATCCCATTGTTGGGCTAACCACGAAAAATCACTGGCAAACTCAGGATGATTGCTATTTATTACATGCGAAAAGGAGGATAAAGACCGGATTTTAAACTGATAGGTATTCATTCGAAAACTGTCAGATTTGAAAGCGCTTTATTATTTTTTTATAAAATCCGTCTTTAGTAAATTATGAAATCAAAACCTAACTCCCTTTATATTATTTCACTTACATTAGTTGCTGCATTAGGCGGTCTGCTCTTTGGTTATGATACTGCTGTTATTTCAGGTGCCGAAAAGTCAATCGAAGCCTATATGATTACTAGTTTAGGGCTGGGCCCGATGGCACATGGCGCAACGATTTCAAGTGCGTTGATCGGCTGTGTGATTGGCGGGATCATCTCCGGAGTAATCTCCTCTAGATTTGGGCGGAAGAATACGCTCATCGCAGCTGCATTATTATTCTTATTTTCAGCATTGGGATCTGCTTATCCAGAGTTTCTATTTTTCACAAAAGATAATCCTACGTTAGGATTATTGCTAACATTTAATACTTATCGAATTATGGGTGGAATTGGTGTTGGTTTAGCTTCAGCGGTCGTTCCTGTTTACATCGGTGAAATTGCGCCTGCCAATATTCGAGGACGACTTGTATCATTTAATCAGTTTGCGATTATATTTGGAATGCTAGTTGTGTACTTCGTGAACTGGGGAATTGCAAATGGTAATACGCTAGAATGGATTAACGATATTGGTTGGAGATATATGTTTGCTTCCGAAGCAATTCCAGCGTTAATCTTTGCTGTATTATTATTATTTGTCCCGGAAACTCCTCGTTATTTGGCTTTGAATAACCAGGATGATAAGGCATTGGCAATTTTAACTAAAATTAATGGTGAAAAGGTCGCAAAATCTATCTTGAGTGAAATTAAACAAACCGTTTCGATTTCCTCTGGGAAAATATTTTCATACGGAAAAAAGATTATTGTCATAGGGATCCTACTTTCCGTATTCCAACAATTTGTAGGAATTAACGTTGTCCTTTATTATGCACCACGTATTTTTGAAAGTTTAGGTGCCGCAAAAGATGCTTCTATGCTACAAACAATTGTGATGGGATTGGTGAATGTTATTTTCACTGTGATCGCAATCTTGTCCGTTGATAAATTGGGACGTAAGCCGCTATTAATTACTGGATCGATCGGGATGGCAATTGGGATGTTTGGGGTAGCGGGCCTGGCGTACTACAATATTATTGGGATTAGTACGTTAATCTTCATTATTATTTTTACTGCTTCATTTATGATGTCATGGGGACCAATTTGCTGGGTGCTTATATCCGAAATCTTCCCGAATCAAATCCGCGGACAAGCAGTTGCCATCGCTGTCGCAGCGCAATGGGCAGCGAATTACTTTATTTCATCTACCTATCCAAGCATGATGGAATTCAGTAACGTATTAACCTATGTATTCTATGGTGTGATGAGTATACTTTCCGCTATATTTGTTTGGGTGATGGTTCCAGAAACGAAAGGGAAGTCACTTGAACAAATGGAAAGCATATGGACGGTTGCTAAGGAAGTAAATAGTGATAAAAAATCATCTGAGAAAGCAAAATTCACTTCACCTGAAGAAGTCGAAGTCCAATAATAATTTTGCAGAGCACCTAATTTCCAACTAGGTGTTCTTTTTTACTACTAAATTTAGGAGTGTTTGCATGGAGATTGAAACGAAAAGCATGGAAAGAAATTGGAAACAATTTACCTTGAGAAATGATCATGGAATGGCTGTATCTATTTTTAATTTCAGGTACCTGTGCATGGAACTATTCTGACTATACGCTATAATTGTATGAAATTAAAAGGGGAAGTTGACTAATCGGTACTTTCCGGACTTTTATTTGATTATTTACTCAAAGCTTTGAATACTCATAATTCAACCGTGCACAGGTACCTTTCAAATTTCATTTAACTAATATTCAGGGTAATAAAAAACACTCTTAATGAGTGCTTTTTAAGAGCATTTATAATTATTGACCAAGAAAATCCCCTAATATTTCTTCAAGTTCTGCTTCTATTTCTTCTTGATTCATATCTTCAACAGGTTTATATTCCCCTTTTGAATTATTATCCGCTGGATTATGCGGAATACCACCAGATGGAACATATGGTACTTTAGATTTTGGGGAAAAGTCTTTATCGTTTTTATAAATAGAAAATCCAAGTGAAGGTTCTACTCTGTATTTATCAGAGTCACTAATAAGTGTAAATGTTTCGACATTACAATATGAATTTTCTCCTATAAACATTCCATCTAATTTAATGTAATCAAGTTCTTTTAAAAGAGTATACTTTTCTTCATCAGTTAAACTATTAAATTCATTACTAAGTTCCGCTTCTAAGTAAAAATCATAAAACAATAAACTTTCTACTTTATGACTTTCAACTTTTATTAATTCTATACCGCCTTTTATATAGTTCTTTATGGAACTATCAGCAATTTCTTCATTAACTTTAGACATCGTTTCTGTTTTTACATCTTCCGGATTATCTTTTTTTTCACAAGCAACTAGTAATACTATTATAAATGTTGCAATACCTAATAAATAAATATATTTTTTTAGAAAGTCCACCGTATTATTACCTCCACCTAATTTAAATATTACGAAATTACTTTTTTCTTCTGATTATCAAATTCCTCTTGGGTAATAATTCCTTCGCTAAGCAAATCGTGTAATTTTCTAATCTCATCAGCAGTTGTATATGAATTTATTTCCCGAAATTGTACCTCCTTGCTTTCTTCTATCTCTTTTTTTACTACCCTATCTTCTTTATCTGCATGATTTATTAACACACTTATCAACTTATGCCAATGAGTAGCATGACTTAAAGCTTGTTTATAAACCACATTATCTTTTTTCACTTCTGTTTTTAAATTTAATAACATGATTTCTTGTACAGGTGTTTCTGTGTTATTAACTACTATTTGAAGTATCACGCTTTTTACATCCTCCGAAGTTTTGGTATTGCTAGATAAACCACCAATAATTGCCCCTACTCCACCGGCTAGGACACCCCCTATTAATGCTCCACCTATTTGATTAGTTCTAGAAGTTTGTGTTGTAGAAACGCCATCTTCTAATATATGAGATTCTAATAAATCTTTATAGGAATAATATTTTATATAAAATTCATTACTTTCTATAAAATTATGCTCTTTTGTTCTTACAATTGCTAATTGTTTTGATTCCTCATCAAGTGCTAACAAAGAAACATTAATGCACGAAAAAACTTGTTGGGAAGGCTTAAAATTATCGCTTTTAAATTCTTCCTCTATCTTTGCTTTAGTTACACTTAGTTTTTCTGCTCGTTCCATCTCATCACTATTACTAATAATAAGCATTCCTACTAATATTAAGATAAGTATAGTGAGAAAGGCTATACCTGTTCCCACACTTATTGTAAATCCGTAAAGAACTGCAATAATTAATATGCCAGCTAAACAACCCATACAATCCCCCTATTTTATTAGTCCCTAATAAATTTCTCCTGCTTCATTTATAACATAACTTGTAAAGACTGTAACTATAACTTTAGAACTTTAGAACTTTTGTGTAGTGCAAAATAGAAGTATAGAGGTTTGAAAAGGAAAAGTACATAACGTTGGGATATAAATTCCAATAAAAAAGGCTTGCCAGCCCTCCAAAATTACTCTATTTCAGGTAACTGTGCGTGAAACAACTCAGTTAATTCACTACAATTGCATAAAATACGAAGGGGATACCGAATATATAACACTTTGTCCATATCCCCTTGAATTATTACCCAAATCCTTGAGTTGTCATAATTGCACCACGCACACCACAGTTAGGTGCCCAAGCAAGTACAATAGTTTATAGCGTTGTAGAAACAGCCAAAGAGAATGGTTTGAATCCCTTTGTCTATCTTACTTATCTCTTTGAAACGCTTCCCAATATCGATACTGAAGATATGGATATTTTGGATCAGCTGCTCCCATGGTCAACTACGCTGCCAGAAACCTGCCATATCATCAAGAATACGTAAATAATACATACAATAACGCCCACCCGTTTATAGGTGGGCGTTATTTGACGCATACTTTTAAATTAATTTCCGAAAAGATTAAGGAGTATTCGAATAACGGCAAGCATAGTGCTTTCTATTTGGATACGAAGAAAGCTATGGTTATCTAATCGTAACGCTTGCAAGGGATAAGGATGCAGTCCAGGATGCACTTTTGACGGCTAAAATGGTCGACTAATATAAAACGAGTGTATCTCATTGTATGAGGCGTTAATGGACCTGTAGTACGAGTTGGGTCATTACCGTGAGGGCTTAAAGTCTATTACGCTTGTAGGGAAAGATGGCCAAGCCAAAATCGCTGGCATTATGAAAGAATTCCGAAATAATCCGCTAACTTTCATAGTTGGAATTGAAGTCGTTTCTATAGAAGATTACAACACCGCCAAGAAGCTTACAAAAATAATAATATCCTCATCCGAATGAGCCACCTAGGATATATTTGAGAGCCACCCAGTATATTTTGGGGCGTTCTTCTTTGACACGCTACCAAATCTACCAATTTTAAAAATGTATTGACATTATTCAGAATTTGGTTTATTGTAAGTAATTAGTTGCAACTGTTTACTGTTAACAGCAAACAGTTGATTTAAATTAATTGAAAATTTAGAGAGTGGGGCGACAGGATTGAATGTAAAGAAAATCATAATGCTTAGTACCGGTGGAACGATTGCGAGTAAAAGAAATCCTGAAACGGGTTTATTAACAGCTGGAGTTATGTCTGGTGAAGAACTTTCGAATATGTGTGATTTACCTTCAAACATTGACGTTGAAGTGCAATCGGTTTTTCAAATCCCGAGTAACCACATGACCTTTGAGCATTTATTTACATTAAAAGATAAAATTGAAGAGGTATTCGAAAATCAAGAGGTTGACGGCATTGTCGTAACACACGGGACTGATACCTTGGAAGAAACATCTTATTTCTTAGATTTAGTTATTTCTGATGAAAGACCAGTAGTTGTTACGGGTTCACAGAGAGGGCCGACTGTTATTGGAACGGATGCTTTTGTAAATTTACGACAAGCGATTTTATTAGCAGCACACCCAGAAAGTCGCAACACTGGAACAATAGTATTATTCAACGAACGTATTTTTTCAGGGCGTTATGTTCAAAAAAGACATGCTTCGAATGTCGATGGGTTTACGTCATTTGGTTTTGGCTACTTAGGTATTGTAGATCAAGACAATGTTTCGTTCTATCAAAAACCGATTAAGAGAGAGGTTTACACGATTACAAATAAATTACCAAACGTTGAACTTATCAAGTGTGCACTTGGTTCAGATGGTAGATTTATTGATTGTGCCGTGGATTTTGGTGCTTCTGGAATAATCGTTGAAGCTCCGGGCAGGGGACATGCACCACCCTTCATTTTGGAGAGCGTGAAGAAAGCGGTTACAAAAGGAGTCAATGTCCTGTTGACGACAAGCGCAAACGAGGGGGAAGTTAAAACAGTTTATGACTTCCCAGGCAGTGCTTGGAGTTTACAAAATGAGGGTGTCCTATTAGCGAGTGATTATGATAGTAAAAAGGCAAGAATTAAGTTGGCTGTTTTATTAGCAGCCGGGAAAGAAATCGATGCAAGTTACTTTAATTGAAGAATTTTAAAATGGGAAGGAGAGGGTGAAAATTAATCCCAAAATTGTACAAGTACCACCATTGTATTTACAAGTCTATGATGGTATACGGGAAGAAATATTAACTGGTCGAATTGAGGCAAATGGGCAAATCAACGAAGTCCAGTTAGCAAAACAACTTAATGTGAGTAGAGGACCTATTCGTGAGGCGGTTGGGAAATTGGAGCAGGAAGGATTGCTCATCCGAAAAAACAAATCATTATATGTCTATAAAACTTCGAAAGAGGATTTACAAGAAATTTATGCGTGCAGAATAGCCTTGGAATCACTTGCAGTCAAGCTAACTACAAAAAACTTATCTGAAGATGCTATTGCAGAATTAAATGAGGTATTCAGAGAAAAAGAGCGTCTCCTGAAAGTGCAAAGTGTAGAGAATATCTCAGATCGTTTTACAAAGGAATGCTCCAAATTTCATGAAATTATCCTACGCGAAAGTGGGAATGAAAGACTTTATCAACAAACAAATCAATTGCGGAATTTAACACGATTTTATCGAAATTCTAAGCTTCGTATTGCCGAAATTCGTAAGAATATGTACGAGCAACATTTAGGAATATTTGAAGCAATGAAAGCAGGAAAAGGTGAAGAAGCCGCGATTTTAATGAAGGAACATATGGAAAGCGATTTAACATTTTTATTGGAAAACTTTTAAGTGAAATATTAGGGGGATACTATGAAGCCAATCGTGACGAAATACTCCACTAGAGATGGTGGACACTATGTACCAGCAATGGAACACAATGGTGTGCTCTATGTATCGGGACAGTTATCCATTAATCCGAAAACCGGAAAAGTACCGGAAGGCGGCATTAAGGCGGAAGCAGGGCAAGCACTAACGAACTTAGAGTATGTTTTACAAGCTGCGGGAGTCGAAAAGTCTGACGTAATTATGTGCAGAGTTTATATGCCGGATGTAAAGTATTGGCCAGATCTTAATGAAGTTTATTCTGAGTTTTTCGGTAACCACAAACCGGCTAGAGTTGTCATTCCATCGAACAATTTATATGCTGGTTGCCTCGTAGAAATTGAAGCAACAGCAGCAGTAAAGGAGAAGTGAAGGAATCGTGAAATTTACTGAGCTTGACACACCAGCACTATTAATAGATAAAGAAATACTTCTTGATAACTTAAAAAATATGCAGGAATATGCGAATGAATACGGAGTGAATTTACGACCACATACGAAAACACATAAAATGCCTGCAATTGCTAAGTTACAAGAAGAATTAGGTGCAAACGGGATTACCGTTGCAAAAGTTGGCGAAGCAGAAGTTATGGCACAACATGGCATAACTGATATTTTTATTGCGAATCAAATAGTCGGTAAATCAAAAGTTGAACGCATTCGTAAACTTGCTGAGTCGATTGACATTTCCTTTGGGATAGACGATCCATATCATGTGCATGAAATTGAAAATGTTTTCGAAGGAGCAGAAAAAAAAGCACAAGTTGTCATTGAAATTGAAGTAGGTGAAGAACGCTCTGGAATTATTGAAGTAAGTGCTTTCCGTACTCTGTTGGAATTAATCAAGAACAGTAAGAACGTTGAATTCAAAGGAATTTTCTCGCATGATGGTCATTCATACGCGGCGGAAAATCTCGAAGAATGTAAAGAGATATATTTCGAAAGTGTGGATCGAACATTGTTATTTGCAAAAATTGCGGAAGAGATGGACTTGAAAGCAAAAGTGGTTAGTATTGGTTCTACGCCGTCTCTAATGCAAGGTTTTGAAATTCCTGAGGGTGTTACGGAAATTCGACCCGGAACATATGTGTTGATGGATGCATCACAAGCGAATGTTATTGATACTTATGCGCGTTGTGCTGCGTCAGTTCTTACAACAGTCATTAGTAAACCGACCTCGGAAAGAGTAATTACGGACGTTGGTGCGAAAGGAATAACTGCGCAAACGAGAAGCAAAGGGATTACAAGAACGAAAGGTCTTGGCTATATTAAAGGCTTTGACGATGTTTATATTTACGATGTTTTTGATGAGCATGCAATCATTTACGATGAGAAGTTTAGAAATCAAGTGAATATCGGCGATAAAGTAGAAATCATTCCGAATCATATTTGCCCAGTTTGTAATTTGCATGAGAAAGCGTACTTAATCTCAAACGATGAAGTGGTTGATGAATTACTCATTGAATGTAAGGGGAAATTGCAGTAATTAACAGGCCAATATAGTGTCCAAGAAAAACTTGGACACTAGCTACTTATAAATTGATTATCATTTTAAGTACAATTATCAGAAACCCTAAAATGTTCAGAATTCCATGTGAAAAGGGGAGAGTAAATATGCAGCGTATCGAAAATAAAGGTCCAAATGGTTGGGCGTTAGTTCCTTTACTGATTTTTGTTGGACTAATGATTGGAACAGGGGCAATTATGTCTAGTGCGGGAGTTGAAAAGCCGTTTCACCAACTTCCGGCATCAGCTGCATTGTTTATGGCTGTAATAGCTGCATTTATCATTTATAGGGATCCAATCGAGAAGAAAGTTGGTTCGTTCATTCACGGATGTACGAATGAAAACATCCTTATTATGGTGTTAACGGTATTACTTGCAGGTGCATTTTCAGAAGTAGCTGGGGCAATGGGCGGCGTTGAATCTTTTGTTAATTTAGCACTCACGTTTATGCCACCGTCACTCTTAATTGCAGGTTTCTTCATAATTTGTTCATTGATGTCACTGGCAACTGGAACATCGAGTGGAACGGTTGCGGCATTAGCACCGATTGCATTAAGCATCGGACAAGTAGCAGACCTAAATATGGCGATGTTATTTGCAGCAGTTCTTGGAGGTGCATTTTTTGGCGATAACTTGTCGATTATTTCTGATACAACAATCGTTGTAACACGCGGACAAGGTGTCGCTATGAAAGATAAATTCAGGGTAAACCTTTGGATAGCATTGCCCGCAATGATAGTAACGGTAATCTTGTTCCTTATCTTTGGAGGTCAAGAAACTGCAGCGGCACTTGAAATTGGTGAATATAGTGTAATTAAAGTCTTACCATACATTTTTGTTTTGCTCTTTGCGGTGCTAGGCGGGAATGTGTTTGTCGTCTTAACAAGTGGAATTATTCTTTCAGGATTAGTTGGAATATTCCATGGAGATCTTACTTTCATTACTTTGAACCAATCTATATTTACTGGTTTTGAAGGTATGCTTGAAATTATTGTGCTCGCACTATTCATTGGTGGACTTTCACAAATGATGAACGACGGTGGAGGCCTTCAATTTATTATCGATAAGGTTACAAAAAGAGTGAAAGGGAAAAAGACTGCCGAGCTTGGAATAATTGGTATGGTTTCACTAACAGATGTAGCGGTGGCAAACAATACAGCTGCGTTGATTGCAACAAATGATATTGCAAAAGAAATAACCGAAGAATACAAAGTTGACCCAAGAAGAACTGCGGCGATTATGGATATTTTCAGTAGTGTTACCCAGGGACTTCTTCCTTATGGGAATCAAATACTCTTACTCGTCGGGATTGCGGGTGGAATTGTGTCACCACTCGAAATCATTCCATACATGTGGTATGTAATGCTCTTAGGTGTATTCGGAATTATCTCAATCTATATACCTTTCGCAGATCGTGTGATAAAGAAAGAGCCATGGGTTTGGGACAAAGAAGATGTAACAGCGGAATCAAAAATTATTGTAGACAAACCAATAATTAAGACAAAGAGTGCTTCGACTGTTTAATTGAGAGATAGATGAAAATACTTCCACTAAAGTGTAAGCGATTTCATGAAGCGGAAAGGGAGTCACCCTATTTATATAGGGGGGGACTTCTTTTCTTTTTGGACAGATAATTATAAATGATAGTTTAGATATGTGCACAAATACTTGAATAAATATGTACAAATATGTACAGATACAATCGTATTCTTCATAATTATTATAAGGTGATTGGAATGTATTTGGAATTAGATATTAAAAAAGAAATAGAAATAGAGGATCTTTTTGATTTATCAAAACTAAAACTACTAATGTAATTTCAGCTACCTGTGCATGACACTATTCTGGCTATACACTACAATTGCATAAATTGAAAAGGGGGAAGGTGACTACACCTTAATTTATAGATTTTTCTATGATTCTTTATTCAAAACCTTGAATTGCCATAATTCAGCCGTGCACAGGTACCTTTTGGATAAACATATATGTAGGGTTGACTGGAACTTTGGTAATCCTTTTTCCTCTTTCAAATGGTTAGTTACACCTGTGTTATAGGGGTACGTCAAGTTATCTCAATGGTAAGATGATTCTAACTATTCATTCATATTAATCATCCTTAGTCTATACTAAAGATGGTAAATATGAACAGGGGGGTACCAAACATTGGTGAAAAAGAAAAAGTTTATTGTACCATTAGTTTTGTCATCTGCGATATTGATAGGTTCTACCTCAGTAAGTAGTGTACTTGCACAGCCGGTTGGTTCTAGTGAACTTAGTGATGTACAAGCTTCTAAGAAGTGGAATGAGCGGGCAAGCGTTCCTGTTTTTGTGAAGGAGCGACATGCAGAGAAATTCTCTTCTAGTAACTCTTCCAATGCACTTACTTATTTAAAGAAAAACGAAGGTAAAACTGGAATTAAAAATCCGGACAAAAAACTAAAGGTAAAAAAGACAGAGATTGATGATCTGGGTATGACGCACGTCCGTTTTAATCAGTCCATTAATGGCGTAAATGTGGAAGGTTCGGAAGTAATTGTTCATTTTAATGAGGATCATGAAGTTGTAGCTGTCAACGGAAGAGTGAATGAGACCATTGATAATGAGGCCGTGGATACAACTGCCACTATAAGCAGTGATACTGCACTTAAGAGAGCCGTGTCATCTGTCAACGCCCCGGAAGAACTGACTTATGAGCCGACTACTGAACTAGTTGTATACCCTTTTGATAATGAAAATCATACGGCTTATAAAGTGAATGTGAACTTTATGGGGGACAAGCCTGGTAACTGGTTTGTCTTTGTCGATGCAAAAAATGGAGAAGTGATTGATAAGTATAATGGCATAATGCATGCAGATGAAGTGAAAACACAAAATGGGGTTGGGAAAGGAGTACATGGTGATCATAGGAAATTGCATATTAGCAAAGTGAAGGAACCGAAATCTGGAACTAAGTTTGCGTTAGCGGATTACGCTCATGAGAATCTTGAAGGGATATTCACATATGATTCCAAAAATGATACGAATACCCGAAATGATACGCTATATACGGGGAACTCCGCTTCATTCAAAAGTGATTATGATCGAGCTGCAGTCGATGCACACTATAATTCTGAAAAAGTATATGAATACTTTCTAAATGAACATGATCGTAATTCACTAGATGATGAAGGAATGGCAATTACTTCCTACGTTCACTATGGTAACAATTATAATAATGCCTTCTGGAATGGGCGCTGGATGACGTATGGTGATGGTGATGGAGAGTTATTTATTTCACTTTCAGCCGCCCTTGACGTTACTGCTCATGAAATGACGCATGGTATTATCTCCAGTACAGCAAATTTAGTATACCGTGACCAGCCAGGTGCATTAAATGAATCATTCGCTGACGTCTTTGGCGCAATCATTGATGATAAAGATTGGGAAATAGGTGAGGACATTATGGCACCAGCAGCAATAGCTGACGGTAACTGGAGATTGCGCAGTATGAGCGATCCAAATAGTGTTGTCGTTACTAACCAACAAAGAGCAGCTTATGGTAGTGGGGTTTATCCAGCTCATATGGATGAATATTATTATATGCCTCGTAACGTAGATAATGGCGGTGTCCATGTTAACTCTTCGATAACCAATCATGCTGCCTATTTGATTGGACAAGAAATTGGCAGAGAGAAGTTAGGGAAAATTTATTATCGAGCATTAACTGTTTACTTAACACCAAATTCGGTCTTCAGCGATGCACGTAAGGCAATTGTACAGTCTGCAATCGATATTTATGGCGAAGGCAACGCGGAAGAGACTGCAGTTCATGCAGGGTTTGATGCGGTAGGAATTTATTAAGCTAAAATCGGTTGCCTGTACAAGACACTACACTAGACTTGTATGAACAAAAAGGAAATTCATCCGAGGTAAAATTTGGATGAATTTCTTTTGTGTATTTTCTCAAGATTGTAATTTGCACAGGTATAGTCTAATTAATAAAGAGCACTTTGATTTCTTTGCAAATTGGGCATTTCCCTTTGCCATACCCTCGTTGTTCGATTCTTGTTTTGGCGCTGACATAGATTACTCTCCCACGACAATTCTTATATTTTAATGATGGGTTGTCTGCATTCTTGCATAATAAAGAAATGGATTTTACATTCAATTGGGATTCCTCCTTTCACCTATTATTATCAAAACCATTAGATTTTGACCTGTCAAGAGTTATTTTCAAGTATAGAAGAAATCAGGTACACCTATTAGAGTCGCAGTATTTATATTTGATTTAATTTGAGGTACATATGCGAGACGCTAATCAGTAAATTCATTACAATTGCATAGGGATAATAAGGAGATGTCGACTAAACAAGACTTAGTCGGCATCTTCTTTTTGTTTATTCAAAGACGTGTGGTGTCATAATTACACCGCGCACAGTGGCCCTTAAGTAACCCAATTGCTCCGAATTTAAACCAATTTTTGTAATGTTGAAAGATTGGGTATAGGTGTTTAATCGACAGAGTATTCACACTAATAATGAGGGTCTTTAAAAGTTATATTTATCATAGAGTATCTTGAACGCTATTTTTACTGCCATGGAAAAAGTATTGACTGGTGCATTGGTAACTTTAATGTACTGCTTAATTATGTAAAAAGGGGGGGAATCATCAAGTAAAGTGATTCAGCATTGGTTAATCGGCCGTGTTTGGAATTATATTGGGGATCAAAAAAACTAGGGAGGTTTTGAAATGACTGTAGATCATTCTGCTGAACTTATGAAAAGTATGATCGCAAAATTGTACAATACGATTACAGGAGATGATGAAAAAATCAAATTGCCTAGAAATAAGTCTGTGACATGGTTGTTACCAGGCTTGCCGTTTTCAACGAAAGATTTTGAATACTGCGCCGGGGGCTTGGGTTATTCCGATGAATCGGATATTGCGGAGACATATAATATGAGGCATCATCAGGCCTTTGCGCTTTCCCGTCTTTTAGATTTTATCCCGGATGTGTCCAATGAATTTTTGGATGCAAGTATGCAGCAATCCATATTCACTTCGACTCAGGATACAATCAGTTCGGTTTATGGAGATGTCCTTAAATACAGCAAAGTAGTTCACAAGGAATTGAGTGAACCAGAAAAGGAAAAGCTGCAAAGGTTTCGCAATCTGCTTTCTGTTACCAAAGAAGTGAAAGACATTTTTACTGATGAAATGAAGACTGTAACAGAACCCGGACCAATGACGCTAGCCTACCTTACTTATGAGGAAAAGTATGATTATGCGGTTAATGAATATAAGAATCTATTGGTTAATGCCCAAACTGCAAGAGGGAATGACCCTGAGGCTATGAGAAGAGTCGCCGAGTTTGCGAACAAGGCACAGTTCATGAGAAGAAGGATGGAATCTGCCGAAATGGCATGGTCAGCCTTAGGTTATAAAAATGAATTTAAACAGATTGGTTCCTACATTGATCAGGTAACCTCAAAGAGCATGGTGTTGTACAAGCAGGACTTGATCAACAAGTATAATAACGGTCTTCTTTCGAGTGCGCTTGATGGGGGAAGCGATTTTTATTACACCACCTTGATCCCGGGTAATTTTGCCACTAGTCCAAGCTGGACAAGGTTTACTTTTTATCAAGGGGATTATGAAAATAATGCCAATAAAAAAACAAGTCAATCGGGTGCCGGGGGTTCTGCCGCTTTTGGTTGGTTCTCTGTAGCTTCAAAGGCAGGCCGCTCGAAGATTAACCAGTCTAACAATCAAAAATCAACCAATTTTAGAGCAGAACTGGAATTCGTTCAAGTGCCGATATGTCGCCCTTGGTTCGATCCAGGTTTTTTCTCGATGAGAAGTTGGACGCTCGATAAATTATGGGATTTAAATTACGATGAAATGGTTTCAGATGGCGGTAAAAATCCTTCTGGCAGACTTGTCGCTTATCCAATCACCGCGTTATTCGTCAGAAATGTTAAGTTGAAATTTGATGAAGCTGATTCTCAGATGCAGCATATGGACGCCCAGACAGAGGTAGGTGGGAGAGTTGGATTCGGACCCTTCAGTATTAAAGGTTCCTATGATTTTGGACATGAAAAACGTGATTTAGATTCGCGTGTAGAAGGCGGAAGAATCGATATTGATGGAATCCAGCTCATTGGATTTATTAATAATATCATTCCTAAATCACCAAACCCGCACCCTGATATCAAGCCGGAAGAATTTGTCGGTGGCGACTTATAAACCATAATAGCTCTTCAGGAGGTGTATGATGGAAGAAAAAGTATCCCTTGCTTTGGCTATCAAGTTGAAGAAGATTTACGAAGAAGAAAACCAGTTTCTAACTTTTCCATTGGGCCTGGCTTATCCCTATAGATCGCTGGAATTCATGAAAGAAGGGTCTAATCTATCCGCACTTGAGCGACTGAATTACAGAGCTGACTTTTCGAGGATGGTCAATCAGATCCCTGCAGACGGGGCATCTGTATTCTCTCCATCCGGCATGTTTTTATGGAATGAGATGAAAAATGTTTTAATTAATGCAGAATTTGCTACAAGCATATTGTCGCAGGAAGAGGAAAAGCAGTTAGCGGAAGCGAAAGACTTTTTAACTGTCGAGGGAGTTGATATAACCGGTAAGAAGTCAATCATTCCATCAGAGGCAACCCAAATATATATTGATTATAAAATTGCATACGAAGAAGCGAATGATATGTATATGTCCGAAAAAATAACGGTTGAAAACACAACAGGAGTGGAAGCGGAGAAACTCCAAGAAGTATGGAAGGAGTGGCGTGAAAAAGAGTTACGCGATTTAAGGGATCAGGCAATGTTCAATTGGGTTAACTTTGGATATAAAAACAAGGTTGAGGCCAGCCAGAAGATACGGAATATCTTGGAAGTGAAAAAGTATTCAGTCCTATACAGAGACGAGTATTTGAATGACATCAATATCGCTGAGTTGGCTGATACAGACGCCCAGGGGATTCCATTTTGTGTCACTGATTTCAATCCAAGGGACGCCTTTGATAAAGACCAGCCTTGGATTTATGTACCATTGTTAAGAAAGGAAATAGACTCCCTCATTCAACAAGCACCCGATTCCTTAAAGGGAGTGTTTACAGCGGATCAGGAAAACGATGATATCCAATCGTTGTCTTTGGAATATAAATACATCGGTATTAAAAGGTCCTGGTTCAGACCCGAGTTTTTTCAAAGTCGATATTGGAAAATGTCCGATGAAAGTATCGTATCTGATGGTGAAAGTCCTGCCCAAGGAAGAATTCCTGCCTATATCACAGGAATGCTTGCTGTAAGGAACATTACAGTGACGAAAAAGAAAAAGACAGGTGAACAGAAAAATAGTGTCCTTCCAATATTAAATATAGCTACACTCCAAAATAATGCAGTGATTAAAGCCATACCCGAATATCGTCTTGCAATTAATCCGGGAACAATGACATTTATGCAAAGTGTAAAGCCGCCAGTTGTGGATGTCGATAACAGATTGAAAAATAATGCCGATTTGTTGCAGACAAGAACAGGTGAACTTGAGCAGAAGCCTGCTATTAGATCAATTGAAATGCCGAATCCCAAGCTTCAAGCGGTGTTTAAACCCCCGGAAACAGCTAAACTGATCTCCAACTTGCATATATATAAGGCTGAAGAATTAATATTTACTCAAAATATCAAATCTATGGGCATTGGCAGTCTAATAGAACCGATTGACAGGATTGTTGCGACACCGGAAACAGTCACAGAAACATACGATTTTGACGGCGTTGCCATTCTTGCTTTTGTATGCCGAAGGGTGCCGCTATCGCCGAATCCGGATCCTACAAAATTTACTTCTCCCCCAGAGCCGGAAGTTGTAAGTCGAAGGGTATCTCTTCCTGTACTAAGTATAGGGAGTAAAGGTGAATACGTTAAACAACTTCAAGAAGCATTAATAGTAGCTAAACTTTACACGGATGTATGCGATGGAATTTTTGGTCCAAATACAAAAAAAGCTGTTGAAAGTTTTCAGGCATCTAATCATCTAACCGTTGATGGAATTGTAGGTCCGATCACATGGGAAGCGGTTCAAAAATTAAGGGAGATAAAGATCCCAGATTAAGTTTTGGATACAGCGCAAGATACTAATCAGTAAACTCACTACGATAGTATAAAACAAAGGAGATACCGACTTTGTCTGTATCCTCTTTTTAATTTGTCCGGATTTTCTGGTACCATTTCGAGATTTTACCGATAAAATAGATGCGGTTACCCAATGTAAAATACTTGCCAGAAGACACCTTCGTTTTGAATTGACAATTTTCTGTCTACTTGGTAATCTGTACAGAGAAAGGAAGGAGTATTGAGAGACACATAGAATTTGGTTTCCAGGTGCTATGTATCATATCATCGCAAGGGGTAAATGAAGATGGAATTCATCTTCATTTTGTTCATGGAAAAAGAGAATAATAGAATTAGAAAGAGAACTACAACTAGTAAAAACGAAAAAGGTATTGTTAAGTAGGGGAATGTTTTATGAATTGTACTTATCTCATTGGGGAGGGCATGAAATGTGCAGAAAATAAAAAAAGTAGTTGTATTGTTATTAATTGTTTTTTTAGTGGCAGGTAATGGGAGTCCATATGTTGTTAGCGCAGAGGAAGAAGATTATTCAATTAGTTCGCCTGAAACTTTTATCTATAATACCGATTTAAGTGAAAATAAACGTCGTCAATTATTTAATGATAATTGGAAGTTTTTTTATGGTGAACAAAGTAATGCTCAGTTTAATGCATACGATGATTCAAAATGGGATGATGTGCAATTGCCGCATGATTACAGTTTAAGTCTGCCATATAGCCAAGCAGGTGAAGCAGAGAGTGGTTATAAACTTGGTGGAATTGGTTGGTATCGCAAGTCATTTACACTAGGTGAAGCCATTAAAGACAAGCGTGTGGTTGTTGAGTTTGGCGGCGTTTATATGAATGCTAGTGTATATATTAACGGACATAAATTGGGTGATCATCCAAATGGGTATACACCATTTGCTTATGATTTAACGGACTATATCAATTACGATGAGGAAAACGTAATTTCTGTTCGTGTTAATCATCAATTTCCATCAAGCCGTTGGTATTCAGGAAGTGGAATTTACCGTAATGTGCATCTTACAATAACAGATGATGTTCATGTTGATCATTATGGTGTTCAAGTGTTAACTCCAAATCTTGAAAATCAAATAGGTAAGGATATTGATGTAGTAGCTAATGCTAAAATTATGAATCAATCATCTGAAGATGTTAATGCAATTGTAAAACAAAGTATTCGTGAAAAAGGTTCGGAAGAACATATAGTTAGTGAACAAAGTGACTTATTAAAAATAAATGCTAATAACTCAGTCCCGTCTATTGTTTCTTTGAAAATGCCTAATCCAACACTTTGGTCTCTATCTAATCCACACTTATATGAAATTGTTACAGAAGTTATAGTGGAAGATAAAGTCATTGATGAATATGTAACGGATTATGGTTTTAGAACTATCGAGTTTAAAGCGGATACAGGGTTTTATTTAAATGGAGAAGCAGTTAAGTTAAAAGGTGTAAGTATGCACTCTGATCAGGGATCATTGGGAGCAGCAGCGCATTATCGCGCTATGGAACGCCAAGTCGAAATCTTGTTAGATATGGGTGTCAATGCAATCCGTGTTACACATAACCCTGCTGCTGATGAACTCATTGAAATTGCAAATAGAAAAGGTATGCTCATCATTGATGAAGCATTTGATACTTGGATAGGCAGCAAAAATGGTAACTACAATGATTATGCTAAATGGTTTAAAGAATCGGTTGGTGATAATCCATTATTGGGTGCAACTGCAGATATGACATGGGCAGAACTTGACATTAAGACCATGGTTCGACGTGGAATTAATGCACCATCTATTATCAACTGGTCAACAGGTAATGAAGTTATGGAAGGTAACAGCGGTCCTTATAATGAATATCCAGCTATTTTAGAGCAATTAGCAACGTGGGTTGTAGAAGTTGATCAAACTCGTCCAGCTACTATTGGTGACAATAAATTTAAAGCCAATTGGAAAGAGTCAGTAAGCTTTGGTAACAAACTGACAGATCTCGGTGGTACTGTTGGTTTTAACTATGCAGATGGACATCAATTTGACCAATTTCATAAAAATTACCCAGAGTGGAAAATGTATGGTGCAGAAACAGCATCATCCATTAACAGTCGTGGCGTTTATAAACCTTCAAATTATAATAAACACTTAACATCATATGATGAGTCAGCTGTAGGATGGGGAAAACTTTCAGCAGATTCATGGTATTCAATTATTACCCGTGATTTTATGGCGGGAGAATTTGTTTGGACTGGTTTTGACTATCTTGGGGAGCCAACACCTTGGAATAATGTGGGTCCAGGTGCGACAGGTGGCTGGCCTTCTCCAAAATCGAGTTATTTTGGTATTGTCGATACAGCTGGGCTGCCAAAGGATCGATTCTACTTCTATCAATCACAATGGAATGAAGAAGTAAATACGCTTCATGTACTTCCAGCTTGGAAAGAAGATATGGTTAATATCGATGATAAAGGGAATGTTCGTGTTGATGTTTATAGTGATGCAAGTAGTGTGGAATTATTTTTTAAAAATGCCAAAGGTGAAGAACAATCACTGGGCAAGAAAACATTCACACAATACACTACAGATGCGGGGCATACTTATCAGGTATATGAGGGTGATGATAAAAAAGGTCAAGATTTCAGAAATCTTTACCTAACATGGGATGTTCCTTATGCAGATGGAACAGTCTATGCTAAGGCCTATGATCAAAATGATAATGTTATTACTAATACAGAAGGCCGTGATAGCGTTACAACATTTAAAGAGGCATCTGAACTAAAACTAAAAGCCGATCGCGACTCTATTGTGGCTAATGGACGTGACTTGTCCTATATTACAATCGATGTATTCGATAAAAATGGGGATATCGTTGAGGATGCTGCAAACTTAATTAATGTAAGTGTAAGTGGTGATGGGGAATTGATAGCACTTGACAATGGTGACCAAGTGGATCATGAACCATATGACAGTGGAAAACGTAAGGTATTTAACGGAAAACTGGTTGCTATTGTAAAGTCAACAACTGATGCAGGCACAATGACACTTCATGTAGAATCTGAGGGAATCAAAGGGCAAAATATAACAATTTCAACCACACCTGATCCTGAAGTACCAACAGAAAAACATGTCATAGGGTATACAATGCCTAAAAATTACTATGTTAAATTAGGATACCAGCCAAATCTTGTATCAAAAACAAAGTTACTTTTTAGTGATGGAACTGAAGAAACTCTTCCAATTACATGGGATATTGAAGGAACCATTTTTGATGAACCCGGAACTGTTAACGTTATAGGACAAGTTGATAAGTATAATCATCGTGTCTTAACTAATGTTACGGTTATTGAATCAGTTGGTGCACTTCTAAACTATTCACTAGCAACTCCGACAGGAAGCGATAATGTTAACTTGCCTTCAAGTAGGCCTCTTGTTTTAGAAAACGGTGATGTTTTACAAACTGAATTCCCAGTAGAATGGGACACTCAAGATGCTGAAAACTATAAAAAACCGGGACTTGTAACCGTTAATGGAACTTCAACAGTGTTTGGTGAAACAATTCCTGTAACTGCGTCAGTTCGCGTTAATGATGCAGAAGTTACGTTAGGTGATAATGTAGCAGATAATAAATTAACATTAACACAAGATATACCAAAAGAATTGCAATCTGATAATTTGGAGTCAATTATCGATGGTAATACAGGATTCGAAACGGTTCAATCAGGACCTAACCCATCTGTTTGGACAAACTATAATATGGCTCAAACAGGACATAGCAAAGCAGAAATCATTTTCACATATGCAACGGCTCAATTCCTAGGATCTGCAGACTTATACTTCTATCAAGATGCTTGGGCTGCACGTTTACCTGAAAATGTTGAACTTTTTTGGTCCAATGAAGGTACAGAGGACGCAAACTGGACAAAATTGGAGAATGTGATAGAAACACGTGGAGAAACATCCGATGGTACACCGAATATCACGAAAATTAATTATCGTTTCAATGGTGTTCCAGCTGTTGCATTTAAGATCGTTTTAACAAGCGATCCTGGAACCAATAGTGCCGGTAAGAAATTAGCGGTCGGACTTTCAGAGGTAGAGTTACGTGTTGAACATAGTTCGCTTAAGATAAATGCCGAAGCAACACTTGGGGATATACTTCTCAACGGTAATAGTGTTTCACCTAAAGAACTAAAGGATAAAGTGATTAACACTGAATACCAAAAAGCAGTTGTTGAAACAGTAAGTGATAAAAACGTTGCAGTAACAGTACTGAAACCGTACGAGAATGTGATTCGCATTATTACAGAATCTGAAGATCACTTGACTAGGGAAATATATACGATAAATTTAGATGGAAATGCACCCGATACGAATTTACCAGCAGATGATGATTCTCGGGACTATCCATACGAAAAAACTACGGCAACTGCAGGAGATTACCACAAAAATCATGCAATAGAAGGTGACCCAAAGTTTGCTGTGGATAACAAAATATCAACAATATTCCATACTCCGTGGGGTGGAACAGATAAATCAAACTTCTGGATTACCTTGGAAATGGAAGAAGTAACAGAAATTGATGCACTCCGTTATTTATCACGTAGTGGCAGTAGTAACGGTATTGTAAATGAGTATAAAGTTGAAGTTTCTTTAGATAACGAAACATGGGAAGAGGTATCGGTTGGTAATTGGCAAAGTAAAACTGATACATGGTCTATTGCAAAATTCGACGAACCAAAAGAAGGGAAATTCGTTCGACTCACAGCCCTGTCAACCTACGGTGATGGAGGTCAAGCTAATCGATTTATGACAGCAAAAGAAATTAGACTTCGTAAAGTAGCTGCTGCAAAAGAATCATTAGAAAGTGCAGAAGTTACTCTCAATCAAGATTTATTTTTATATGATGGGAAAGCAAAGACTCCTAAAGCAACTGTAACATTAGATTCTATCGTGCTTGAAGAGGGAATCGACTATCGTGTAACTTATGAAAATAACGTTGAAGCCGGTGAAGCTAAAATCATAATTAAGGGTCTTGTAAAATACGAAGGTACCTTAGAAAAAATATTCATAATCCTAGACAAGACTGAACTAGTATCCCTAATATCGGAAGCTAAGCAGCTTAATCCAAAGGATTACTCAGAGGACTCAGTTAAGTTTGTAAATGAAGCAATTAAAGCGGCAGAAGAAGCATTAGAAAAGGCTACAACTCAAGCTGAACTGGATGAAGCACTTACTAATTTAGAAGAAGCCATAGGGAATCTTGAAACTATTGAAACCGTGGAAGCTTCTGCAGTGGTCAACCAGTTGAGAGGAAATCAGAATGAATTGGTCATCACCATCGATGAAGTCTATGCAGACGATACTGGAAGCAGGATGTTTACTGAGACAATACTCATCAAAAATAATGCCGAGGGAATTTACCGGGTGGGACGTTACGATGTATTCGTCAACACGAAAGGGAATACTAAGGTCCTTGAAATCTATATCGTCGAATAGCAAAAAAACGGTTCAGCCTTTGGGTTGAACCATTTTTTCTTGATTTCAGGTACCTATAATGTTAAAAAAATCGGTACCCGTGCATGAGACTATTCTGGCTATACAATACAATTGCATAAAGTGGAAATGGGAAGTTGACTCCCCGGTAATTTATAGACGTTTCTTTGAATTTTTAGTCGAAACTTTGAATTACCGTAATTCAATCGTGCACAGGTACCCCAAGCGAGTTCTCCGAGCGTAACACAAGAGATTACTGATTCTGTTATACTAACATAGTAGAGATACTCATTATAAAACGTTAATTAATTAATAACCAACATCCAGAAGTTAGTCAGGGAGTGTTTAGATGAAAGAACCTTATTACATAACAGCATCTAAGAAAATGTGTCAAGAGGCAGGGATGAATCCAAACGAGCCTTCAAGACCCAAGAAAATTTTAAGCGAAGCAGCGTTTAAAGAAAAAAGAGAAACCTATAGCGAAATATTATCCGTTGTGAGTTTTTTCTCGAATAAGTTACTGGACTCCTTAAAAGGGACGCCTATCCTCGTAGCTGTTTCAGATGCAGAGGGGTATCTTTTGAATATTGAAGGAGATGCATCGAGCAAAACGGTAATTGAACAATTTGGCATTAGAAGTGGCAGTCTTTTCATTCAAGAAGATACAGGAACGAATGTGATCAGTCTTGCGTTGCAACAGAAGCATCCAATCAGCCTCATTGGCGACCAACATTATCACAAGGTTCTTCATGGAATTGCTTGTTACGGAACAGCGTTTTACATAAGAGATGAAAACAAAAAACTAGGAAGCGTATCTATCATGATGCCGATTCAGTTTCAAAATCCGCTCTTTTTAACGATGTTAAGTCAATCGGTAGACTCTATTGAAAGAGAATTATTACTTAGGAAACAAAACAGCAAGCTAGATATTCTCAATCAAATTATGTTAAGTAGAACCCGCAATGGAATTGTCATTACAGATGAAAAAGGAATCACTACCGAGTTTAATGACTTTGCCCAAAAGGTCTCGGGTATTAGCCGAAATCTAGTCATTGGAAGAAACATTCGTGAATCTCCTCATACTGGCGACTATTTCAAAGAAGTACTTGAACAAGGAATAGTATTTACTAATGAAGAACTTATGTTTGAAGATGAATCCGGCGATCTTGTCGTCTGCCTATTCGATGCGCAGCCTATTTACGAAGGGAACAAGATGATTGGTGCTTTCGGTCAGTTCAGGGATATTTCAGAACGGTATTTATTGCAAGAGCAATATAACTACTTGGCCTATCACGATGACTTAACAAAACTGCCTAACCGCCGATATATAAAGAAAGAAATAGAAGATATCATCGAGGAGATTCACACAGGCGAGCATCGTACGTTAGCCCTTATATACATAGATTTGGATCGTTTTAAAGTGATTAATGATAATTTTAATCATTCATACGGGGACAGTCTCTTAGACGAGGTGAGTAAGCGTTTATCAAATGGTCTAGGTGAAAATGAAGTTCTCGCCCGAATGGGTGGAGACGAATTCATTTTCTTACTGGTCGATTTTGATGAGCCAGATTACGTAACGAAGAAAGCAGAAGAAATTCTCAGTCTGTTTGATCAGCCGTTTTCTGTTAAAAACAAAGAAATTCATACGACAGCAAGCATTGGGATTGCGATTTATCCCGATTATCCACTTTCATATGAAGAGCTAATGGTTTACGCTGACAACGCAATGTTCCAAGCGAAATTACAAGGTAAAAACCGTTATGTCGTTCACACATCCAAATTATTAGAGGGTATGCAAGACGAATACAGCCTTGAGATAGATTTAAGAAAAGCGCTGGAGAACAACGAGTTTTTACTTCATTATCAACCTCAAGTTCATAATCTTACCGGAGAATTGGTTGGATATGAAGCTTTAATTCGCTGGCAACATCCCGTACATGGGCTTTTATATCCCGATAAGTTTATCAAAGCAGCAGAAGAAAACGGTTTAATTATCCAAATTGGCGAGTGGGTCATTAATGAAGCCTGTACCCAGAACAAATTGTGGCAAGATGCAGGTATGCAACCACTGAAAATGTCCATAAACCTATCTACACAGCAATTCCTTACGACAAACCTTATTACATATGTGGAGGAAGTATTGGAACGTACTGGACTTGATCCGCAGTACTTTGTTGTGGAGATTACGGAATATATGGCAATGGAATACGATTATTCCATTCGTGTATTGAAACAGCTAAAAGCGCTCGGTATCGGAATCAGTATTGATGATTTTGGAACAGGATACAGCTCGCTCAATTATCTTAAAAACTTCCCAATCGACTCGATTAAAATCGACAAATCTTTCGTCGACGAATTACTGAAGGATGAGAACAACGCCTTTATTGTGAGGGCAATCATTACGTTAGCGCATAATCTTCAAAAGGAAGTCATTGCGGAAGGCGTCGAAACAATAGAACAGCTAAATTTTCTAAAAGAACATCATTGTGATATTAGTCAGGGCTATTACTTCAGCAAACCACTTCCACCAGAGGAAATTGAGAAAAGGTATTTTCAATAATAAAGATATAGAGGGAGCACAATAACAACATGAAAACGATATCATCCGTATTAGTAGCGAATTTTAAACATTGGGGAATTAACCATATATTTGGTATTCCGGGTAAAGCAGTCTCTCCAATCTTATTTGAAATATTGAACCATGAATTAGAATTCGTATTAAGCAAACACGAAGCAGCAGCGGGATATGAAGCGACAGGCTATTCGTTGATGAATGGAAAAATGGGTGTCGCCGTGGGTACGTCCGGTCCAGGAGGTACAAATCTAATTTCAGCAGCTGGTCAAGCGAAAGCGTCCAATGTGCCTCTATTAATCATTACAGGACATCCTTCGATGAAAGATACAGGTAAACCAATGGGACAGGATTCCAGCATATTTGGTACAGATCTTGTGGATATGTTCAAATCAGTCACAAAGTTCAGTGCACGGGTAGAACGTGGAGACATGCTGCAGCCTTTCTTAGAGCACGCACTAGCAACCGCGGTAGCAGGTGTAAGAGGACCAGTGCATCTATCCATTCCTTTTGATGTTTTACTGGAAGAGATTGAACCATTTGAAATCGACTTGCCCGAGTCTCATGAAATGATTTCCCCAAGAAACGCAGAAGTTATTGAAAAGTTGAATGCGGCAAATCGCCCCCTTCTATTTTTAGGGAAAGGCGTTCATTCTAGCAAGGCATATGAAGAAGTACAGCATCTTGCTGAGCATTGGAATATCCCAGTCATCACCACACCGGGTGGGAAGGGAACATTCCCAACGAATCATACGCTTTCTTTAGGAGCATTTGGTTTGGGTGGTACGCCGGAAGCAACCGCGTATTTTGGAGACCGTGTTGACTTATTAATTGTTATCGGCTCGAAGTTAAGTGACATGTCGACGGCTGGCTTATCTGTAGAGATGTATCCCGACGAAGTCATCCACTTTGACTATGACCCAACTTATATTGGAAAAACAGTTCAAGTACCCACTACGCCTGTCCTTGGCGATATTAAGTCTAACTTGACCGAAATTCTAAAAGACATTCCGGCAACAAATAGTGAAACCTATTTATTACCGATTGAGAAAAAAGAACTTCAGGTCAATGAACCAGGCGAACCGATGTCTGCAGTCCAAGTATTACGGGCAATGCGTAATGCACTTCCAGAAGACGCGATTATTTTTGGTGATGATGGAAGCCATTCATTTTACGGAATAAAATATTTTGATATTTACAAACCAGGGACATTTTTCTTCGATGATATCTTCGGTGCGATGGGGAACGGTATTGGTTATTCCATCGGAGCCAAGTTAGCTGCGCCAGAGGAAACGATTATCTGCCTAGTTGGGGATGGTTGTATGTTCATGCACGGAACGGAAATTTCAACAGCGTACAACTATAATTCAGCAGTCCTGTTCATCGTTTTGAATAATGGACGTTTGGATATGGTGGAAAAGGGAATGCAAAAAATGATTGGAACATCGATTGGTGGCATTTATGAGACGCCGCTCGATGCAACTAAATTTGCGGAATCTATGGGGCTAGAAGCATACACATGTTATAATCCAAATGATTTAGTAGAAATGATTAATAAAGCATTAATTAAGATCGAAAAGACCAACAAGCCAATTCTAATTGAAGCGATTGTTGATGAAAATGAAATTCCACCTACAATGGGGAGGCAATAAGATGGAGAATAACGAACGATATACGGCTGGTTTAAAGGTAATGGAGGAATTATTTCCCCAGGAAGTACGCAGTATGATGGAGCAAATGAAAGAAGTCTCACCAGACCTATGGAATATGATCGTCTCCTTTGGTTTTGGAGACCTTTATACTAAAAATACTCTTACCCTCCAACAACGGGAAATCATTACAATTACCTCACTCATCACACAAGGCGCTTTTGGGCAGCTTGAAGTTCACTTTCGTGCAGCCTTGAGAGTAGGGTTAACAAAAGAGGAAATTTCCCAAATCATCATTCAGTGCGCTGGATATGTAGGCTTTCCAAAGGCTGTTCAAGCAATGGGAATGGCTGGGGAGATATTTAAGGAGAATTGATTTTGGGTTGCTGACGAGATAGCACTTTGAATGTACAAAGTGCATTGATTTGCGTTCCAGTCGGACAGTGCGGAAAGTTACAGTTCAATCTTTCCCTGACGCTTTCCGGTGTGGCGGGCGGTTAGTCTCCTCGTCGCTAAAAGAGTACTCCCAAACGCTATCGCTTTTCGGTCGCAAAAGCCGTTCTTCGTGACGGCTCTTCCTGCGGGGTCTAAATCAAGTACATGTATAATTTCTGTAAAGGGCACAGAAATTATACAAACCGAACCCTACGTCGTTCGGCTCGCTAAATTCCACTGGAGTCGCCGACTTCCACTCCAATCAACTAGAGTGGTAGGTCTAGAGAATAGATTATCAGCCTAAATAAGATTTGAGATACATCTGCAAAACAGTGTTTTGACTACACATTACAATTGTATAAAGTGAAAAGGGGAAACTGACATATAGCGCTTTGTCAGTTTCCCTTTGTTTATTAATTGCACCGTGGATAGGTAACTTTTCCGGGTACTATTTCCGAATTTAAATTACGGGTACCTTCCACAGTATGTTACCCAATAATTGGAAACCCCGAAATTGGTGCGAACTATTTTACGCTTACTTTTGAAAGGTGAAAAGCCAACGAGATTTGGGTATTAAAAGCAACGTAAACTAGTATGAAAACCAACTATTTTATAAGACGGCCAAAGAAATGAAATAATGAAAAGTAATTGGAATACTAATCCCTTCATAATTGGACCCACCATAAATTCACCGGTAATTTTATTGATTAATGTTTTTTACCATCGTTATAACCTTTATCATAGCTCTTTCCATGTCCGTGTGGTAAATCAACTGGCCTTTCTGAATCATTGGTTTCCCGCCTATCCTTAGAAATTGCGTCTGCATAGCCCCTTCTGTAACTTCTCTCATGTCCAGTTGGTAATTCATTGCGATCATCAGTCATTAATTACAACTCCTCTCGCCATTTTTGTAAAAGTCTATTAACTAAGGTTACCATGAAAATATCTTTATACAAACTAAAGAGTATACTCGTGAGTATTGCGGACTGTATGAACATCTTATGCAGTGGTTTTAATTTTATTCTGGGATTTTGTGCATGATGGCATTCAGTGCATGCAATAATATCGCATAAAGTAAAAAGGGAAGACTGTTAATCGACATTTCGTCCACTCCTTATTTCAATTAAACTCAAATATTTGAATTGAGGTTACGGACCCATACACGGCTGCCTCTTAATATGCTATGATAATTACGGGAATATTCCTTTAAGTATACATAAGTTGGGAGTGGAGCGTACTCATGGACTCATTAGAAAATTGGGCAGATGTTGAAGATATCGAAACATCGTTACATTTTGTGCTTGGAGAAAACAAACAGAATGTTTGGTTAGCAGAACAGATTCACGCCAATTTTGGAGCGGTCTCGGTTATCGATCCCCGGTACAAGGGCGGAGAAATCAGGAATGGGATACAGTATACGAATATGGAGTTAGCAAGGACTACGTTTGATCTCCCAGATAATCTTTATTTTCATTCGTATATGGATCCAAAGAACAGAAAGCGGAAGCGGAAATAACTTTAAATTTTTATAGAGGAAAAATTGGTACCTGTGCATAACGGTATTATTCAAGTCTTTGAATTTTTATATTTCCACCACGCACGGGTACTTTCCACTATTTAAACCGTTCCTCATTTATTATTGCGGTAGTCGCGTACGTCGACGAACATCGATCTTTTGTTGTCCCACATTTCGACCTGCTCTAAATCCTCGAAAGCCTTTTGATTCGCACCGGTTCCTCAATCGCCTTCTCATATTTTTCTCGTTTACAATTACATCTATGACATTTTGAATTCCTCAGGCTAATATCCTCCACTTAAACACCTTGCACCAAATAGTTGTGTTGTATTTGACAACGCTTTTAATTACTTGCTTGCTTTTAAAAAAATGGATGACAGACACACCGTCGAGATCCTACTCGACATATATATTCTTAATACTCTTAAAGTCTTAGGTTATTGGTAGGGGCAAATTGCGTTTCACCTTCGGCTGAATTTGCTACACTGGTGAGGGTATTTTGCATTGTCGGGGCATGCAAAGACAAATACCCAAACTTGTACCATTTTGACCTGTCCATTTACATACGATTATACTGAGCCTTCGAAACGATGTACCCCTTGTTTTCAGCCAACGAATCACTCTTTTAATTGTCGCGATGTACCAACGTAATAACTCTTTATTTTTCCACTTACCATACGTCTCGTACACCCACTTAAATTTACCTCTCATCTTGTTGAAGTTAGGCAAGCTAAAGTAGGAGTTCCGCAGCAAAATGCCCGTGTTTAATCCGACTCTGATCACTAAAGATGAAAGAATCAGAAACAGTGACCCACTTAATAATAAATACATATTCAATCTCCTCTCGTTGTTATAAATGTAAGTATATTATTCCTTGTATGTCGATAGGGGTATTTAGCTATAAGCACGATAGCTTTTTCATAGAGCTGGGGGTGTTCATTTTTTATATAGGCTTTTAATTCGTGGAAGGATACAGTGGGGTGTATTTTATTTATGAAAAGAGGTTGGTAGAAATGGTTATTTTTCAGATAGCTATTTCTATTCGTGTAGAAGGCGTGAGCAATTTATACAACCTTTTGGGCCCTAAATGAATTAGAGGGAAATATATTATCTATCAGTAATAATTACTTTTGTGTGATGGAATTTATGCATCAAAAGTATTGAAAATGGCTTGCCTGCTGATAGGTAGTGCTATATAATTACTTGAGGATATATTACCCATGAAGATCTTCAACTCGTTTAGGACCAAGTGTCTACTGAATTGTTGATAGGTTAATCACTACTAGTGCCATGAAAACTGATGGTGTAATGGATAGTCGTCTTACATATGTTATTGGAGGAGTTAAGTTGGAGAAAAAGGATATTCTGAAAAAACCTTATCTAATTGGTGGCGGCATAGTAATTTTGATTGTTATTATCATAATCGCATCTATGTCTAGTTCATCGGCTAAGGCAGTAAGTAAAAAAGAGAATGAGATTACTGTTTTACAGGACGAGCTTAAAGCGAAACAGGGAATCATAGAAGAGAAAGATACTGAGATTGTTGAATTGAATGAGAGAATTGAGGAAGCGAAACCGTGGTTCGAACTTAAGGAAAAAGAACGGAAAGAGAAAATTGAGCAAGCGGAAGCAAAAGAAAAGGCCAAAAAAGTAGCTGAAGAAAAGAAAGCCGCCGCAGCCAAAAAAGAGGCTGAAAAGGTAGCTGCAGAAAAAGCTGCTAAGGAAGCCGCAGCCGAAGCAGAAGCTAAGAAAAAAGCAGAGGCTGAAGCTAAAAAAGGTTATGATACTGGGATTACATTTAATCAGCTAGCAAGAACTCCTGATAAGTATGAAGGAGAAAAAGTGAAATTCCGTGGTAAAGTAATCCAAGTAATTGAAGGTGACGGAGAAACACAAATTAGATTTGCAGTTAATGATAATTACGATACAATTCTTTTCGCGGCATTCGAGTCAGATATTGTAGAATCAAGGGTATTAGAAGATGATGTGATTACGATAATGGGGATATCAAATGGATTGTTATCCTACGAATCTACTAACGGTGGAAATATTACGATTCCGAGTGTACTAATAGATAAGATTGATCAGTAATTTGGTGATTGATTCTAGCATTGAAAAATGCTTACACTTGCATAAAGCAAACAAAAATCTAGCTGAATTTAATATCTGCTAGATTTTAAATATGTGATAAGGCCCGAGCTTCAACTGCATATATTGCGGTTGGAGTATTTTATTGGTTTGTATAAAACATAAAACACTTTAATATATAGGAGAAGAATGATGAAAAAATTATTAGTTGCATTAATTATAGGGTTACTCAGTTTTACCTTTTTTGTTGGTGATGCTTGGGCACATCCGGGTCGAACAGATAAGAACGGTGGGCATACTTGTAGGACGAATTGCGCAAAGTGGGGATATAAAACGGGAGAATACCATTTTCACAATAAAAATAAAAGCACAACTTCGAGTTCCAGTGCTACTACTAGTCGAAAAACTAGTGCACCCGCTACCACACCAGCTCCAAAGCCTGCATATACCCAAGAAGACGTTGATAGTGGAAGAGAGTCAGGAAGGAAACTTGGCTATGAAGACGGATATGCCAGAGGAAGTCAAACCCCTAAATCTGCCACTGGCAATGAAGGATATAAAATAGGATATGCAGCGGGGTACGAAGCAGGTTATAATGATGGCCTTAGAAAAATCAGGGATGAAGATAAGTTAGCTGGAACTACTTCGGGTGAAGCGGATGGAAAGACCAGTTACCGAGATGGTAAAGATAAAGAAGTTGCGTATATCAGTGATCAATCAGATGATTGGAATACCGCCTATAAAGCAGCATTTATCAAAACATATGACTATGAAAAGATTATACATAGTTCTGAGCAATCAGGACATGAATTAGGGTACTCCCTAGCAGAATTGGTAGTACCGGCTAATCTTGCCAAGGATGAAACGTTGAAAAAAGCATTCGAGTCTCATTATAAGATAGGCAATGAAGAACGAGTGAAAGAAGAAAAAAGTAACCATTTGGCGCTAGGGAAGAAAGACGGATATGCCTTAACGGCGTTGGCAATAGATTCGCTTGACGACCGATTTGTTGATTCTTATAAACAGGGCTATGAAGAAGGAAAGTTAAAGTTAAAAGCTGAAATTTTAGATGAGGGGCATCAATCTGCTTTTATTAATATGAAGTATGAAGTACCAGGGACCTATGAACAACAGGAATTAAAAGATTGGCATAAAGAGGGTTATGAAGCCAATGACATTGCCGTGGAAATTAAAGAAAAAGCCTTTGAAGAAGGTCGTACAAATGCTGAATATGTCATTCCTGAAGAATTTAAAGTGAATGCTGAAGCCACTGCATTGTATAATTCACTGTTTGAGGAAGGCCAGGAAAAAAGAGCTGAGGAAAAACGAAAGAACATGATCTATACTGCAGGAATTGGAATACCCTCTGCCGGCGCGGCTGTGGGGGGATACTTCTTGATGAAACGGAAGAGGAAGAAAACGATTTAATATATTATTTTATAGCCCCAGCTACTAATGTCTTAGGGTGTTGCTGGGGCTATCTTTGTGCTTAAAAATGGATGCCTGTGGAAAGCACCATAGAGACTATATACTACAATCATATAAAGTGAAATGGGAAAGCACACTGGTCAATATTTTTTATATTTTTCTTTGAATCATTATTTGAAACCTTGAATTGTCATACTTCAGTCGTACACAGGTACCTATCACTAACTAACAAATCATATCCAAATTTTGATTGGTTTATCTTGTTGAGGTAAAAAAAATGGTGTTAGTTACTGTATGAAACATCAAGTAATTTTGGTTGATAGAAAAAGTATCCACCTCTAATTGGTGCTTTCACAATATAACGCTTTGTCGATAAGCCATTGGTTTTATTCATATTAGTGAATTAACAGGGGGGACTGCCAGAGTAATAACTGAGCAAATAAATTTCCAAGCTTCGAAAACCTATAAGCCTGCAAATACTTATTACTTTTTCCATTAATAGACCATATCATCAGCTTGTTAAGCCGAATTTCCATTGTATCAACATATTCTTTCGTTGGTTTAAAATATTATTCATATGTTTTAAGGATATTTCTGCAAGAACAGTTGCTCTCTGTTTAATACCTACTTTCCAATTATTCCGAACCTACCGCATACAAATGTGAAGTTGATTGACTAATGGTCATCTAGCTATACTTGAATTGATTCTATGATTCCCTAGCATTGACAAATAGATGGAGCTACATCTATTCTAATAGTGGGTGATGGAACACTGAGTCTAACTCAATTAAAAATTACTATTACAATAAAACATGTAATAACAAGGAGACTGAATTGAGGACATTACAACTAACACTTCATGAAGCAATTGAAATAACAAAAGCATTAGCAAATGAAAACCGAATGGAAATTATAAAAGAATTAACTGGTGGTCCGAAAAATGTTAACGAAATATCGGCCGCGCTAAATATACCTTTTTCTACGGCAGCAGCCAGCATTAGCAAACTTGAGGAGTCAGGATTAATAAATACGGAGATTGTTCCCGGGCGTGGAAATCAAAAAGTTAGTTCAAAACGCTATGACAGAATCATTATAGATTTGGAGGAGAAGATACATTCTACAGAAGATATGATAACGTTTGAACTAGAAATTGGGGATTACGTTCATTGTGAAATTGAGCCGACATGTGGACTATTAAGTGATAAAGGAATAATTCATACACTTGATGATCCCCGTTCATTTTTTGAACCAGAGAGGAAAAGAGCTCAGCTCATCTGGTTCCGATCAGGTTTTATCGAGTACCATTTTCCTAATAGGATACCTTATGGGACAACGGTTGAGGAGTTAAGTTTTTCAGTTGAACTGTGTTCTGAAGCCCCCTATCATAATGAAAATTGGCCCTCTGATATCTCATGCTGGATTAATGGAGCAGAAATCGGTTTTTGGACCAGTCCTGGTGATTTCGGAGGTGAAAGAGGCTTTTTAACTCCAAACTGGTGGGAGACACATAACACACAGTTTGGAGTACTGAAGTATTGGACTATTAATAAGGAGGGAAGTTTTATAGATGGAGTCAAAATTTCTCCCCTCACAATCGATGATCTAAAGCTACAGGAATTACCTTATATCTCACTAAGGTTAGGTGTGAAGAAGGATGCTTACAATCCTGGAGGAATGAACATATTCGGTTCTCAATTCGGTAATTATGAACAAGGAATTATTATGAAAATAAATTACACGAAAACTGTATAGTTGACATTTGCTGACAAAATTATCTAGCAAGATAATATGTCAGTTTTTTTGTTACGTAAATACTTGATTTACTATACGTTTTAGTGTAATAATAAAGAGGAGCAAGTGAAAGCGTTATCATTCAGTTTAAACTTGTTACTATGAAAGTCATTGGGGGAAGAATTATGAAGTTCAAAAAATTAGTTATTGTAGCGTTATCAGCACTTATTGCCTTAAGTGCCTGCTCATCTCAGTCCTCGGAATCAAAAGATGGAAAGATTGAGATTTCATTTATTAATGGATTTACTGGTGGTGACGGAGCCTACATGAAAGAAATTACAGAAGGCTTCAATACATCCCAGGATAAATACAGAGTCGTTGAAAGTCAGGAAAAAGAGCATTATACAAAGTTTAAATCTAGTAATTATGATTTAGTAGTTATTCATGGAAATAATTTAGAGACTTATAGACTCGATGGATTGATTGGAGATGTCGATGCTCTATATGAGAAAGCTGGAATATCAGAATCGGATTTTCATAACGCCGGTATCGACTTGGCTAGGCTTGATGGAAAATTATACGGGTTCCCACTCGATATCCATCCATTAACAATGTTTTACAACGAAGAACTTACTCAAGAAGCGCCAAAAAATTATAATGACTTAGTCGCATTAAATTCGAAATTACATGCTGAAAATAGTGATCTTTATGCACTTGGTATACCTTCAACTGGATTAGTTGAATTTTATATGCTGATGATTGCAGCGCAAAATGGGATTGATTTACAAGATGGAGATTATCTGAATTTCGCACAACCAGAGTATGCGGACGCATTAATGACGTTTCATGACATGGTTTGGAAAGATAAAATTTCCCCGTCTGGTTTAGGTCTTGATGGAGAATTTAAAGCATTTATGAAAGAGGCGGAATCGGGTACAGCTGTTCAAACGGCTGTTGCACTAACTGGACCATGGTATTACGGGGCTGCCAAAGAAAAGTATGGTGATAGTCTAGGAGTTGCTCCTATTCCACAAATTGGAAATCAGGAAGCTGCATCTGGAAATGCGCACATTCTTTCTGTCTCTTCGAAAGTAAAGGATGAAGAGAAGCTAGAAGGAATTGCGGAATTTCTTAAATATACGTTTACTCCGGATAATCTGATTCACTGGGCGGATGGAGGCCAGGCACCTGTACATTTACCAACGATTGAAAAAATAATAAATGAACAAGAGAAATACCAAATTGCTTATCAAAATCAATTACAATTTGATTCATATATAAGCCCTCCTCAGGTTTATCTATATGGAGAGCAAATTCGTTACATGAATGAAAAAGTATTTAGTCAACTTGTTACTAACGAAAAATTAACAAAAGAAAAGTTAATGGTAGAACTAGAAAAAGCTACAAAGAACGCAAAACAAGTTGCAGAGACAAAGCCATAAGAAAAGCGTAGTGTGTCTGTTTATCGGTGAAAGCACTAGTATCATTTCAATGATAAATGATACTAGTCTGTGGTCTCAAAACAGTAATTAATCTTACTAAAAGAGTGACGTGTAAAAATTAGCGTCACTTCTTTCACTAATAAAGTACTAAACTAAGCTTCTGTAGTAAAAGTCGAATTAGTCAGATAAAAAGGTGCAATCTAAGTTTTTTTGTCCCTTTTATATGGAGGTAAAAAATATGCACAAGGGAATGTCGAGAAAAACCTGGGCCTTAATTATGGTCTCGCCTTTTGTTCTTTGCTTTATATTATTTTGGGGTATCCCCATGCTGCTAGGATTATGGGTGAGCCTTCATAATTGGAATTTATCATCAGGAAATAATGGATTCGTAGGCTTGCAGAATTATATAGATATATTAACGCCAGGAACACTTTATAATGGATACTTTATGACAGCATTAAAAAACACATTGGTGTTTGTCTTCATAAGCGTACCACCATTAGTGATTGTATCATTAGGCTTAGCTCTTGTTCTGGATAATTTGCCGGAAAAACTTAAGCCGCTATTCAGAACAATATATTTTGTTTCGTATTCAATTTCTGTTACTGCGGTTTCGGCAATATTTTTATGGTTGTTTAATGAAAATGGAGGTTTTATTAATAATACCCTCGTTTCCTCAGGATTATTAATTGAACCTATAAATTGGCTTAGTGAACAACCTTATGCATGGTTGTCTATTTTAGTCGCGACAGTTTGGTGGACAATTGGCTTTAATATGATGTTATTCATTAACGCGCTAGATGATGTTGATGGTAGTTTGTATGAGGCGGCGGATCTTGATGGTGCCAACTTTTTCTCGAAGTTTCTCTTTATTACGCTGCCTCAAATTCGAAATGTTGCTCTCTTTATTGTGATAATGACAGTCATAGCATCTTTCAACCTTTATGGACAATCGAGGCTTATTACTACAGGTGGACCACAGCAATCGACCACTACTTTAACAATGAATATCCAAGAAACTGTTCTAAGTATGAATCAGCTAGGAATCGGATCCTCAATGGCCGTGTTAATGGGTATAATTATGCTACTTATTACTGCTGGGCAGTATTTTCTTGCTTATAAAAAGAATGATCTTAAGGAAGTGAATAAAAAATGAATAGACGGCAAATAAAAAATCTATTTGTAATTAGTCTGGCGATTTTCATTGCTATCTTATTTCTTCTGCCGCTCATTTGGATGATATTTACATCCTTCAAAACCTTAAGCGAGTCAATGTCCAGCGCTGCCATTTTACCGAAGGTATGGACTTTACAGAATTATATAGAGATATTTTCCTCAACGAGTGATGCTCCAATAATTAGGTGGATATTTAATACTGCTGTCATTACTGCAATAGGAACGATATTAGTTGTTGTGATTGATGTTTTAGCAGCTTATACTTTAGCCCGATTAGATGTTCCGGGTAAGAAGGTAATTATCGGTATGATAATAGGGGCTCTAACAATTCCTGGCATCGTAACTTTATTCCCTGCTTTTTATATTTTCAAGAGCATGAATCTATTGGATACGTTTATACCGCTTATATTTCCTTACACTGCTAGTACAATGGGAGTCTTTCTCATTTACAATTTTCTTCTGTCATTTCCAAAGGATCTAGAAGAAGCAGCCTATATGGATGGGGCTTCACAGTTGCAGATTTTAAGACACGTGATTTTCCCGGCGATTAAACCTGTTACTACTACATTAGGGATCATTACTTTTATGGCCATCTATAATGACTATTTATGGCCATCACTTGTAGTTAACTCAAACGAAATGAAGACAATCACTTTAGGAATAGCTACACTAATACAGGGATCGAACTTTGTAAATCCAGCCAAAATGATGGCTTCTACAGTTGTAGCCACACTTCCAGCCATTGTCGTCTTTTTAATGGCTAATAAATATTTTGTGCGAAGTGTAACTAATTCAGGAATTAAATAAAGGAGCTATATAAAATGATGCGTCATGAATATCCAAGGCCACAATTAAAAAGAAATGACTGGTTAAATTTAAATGGAGAATGGCAGTTTGACTTTGATGACCAAAATCAAGGAACAAAACTAGGCTGGCATAAAAATCCATCACAACTGACTAGAAAAATTAATGTCCCTTTTGCATACCAAACCCAATTAAGTGGAATAGACGATCCGTCATTCCATGACTGGGTATGGTATAGCCGAAACTTTACAGTACCATCCAATTGGGAAAGCAAAAGAATTATTCTTCATTTCGGTGCAGTAGATTACCGTGCATGGGTATATGTAAATGGAGACTTAGTAGGTTTTCATGAAGGCGGAGGTGTTTCATTCTCATTCGATGTAACAGATTATCTTAATTGGACCAATGAAACTGTTACTGTAAAAGTTGAAGATCCGTCAACAGATGAAACAATTCCAAGAGGAAAACAATTCTGGCAGGAAAAATCTGAATCGATTTGGTATACACGAACAACGGGAATTTGGCAGACAGTATGGTTGGAATCAGTAAATTCTACTCATCTTTCTAATATTAAATTTACTCCCAATATTGATCTCGGAGAAATTCAAATTGAATTTGAGGTAGAAGGTGATTATGCAGGAAAGCAATTTGAGATTGAAATTACATTTCAGAATGAAATAATTGCAAATGATATTATTTTTCTGTACGAAAAATATAATAAGCGATCGATTGACCTTTTTAATAATAAAATATTCCGTACCGGTTATCATCATGATGGTTGGTGTTGGACACCTGAAAATCCTAACTTATTTAATTGCAAAATAAACTTGAAAAAAGATAGTTTACTAATCGATGAGGTCCATTCATATTTTGGCATGAGAAAAGTTCATACTGAAAATGGTATGTTTTATCTCAATAACAAGCCCTATTATCAAAAGCTCGTTTTGGATCAGGGATATTGGCCAGAAGGTTTGCTTACAGCTCCATCGGATCAAGCATTTAAGCTAGATATAGAACTTTCGAAAGAAATGGGCTTCAATGGTTGTCGAAAGCACCAAAAAATAGAGGATCCACGCTTTCTTTATTGGGCTGATCATTTAGGGTTTTTAGTGTGGGGGGAGTGTGCATCGGCTATTTCGTACAGTGAAAAGGCAGCTGCTCGCCTTACAGGTGAATGGATAGAAGTTATTGAGAGAGACTATAACCATCCTTCGATAGTAGCCTGGGTACCACTCAATGAAAGTTGGGGAATTCCAAACGTCAGAAGTAATAAACAACAGCAAAATCACTCTCTAGCAATGTATCACTTAGTAAAATCACTTGACACAACTCGCTTAGTTATATCAAACGATGGTTGGGAGCTTACAAAGACGGATATATGTGCTGTCCATAACTATAACCATGGAAGTAATAAGGAAGTTGGAAAGCAGGAGCTATTTAAGCAATCATTATTTTCAAGTAAAGATATACTTCAATCCCAGCCAGCTAAACGGAAAATATATGCTAACGGCTTCGAATATACAGGAGAACCAATTATGCTTACAGAATTTGGTGGAATTGGTTATAAGTTCGGTGAGGATGCGGGTTGGGGTTACACATCAGTCGGAGGGCCTGAGGAGTTTTTATTGGATTATAAGCGAATTATGAAGCACGTATATTCCTCTAAGATTCTTCACGGTTATTGCTATACCCAGTTAACTGACGTTGAGCAAGAAATTAATGGACTCCTAACTTATGATAGAAAACCAAAGTGTGATTTGAAAGAAATCAAAAAAATCAACTGCCAATGGCATTCAGATACTATTTTGGAAGCGGTGAACATCGAATGATCACCGGCAGCAGGTCGATAGGGACGATAAAGACAAGTGATATTCATATGAGAGATCCATTTGTTTTCTCCTATGTAAAAGAAAACAAATATTACCTATTTGGCACTACATTTGCAGATGGAATAGGTGATCAGGAGCCGGTCTTTGAGGTATATGTTGGGGAAGACCTAGTAAACTGGGAAGGTCCTTATGTCGCTTTTCAACCGCCGAAAGGTTTTTGGGGTGTCAGACATTACTGGGCACCAGAAGTATTTGAAATTGATGAAAGGTTTTATATGTTTGCTACTTTTAAGGGTGGAATCGGGGAACACCGAGGCTCAGGAATATTAGTAGCGGATCATCCAGCCGGCCCATATACGCCACACAGCAATGGGCCGATAACTCCGAAAGAGTGGGAATGCCTAGATGGGACTTTCTATGAAGACGATGAAGGTCTTCGTTGGATGATTTACTGCCATGAGTGGACGCAGGAATATGAAGGAAAAATCAAAGCAATCCGCCTAACGGATGATATGAAAGAGTCATTAGGAGAATCAACCGAAATATTAAATGCTGCGCACATGAAATGGATCCGTTATTTTGGAGACCCTCGAATTAAAAAAGAAGGTTACTTAACTGATGCTCCATTTATGTATAGGGCAAAGAATGGTGAATTGCTCTTACTATGGTCAAGCTACTCAATCCCCAATTATGGAGATAAAGGTTATGGCGGATATACAGTGGCAATAGCTCGCTCTCGCTCTGGAAATATACATGGGCCTTGGATCCATGAAGATTTGTTGTTAATGGACCGTAACTCTGGTCATTCAAGTTTATTTAGAGGTTTAGGTGATCGGTTGTATATATCTACTCACTTTCCAGATACTCCCCATGGAAAAGAACGACCTTTATTTATTAAGTTACTAGAAGTTGAAAACGGGCTAAAATTAGATGAATAGCTTATGAAATAAAGCTATGGCCCGAAGAATAGCCACCTAACTAGGGACTATTTCGTGTTCATTGTCAAATTGTGTGGGTGAAGAATTTCGACTTACAATTATCCAATCTTTTATTTGCTATAGGACTGTCCAGAAAGTCAGTATAACTGATTTTAGGGGCAGTCGTTTTTTATATAGGTATCCAAATATCCAGTACCATTCTATTTTAGTGCCTCACTAATTCCTAATAAAATGAAGGTGAAAACTATCTTTTCAAAGAGACGGCCGCATTATTGAAAGGAACAAATAATGCCGACAATATAAAGCTAATCTTCATAGTGGCACCAATCGAACTGTGCTTCGACCTGGCAAGAACGGTTGAAGTACCCGAAGGTAAACATTTATTGAAGGTGCAAATAGCAGTTGACGGCGTCACTGTGGGGATAATGGAAAACGCCGACTCAGTCACTTGGGAAACGAAAAATTTCGGTATTAAACAACACATAACAACTAAAATCATCGAGATGGAAAAACCATATACTTTCACGGATATGATGATAGAAGGAGCCCTTCACTCATTTAGTCATACGCATGAGTTCATTGAAAGTGATGGCGGCACAATGATGACGGATACTTTTACGTATAGCAGTCCTTTTGGCGTATTGGATAAAGTAGCTGATCGATTGTTTTTGGAAAGGTATATGAGAAGCTTTATTTCAAATCATGCGAAGAAAATTAATTTTGAGGTACCTGTGCATGACACTACTCTGACTATTCCGTACTTATTAGATCTTTCACTCAAAACCTTGATTTGTCACAATCAGCCGTGCACAGGTACCTTTTCCTATGTTGCACTAACAATAAAATAACAAGAAAAAACTCAATCAAAAAATCGATTGAGTTTTTCGTATTAGAAGAATTGTCTATCCTTATAAAAGGTTTTGTTAAAAGTAGTACATAAACTCCTGTGCGTACTTCGTCAATTTCACGAATGTTGATTCTAAAATGATGAAATATAATATATACGATGCGAGTGTGTAGGCACCTAGATAGATGAGCCCAATATGGACCCGGTCAATTTTAGGCTCAGTATCTGTTGCAGTTTGATACAGAACCACGAGTGGTAAAATAAGTACCACCATACTTAAAGTAAGGGAGAAGGTGACAGTTGCTACGGTATAGGAACCAAGTAAAATCAGTAACCAAGTTGCAACAGACATAAGAATTGCAGGTATTAGAACCGTTCCGTACATTTGAGTAACCCACTTGAAAGTAATTGGGCGAATAAACAAGTTAATGAGTCCGAATAAAATAAAGATAATTGTTCCTGTGATTATGGCTGCAAATAGCGCTGCCCTTGTAAAGATGGTCATGAAATAATTCGAAGGTAACACTTCATCGAAATCCAAATCTTGTAGAATAATAAATTGAATGAAGACGTCTATTGCAGCATAGGCAATCATTCCAATCATTCCAATAAAAATTAGCCAAGAGACAACACCGTTTAAGGTATTTCCAGATGTGTTTGTAAATATAGCAGATGGATTTTTAAGGTGTTTCTTAAAGTACGCAAAATATTGTGTAGAAGAATCTTTTACTTTATCAAATTTAGGATTTGTTTCTTCTTGCGTACGGGAAACTTCCGCAATAGGTATCTCATTATGCTGCTTTTCCGAAGGTGTGTCATCAGTGTTTACAGCAAGTACATTACCGCATTTCCCACAAAAGTTTCCGCTTTCTTGTACATTTCCACAGTTATTACAAGTCAAGTCGATTATTCTCCTTTTAGTATCAGTATTTTTTTGTATCCTTAATATTGATCTTTGATATCTCGTATTGTTCCGGCGAAACTTCTATAAATACATATTCTTTTGTTCTTTCGTAGCGGGTAGTATCTCCGTATTCATTTTCAAAATCAAACACTTCAAACACATTAAGATGAATCGAGTCATCGATTACTTCTCCGCTCTTTACTTCGTTTGTAATAAAGTTATACGAATAATACGTATCATCAATGCCCTTAATAAAGTCTTTCATTTCTTCATATGCCGTTCCAGAACCGTATAAGTAATATTCAATAGAGGAGAAACTTTTATAGTTTAGCGCATCTTCATATACATTTCTGAAGTCATCATACACATAGGAAGCCGCGCGTACTTTTTCTTGATTTATTTCTGCTTGTTGTGCTGAAACTTCTATTTTTTCCGCTTCAGCAACGGCTTTCTTTTCTGCATCTTCTTCGGCTTTTGCAAGAAGTGGAAATTTGAACGATAGTGTTTTACCAATAGCATCTACGATTTCCTCGGACTTTTCAGATTTACCATCCTCTAACTTTCTGACAGCGTGGAAAGTAGCGCCGTTTTCAAAAATAGGGCTAATTTGGGCAATATCTTTAACTAAGCTCTTTGTAGATACGTCGTTAATGAATAAGGTAGCGTCTGCCGGAGCATCTGCAAAGGACACGGAGTACTCAGATGCCGGTAAGTTTATTTCAACAGGCTTTGCGAAAGCTGGTTTATCAATTAATACTTTTCCAGTAGATTCGAAGTAAGGATTTTTTCCGCTAAGTACAATTTCATAGTCGGTAGGTACTACTTTGTTAATCGTAACTGGTTTACCATCCAACTTAAATTCTGTGCCGGCAATTACAAGTGTTGAATCAAGAATCTCGGTATTTACAAGAATTGAATAGGTGATAGGCTCAATAATTATATTTGAATAGAAAAATAGTAACTTTTCTCTATTCATTCGAAATAATTCAATTCCATCTTGGTCCACGATAATTGCAGTAAGCCCGCTTTCTTTTACGGTGTCCATAGAACTTGATAAGTCATCTATTAATGCCTTGAAGTCACTTTTTTTCAAGCTTTTTACAAAGCTAGTCTTATCGTATATCGTCTCATCAGAGATAGAAAGCTCTTTGGAAAGGGCCTCTCCATTCTCATCGACAATGGCATTATGTATCGCCTGTAGCTGCTTTGTAGAATCGGTTAGATACATTAAAACAAAGTGGCCGCCAATGGCAATGACCGCAAGTATGGTAATGAGTGAAATCAAAACCTTCTTTTTTCTTGAAAAAGGTTCTTTCTTTACAACCATTTTTGTTCTACTCGGCACATTCCCGGATGGTTGTGGACTCGGATCAGCAGCAATAATCGCCGTACCACAATGCAGGCAAAATCCCTCACCTGCTTGTAAAGTTGTCCCGCAACTTTTACAAAATTTCTGATTCATATTAATCCCCCTCGTATATTAGTAGGTTGGAAAGTAACTAACTAGGTATTTCGCAATTAGTATCGTGTATATAGGACTACTGAAAATGCAATCTACAATTGCAGGAATCTTGATTTTTACTACTTAGGTTATGAACCAGCATTAAGGAGTCTATGCGAAAAATAATTAGGATAATACACTAGAATTTTAGTAATAATAGAATAAGGACGAGGACTAAGGGAAGAGGCTGTATACGACTTATTAGATATTGATTACCGTTCAAACAGACAGTGTTGTTTTATAAAGACAGCCCCGTGGAGAATAGCCCTCCTAAATTAAGGACAGAATAAAGTAGAGCTTACTATCGAATTCATTGAGAGGGAATAAATAATGCCAACCTTACAACACGTAATCTTATAGCAGCCCTGATTGAACTGTGTTTCGACCTCGCAAGAACGGTTGAAGTACATGCCGGAAAACAATTGTTGACCGTACAAAGAGCGGTTGGCGGCGTCACGGTGGGAATGATGGAAAGTAGGGGCGCAGTCACTTGGAAACGAAACATTTTTGTATTTTCGGTCAAATGACAGATCGATTGTTTTTGGAGAAATATATGAGGATTTTTATCTCTGAACAAGCGAAGAATGTAAAGTGGTACGCTGAAATTACAGAAACCAATAACGTTAAGTAGATAGTTTACAAATGAAAAAACGTTGTTTTCAGGGTGTTTGTGGGTTTTGCACGCTAATTTGACAAGGCAATAATGTTGAAAAAATCTTAGGTCCACAAAATTGTTATATAAAAATAGTATTAAATTTATAATATGCACGTTGAGATTACAAAAACTATTGTTATGATGTTTTATAGAATTAACAATACGTCATTCTGGGAATACATGAAGTGAAAAAATAATAAATTTATAATTACAGAAAAGGCTATAAACGTTGTTAAATAAACATTTATAGCCTTTCTTTGTTTTTCGAGAATACGTATGAAAATAATTAAAGGTGAGGGAACCTATTTATTATGCCTTAAATTTCAAGGCCCCTAAGGTAGCTAAATTATAAAATTTGACACGAGTTTATTCTTAGGCTAGACACTAGTTGTATCTATCTTTCAACAATACTGGGTAGTGATCAGTGCCAGAAATGCAACTATGATCACCTTAAGTATCAGACAATAGGAAACGTTCACATATCATCCATTGCTCTTTTAGGCCCTTATGATACGCTTATTAGTGATAATAGCCCCACCAAATAAGAAATGTATGGGCTAGAAGGTTAATAGAGCGAATACCTGCGTTCACGCTTATTGAAATTATTTACAGAGTTTATAGTTATGTTAAAGGTTGACGTATATAAAAAGGGATTTTGCTTCTATTAAACCTTACAAACTGTTAGGAGGAAAAGAGAATGAAGAATAAGTTTCCACTATTAATGGTATTAACTGCGATGTTTTTGACTATCTTCCTTATTGCAACGCCAGTATCTGCAAAGATTGCGGATGGTACATATAAGGTGAATTACGAGATGAAAGAGGCTGGTAACGGGAATACTTCCATTGCGGATGGTTACTTCTCTAAGCCTGCAACTTTAATCGTTGAAAATGGCGTGCAATATATCCAATTAACCTTAACTAGTGCAGATATGATAAAGTCGCTTGGTACACCAGCTGGCACTGCATCAATTATTAGTGAGAATAAAGCAAATAAAACAAGAACAGTAAAGTTTAAAGTAAACGGTGACTTATCACAACCTTTAAATATGGACATGCACATTGTCGTTCCAGACTTATATGATATGAAACATACTGCGCGTGCTGTTTTCGATGTAAGCGGATTAAAACAAGCTGCTGCACCCGTAAAACAGAAATCAGCGGACAGTGGATCAGAAAAAAACAGCAATGCAAAGGAATCAGTAGAAAGTGGAACAGAAAACGACGCTGACGCGAAAGAAGTAGTTGAAAATCCAAAAACGGGTGATGACTCACCCATTGCTCTATATGCGCTATTACTGATTGGCTCAGCAATTGCTTTATTTGCAATTAGGAAACTCAAGCCTGCACGTAACTAACTTAATTAAAGGGAGAGAAAATGATGCGAAAAAAATGGATTTTGCCAATAGTAATGGCGCTATTTACACTGCCATTCTTTAGTGGCGCAGTGTTTGCGGAAGAAAAAGTCGTATATGTAGATGGAGAATATCCGATAACTGCCAAAGCTATTAATGCTGATACGGGTGGGAAATCAGGTGCAGCGGGATTTCTAGAAGAGGATGCTACATTAAATATTGTAGATGGTAAAGCTACACTGACTATCACCGTACTACATAATGAAATGGCAGAAATCTCTGGATTACAAATTGAAGGTGTTCAACCTGAAGTGAAAAAAGGTGAAGCTGAAAAATACCTGACATTTAAATTAGCAACCCTTAAAAAAGAGTTAAATGCTCAAGTACAATATGTAGTTCCGATGGCGGGAATTGATCATGATGTCCCTTTAAAATTTGTTTTAGAAGGAATAGATAAAATACCAGTCGTTGTAGAAGAACCGATAAAGCCAGAGGAAAAACCAACAGAGCCAACAAAACCTGAAGAGAAGCCGGCAGAACCAACCAAGCCGACAAAACCTGAAGGAAAACCAACAGATCCAAAAGATCCTGAAGAAACGCCAACAAAGCCGGAAAAGCCCTCAGTACCTAAAGCAATTGATTTAACAGATGGTTTCTACACTATAAAAGGTAGCTTTCTACACCTTGAAGAAGAAAAAGCCTCTTCAATGGCAAGATATTTAGGAAGCTCAATGTTTTTAGAAGTTGTAAACGGAAAAGTAGAATTAACAGTAACTGTAAGTGAAGATGAAACTGTAACGCTACTTAAAGTTGATGGTAAAAATGCAGTCAAGAGTAAAGTCGATGGTAAAAAACGTTACGACACATACGAATTAGATAGTTTAGCAACAGTTCTTAACGGTTATGCGGAGTATCAAGCACCTATGGGCAATGGAAAGATTCATTATGGTAAAGCAGATTTCAGAATTTCATTAGCTGACGAAAGTATTGTAAAAACTGAAGCTTCAGCAAAACCAGGCTATGAAAAAGAAGCCGAAGTTGAAGTTCCAGCGAAACCAGAAAAACCTGCACAGCCAGAAAAGCCTTCAAAACCTGAACAACCAATTGTGACCGATGGTGACAAAGACAAAGGCAAGGACAAAAATAAAAATTCAGCACAAACGCCTGATAAAGCATACAAAATTAATTATGTTTCTGAATCTGGTTCAGTAAATCGTCAATTTAATAACCCAGCCGTTTTACTGTATAAAGATGGCGAAAAGTATATTCAAATGACCGGTACTGGTGGACAGTATATAGAATCATTAACGATTAATGGAACCGAAGTAACTTGGGGCAAGAAAAATGCTGATGGAACATTTACTTTCGAGTTTAAAGTAGAAGGTTCCCTGTCAGATGTATTAAAATTTGGAATGAGAATTAATACAGGCTTTAATATTATGCAACATGATGATATTGGCCTGTCATTTGATGAAAGCACTCAAAAAGCTGCTAACATTAAAGATTACACACTTCTAACAGTAATTAATGATCCTAAAGAAGAAGGCAAAGTTCCACCAAAACCAGAAAAACCTTCAAAAGGTGAAGAATTAGTTAACAAAGAAAAACCTGCAGATAAAGGCAAAAACAAACCAAAAACACCTGCAAAGAAAGATCAATTAGTGCCAGACAAAGCATATAAAATTGGTTTTGTCATTAAGCATGAGACAGAAGATAAACCTTCTGCGGCGGATTCGTTCTTTAAAGGACCAGCTATTTTATTATATAAAAATGGCGAAAAATATATTCAAGTAACTGTAACGAATAGCCAATTTATTGATTCTCTTACAACAAAACACGGTGATATGGTTCTAGTAAAAGATAATGGAGATGGCTCCATGGTTGTTCAGTTTAAAGTGGATGGTAAAATATCAGACGTGATTGATTTAAATATGATAATTACAGTTCCAGGGGTTTATGAAGGTGCAAAACATATTGCACGTCTATTCCTAGACGAAAGCTCGATGAAAGAAATCGATGCAAGCGATTATCTTTTGGCAGCTTCAAGCAATGGAAATGGTCCAAGTGCTGAAGGTGAACCTGATAAAGATATTCCGTTACCAGGCGCTAAGGAAAACCCACCAAAAACAAATAATAATGATACTAATAACAACAAAAACACTAAAAACGATCCAACAATAGAAAAACCAAAGTTTGGTTCTAATGGAACGAATAAATCAATAATCGAAACAGTAATTGCTGGCAAAGAAAAGAACCCACAAACAGGAGATACGACAAACATTCTTCTCTACGTCCTCCTATTAATTGGTTCAGCAATACCATTAGCAGTAATGGCTAAAAGACGTTTCGCTAAAGTTGCATAATCATATTCATTTATAATGGATAAGGTTAGATGCAACAGTTAATTGGAGTGAAAGGCTTTGTCTCCTATGGAGTTAACGGGGAAGGCACTGAAAAACTCCCTTTCTATATCGATACCTAGTTGATTGTAGTGAAGAGCGGCGACTCCAGCGGAATCAGCGAGACAGCCAAGACCCAGCAGGCGCGTAGCGACGATGCGGCTTGGCGCTCGCCCGCGGAAAGCGTCAGGGAAAGATCGAACTTTAACTTTCCGCACTGTCCGCTCGGAACGGAAATCGACGGAAGTGATGGAATCTGGACTTCTTCAGTGGCTTCAATATCCGCCTGGAACGCAAATCCGTAATATTCGAGCTTCAAGGCTAAAAACTCTATTATGAAGTAGATTCGTTTAGAAATAAATTCATAATTAAAGAGAGTCTTACTGTTTATGACAAGCAGTAAGACTCTAAGTTTTATATAAGGTTTATTCAAAAAGCAGATTTACAACGATTCGAAAAGAGGTGTACCAATCATGAAAAATAAATTAAGTTATATACTCATTATGATCCTTCTCATCGTCCTAGCAGGTTGTGGCACAGATGGAAAATCGACTGAAGTTGACAGTCAATCCTCACAAGATGATCCTCAAACAAGTACAGAAGAAGTAGATGTAACTGAAAAAGCAAACAAACTCGAAACCGATGGCCAAATCATTTCAACAACCGTAGCATTAACAGAAATTATGGATGAATTGGAATTAGATCTCGTTGGTATTCCAACATCGTATAAAGATTTACCAGAACGATATAAAGATTTACCAGAAGTCGGATTAGCAATGGATCCAGATATGGAATTGATATTATCTTTAAAGCCAACAGATGTATTGACAGTTACGACATTAACATCATATGTCGAAGAAACATTCAAGCAAACAGATACGCCAGCAACATACATTGACTTAGAAAGTGTTGAAGGCATGTATGAAGGCATCCAATATCTCGGTGAGAAATATAACCGTATGGAACAGGCAGAAGAAATGGTAAACGCTTTTGAAGAAAAAGTGACTGAGATTGAAGCGAAAATAGAAGGAAAAGAATCTCCAAAAGTGCTTATTTTACTAGGTGTTCCAGGAAGTTACCTCGTTGCGACAGAAGAATCCTATGTAGGTGATCTTGTTAGACGTGCTGGTGGCGTAAATACGATGGAACAAAAAGGTGTGGAATATGTTGCTGCAAATACAGAAAACTTGCAGCAATCCAACCCAGATATTATATTGCGCATGGCGCATGGGATGCCAGAGGAAGTCGTAGACATGTTTAACAAGGAATTTAAACAGAATGATATATGGAGTCATTTTAAAGCAGTACAAAATGACCGAGTTTATGATTTAGAAGAAACACTTTTTGGTTCAACTGCGAATTTAGCTGCTGCTCAAGCATTGGAAGAGTTAATTGTGATGCTTTATCCAGAATTAGCCGAATGATTGGTTACGAAAGAGGTTTTCATCATGTATAAAAAGCTGCTTAGTTTTATCGTCGTGATTGCTTTGCTTATTATCGTAACCATCTATTCGATGATAACGGGAAGTATTGCGATTACGGCGGGAGAATTGCTGAAGGGTCTCTTTACAGGAACGAATGAACATGTAGAAATTATTAAAGATTTACGTTTGCCACGGATTGTAATTGCCCTTTTTGCCGGTGCAGCTTTGTCGGTGTCTGGTGTTCTCTTACAAGCGGTCATGCGGAATCCATTGGCTGAACCAGGAATTATCGGTGTCTCATCCGGCGCGGGCTTCATGTCCATTATTATGATTACATTTTTCCCTACCTTATTTTTCTACATACCCTTATTTTCATTTATCGGCGGAGCGGTTGCCTTTTTATTTGTTTATCTATTCGCCTGGAAATCTGGACTCGATCCACTCCGAATGATTTTAATAGGTGTTGCCATCAATGCGTTGTTTACGGGACTAAGCGAATTAATTAAAGCTCAAAACGCGGGTAGTATGATGTCGGGGATTTCTGTCACGTCATCAACACTTGCGATGAAAACATGGGGCGACGTACAAGTGATTGTCCTTTACGGTTCCATTGGACTTATACTCAGCATGCTCGTTTATGCATGGTGTAACCATTTGGGATTGAGGGATAAAACTTTGAAAAATCTTGGTTTTCGTGTAAACCGAGCCCGATTCGTTATTTCTATCATTGCTGTGTTGCTTGCATCCATTGCCACTGCAGTAGCCGGTATGTTTACTTTTGTTGGGCTACTTGTCCCACATATTGGGCGAACGCTCGTCGGAAATGATCATAAACTTCTAATCCCATTTTCCGCTATTACCGGGGCGCTACTGATCTTAACAGCAGATACATTGGGAAGAACGCTATTCTCACCAATTGAAATTCCAGCATCTATTATCATGGCGGTTATTGGTGGACCGTTCCTAATCTTCTTGCTTAGAAAGAGTGATCGTATTTATGGAAATTAAGCATATATCATTTGCATATCAAGATAAAGTTAGACGGCTGGACAATGTAGAGGCTGAAATTACTAAAGGTCAAATCACCACAATTATTGGTCCGAATGGTTCTGGTAAGTCGACATTGCTTGGGGTGCTAACAAATAATTATCAGCCACAGGAAGGGCAAGTTATCATTGATGGGAAAGCAATCAACAAATATAAGCCGAAAGAACTTGCTAAAAAACTAGGTGTTGTCCATCAGCAAAACTCAGCGCCATCAGACATGACCGTAGAAAAACTTGTGTATTATGGGCGCCTCCCTCATAAAAATACGTTCTCTCCTCAGTCGGAAAAGGACGAACAGATGGTGAACTGGGCGATTGAATGTACAGGGTTGTCTGAAAAACGTCATGACGCGATTGATACATTATCTGGTGGCCAGCAGCAGCGTGTTTGGATAGCAATGGCCCTTGCGCAGGATACGCCATTTTTATTTTTGGATGAGCCGACTTCTAACCTAGATATTTATTATCAATATGAGATACTTGAGTTAGTGAAGCAACTATGTGAAGCGCATGGCTTGACGATTGTGATGGTTTTACACGACATCAATCAGGCCATTCAATATAGCCATAACCTAATTGCCATGAAACAAGGAAAAGTGGTTGTAAAGGGCAATCCAAAACTGGTTGTTACGAAACAGTTGATGCGAGAAGTTTACAATGTAAATGTTGCCATAAAAAATGATGATGATGTCGGGATGTATATTGTTCCTTTAGGAATTTAACAGATTTGAGGGCTGTTTGTATGAGCGATAAAACAAAGAAATACTTATATAGAGTGATCATGGTTATATGTTTAGGCGTGTTTATTTTTGCGTCATATGGACTTATTACAACGGCGATAGATTACAATAAAAACCGCAAAGTGATAAACAGTATCCAGGAAACATTTTACGGTGTGGATGAAGGAGAAACTAGCGACGAGTCCAATTCCATTCGTGCAGGATTTGATCTATTACAAAAAGAAAATGATGAACTTGTCGCCTGGATTACAATGGCGGGTACACAAATTGACTACCCCATCCTAAAAGCAGACAACAATGTTGATTATTTAAAACGAGACTTTTATAAAGAAACTAACATTGCCGGCAGTATTTTCATGGATTATCGGAATGATGTTGGATCCCTAGGTAAGAATACAATTGTCTATGGCCATAGGATGAAAGATGGATCCATGTTCGAGCAATTAACAAAATATCAGGATCAGGAATTTCTCGAAAACAATCAAACGTTTGAATTTGATACGTTGTACGACAGTTATGAAGCAGAGATATTCGCTGTATACATTACAAAGACTGAATTTGATTATATACAAACTGATTTTGAAAATGATATAGAATACGAACAGCTGCTTACAAGGATTCAAGAAGAATCGATGTTTGAAACAGATGTGGAAGTAAATGCGGATGACCACATTCTTACGTTATCAACATGTGATTATCAACTTGATCCTAATGACGGAAGGTTGGTCATTCAGGCAAAATTAGTGAAGAAAGAGTAACAGTGGCCAGGTGATTATAGTGACAGTATTGGTCTACGAAGAACAGCTAAATCATATAAAACGAACTCCGTGTGAACCGAAGGGCAATGTTCTTTCTATTTATTATATAAACAAACTTAAACAGCCACTCTAGGTAAAGAGTGGCTGTTTTTAACGTTCAAGTTAGAATAATTCTTTTCTCAACTTAACGAGCATTCGCTCACGGCGCTTTTTTATACCGGCTACAGAAATGCCCGCATTTGCAGCGCATTCGGCTTGTGTTAGACCTTCGACAAAAAGCCAGTAGATAAGGCTTCGTTCAGATTCGGTTAACGTTTCAAATGTAATGTGAACTCGGTCCGACCACTTTTCGGATACGGGAGCTTCGAAGTCATTTAGCAATTCGAGCACATGATCTTCTGTTTGCATGACATTTTCCTCGAATCTGATTTCGCCTTTTAGCCTATCAAGCATAGCGCCCCGAATACTTCGAGATGCATGAAACTCATAGGAAAAGTATTTGGTTGAAAAAGAAGAATTTGGCGCAAAAACAACCTATTATTGATCCGAAGTACATAGATAGTAGGGCACCCGTTAGATAATATCGATTAGAAACGCGAACTTAAATTTAAGGTACCTGTACACTACAATATTCAGTCAATACAATGAAATTACGCAAAGTAATATGGAGGAAGTCGACTATGTAATAAATTGTGGGCTTCTTTTTTGCGTGCATTCAAATTATGGATTCTAGAGTGCTAGCTATTACGTATACATATGATTAGGAATTCTAGAACCGGGTATAGGTTAGGTAGAGAATGAGGGATTATGGGATTGTAGGTATCTAAGCACGCCAGTATTCGGTTAATAGTAGATTGCAGTTTCACTCGAAACCGAAGATGAGATATAATATGGGAAAAAGGCGGTTATCGGGTCCTTACTTGGAATTATTGTGGTATTCTTACGTGAGTATTTGTATACCGAGTTGATAATGGGATAAGATAAAGAAAAGCTACTGGAAATATCAATCATGGGTTATGTTAGAAAGACTATCGGAAAAATTTAATATTTGCAGACAGAATTATCTATAATAGGCAGTGTATTAAAGAAATTCGTACACGATATGGATCACTACTAATACTACTGGGAGTGAACGTGTGTTTAATTTCATTTGCTTTATTTTTTTTGAACAACTTTAATAAAGGTGAGGGATTACGATGCTAGATATGCATGCACACATTTTACCGGCTGTAGACGATGGACCAAAAACATTAGAAGAATCTATACAACTTATTGAGATAGCGATAGCAGAAGGCATAACAGACATGATTGCGACGCCGCATGCATACAGCCCTCATTATGATGTGTCGAAAGAGCAAGTTCTAGAAAAACTTATGGCTTTACAAAGAGAAGTGGAAAAAAGAGGCTTATCAATTAACTTACATGCAGGCCAAGAAATACGCATTCAAGACTTTGTACCTGAGAAACTTGAAAGCGGAGAAGCGCTCACGCTAGCGGGTTCTAAATACATGTTGCTCGAGCTTCCATCATCTGGGATCCCGGCTTATACAGTGCCAGTTATTCAAGCGATTTTAAGTATGGGTATCGTGCCGATCATTGCGCATCCCGAACGGAACCGCGCGATTGCAGAAAAACCGAGCCGTCTCTCACGCCTAGTTAACCACGGGGCACTAGCACAAGTGACAGCGGGAAGTCTTGCGGGGCATTTTGGAAAAGGCGTTCAAAGTCTGTCAATGCACCTTATAGAAGCAAATCTAATACATAGCTATGGGTCAGATGTCCACAACTCAAAAACACGCCCAGCTCTCTTTGAAAAAGGTCTAGATTATTTAGATAAACGAAAACTACATAATACAGTGGATATTTTACTCGAAAATAATGCACGAATTTTAACAAATGAAAACTTCTTACTGCTAGAACCAAGAGAGATAGCACCAAAGAAATGGTGGCAAGTGATAGGGTGAGCCTGTTAAATTGAGGAACCCTTCATTAAGGAAGCGATTCAGTGTATCGATTTGAATTAACTGGGTTGAACGCGACTACTTCTGTGAAAACTATTATTCAATATTGGGTATTAGAATAGATTCTAACGAAATGCTATATCTAGATTAATAGTTACATTCCAAAGCGTCCAAATCCGGGCGCTTTTTTGGATTTTCAACTAACGGTTGCCTTATATACAGCAAGATTTCCAAGGCTGTTTCATTCAGTGATTCTATTTGATTTCGGCAAATATTATTCTGCTTATGATAGAATAGAGGAGCGAACGATGCCACTGTCTTTGAAGCGGTGCACCATCTCGCAATAAAACAGAATTTACATACAGTTTAATTCAATCATGCGTAAAATTAAAAATTACTTAAACAAGGAGTGTTTTCATTGAAAATTGAACCATCATTAAAGATGTCCATATTTCAACCCGCTATCTTCGGAGAACTGAAAGCAGCGGCCGAAGCAAAAAAAGCAACAGGTGCTGGGTTATTTGACTTAAGTCTAGGTAGCCCGGATCTTCCGCCGGATGAAAAAGTAAGACGTGTGTTATCGGAACAAAGCCTACAGGCAAGTGCATATGGCTATACACTCGGCGGTACAAAACGCTTTCATGAAGCAGTTGCGAATTACTATAAAAGACGTACTAACGTAATACTCGATCCGGATACCGAAATCATACAAACGATGGGGTCCCAGGAAGGGCTTGTTCATTTACCGTTAGCCTTTTGTAATGAAGGGGATATTGTCTTAACGACGAACCCTGCCTATATCGCATACGAAGCTGGCATCAAGTTAGCGGGGGCGGTTCCCTACGAAATGCCGTTACGTGCAGAAAATGGCTTCTTGCCTGACTTGGATGCAATTCCTGAAGATATCGCACGACAGGCAAAGATGCTCATTTTGAATTTGCCAGGCAATCCTGTTCCGGCTCTGCCCGATGCAGTATTTTTTGACAAAGTTGTTGCGTTTGCTAAGAAACACAACATAATCGTACTTCATGACGCCGCTTATTCGGAATACTATTTCAGTGGGGATGCACCGACCAGCTTCTTATCGACACCAGGGGCGATGGATGTTGGAATAGAAATTAATTCTTTATCTAAAAGCTTTAGTCTTGCGGGGGCGCGCATCGCTTATATCGTTGGTAATGCAGAAGTTATCCGTATCTTTAGAGAATTGAAATCGAATTTGGATTACGGTACGTTTGGGCCAATACAAGAAGCGGCTGTCACTGCGCTGGATCATGCAGAAGAAATTACAGATCGCCTGCGTAAAGAGTTTTCGCAACGCCACAAAGTGTTAATGGAAGGGTTAGCTGAAATTGGCTGGACTGTAACCCCTTCAAACGGCGGCATGTTCGTTTGGGCGAAATATCCGTATGACATGGACGATAAGGAATTCGTCTTCAAAGCGATTGAAAAATGTGGTGTTGTCATGGTTCCAGGAAGTGTCTTCGGTTCAGAAGGTGTTGGATACGTCCGTTTGGCACTCGTCCAGGACGTCGAGACGCTACGAAAAGCAGTTGAGCAATTAAGTAACTTTAACGTTGTTGTGGAAGCTTAATAGAATTAGTAGATAGGGTTAGAAAAGACATGGATATACATGTTTTTTCTAGCCTTTTTTATTGGATATATTTTGGTGTATGAAAGGATTATCGTTAGGCGTAAGTCGCTCCGTAAAACTATTTGTATACTTTTAATAAACGTGATAAGTTAGTTAATAATGAACGTTTGATGCGTTAAAGTTGACTAGCTTAATAAAAGAAAGAGTATTGAACCCAAAAGTAGCTATTCCAGGAACACTACATTAAACTATCAAGAAGCCGAGCTAGAGCTTGAATAATAAACATGTTTATTTCGAGCACGTACTAGAGATATTATTAAAGAGAGAAATTAAATATCAATTAATCGCGATAGATTTAAATCATAAAGGGGACGGAATAATGATGAAAACAACGCTGAAGGAAATCCAACGTATTGTCGAAGAAGTGTTTACTCATTTACATAATAATCCTGAGATTAGTTGGGAAGAAGAAGAGACGACGAAGTATTTACAACGTTTACTAGAGAATGAAGGCTTTGAGGTGACGACATTCGACGATTCTACGGGGCTAGTTGTAACGGTTGGTACCGGTGAGCATTGTGTTGCGCTCCGTACGGACATCGATGCACTTTGGCAGGAAGTTGACGGCGTCTATCAAGCGAACCATTCATGTGGACACGATGCGCATATGACGATGGCGGTTGGCTCATTACTCGTTCTGCGTAAATTTGGCATTCCTGAAAATGGTCGTTTAAAAGTAATTTTTCAACCCGCTGAGGAAAAAGGGACAGGAGCCTTAGCGTTTATAGAAAAAGGCGTAGTGGACGATGTTGATTATTTATATGGTGTCCACCTTCGTCCGATTCAAGATATCGGTCATGGCTACTCGTCACCGGCTACTTTACACGGTTCTGGAAAAATGATCGCTGGGAAAATCAATGGTTCAGATTTACACGCTGCAAGGCCGCATCTTGGTCACAATGCGATTGAAGTGATGGCACAACTTGTTCAGGCCATCAATGCTATCCACGTCGATCCGATGGTTCCACACTCCGCAAAAATGACCAAGTTCGAAGCGGGTGGGGAGTCGGCAAATATTATTCCTGGAAATGGCGTGTTTACCTTAGATGTTCGTGCCCAAACAAATGAAGTCATGGAGAAATTAGTGAGCCAGGTGAAAAGCAAAATAGACTCCGTTGCGGAAATGTTTGATGCAAAGATTGATTATGAAATAACAGCAGAAATTGCAGCTGCGGAAGTCGATGAAAATGCGCAGGAAATCATGGCACAATCGATAAGGGATACAGTTGGGGAAGCGTTTTTAGTACCTCCAATTGTCTCTCCAGGCGGAGAAGATTTTCATTATTACACGTTAAAAAGACCGAATATTAAAGCGACGATGCTCGGACTTGGTTGTGATTTATCCCCAGGGCTTCATCATCCGAAAATGACATTCAATCATGACAGCATCTTAACGGGAATTGAAATACTTTCTCGATCAGTGCTTCGTACATTTGAAGAGCTGGAAAATAAGCAGTGAATTGAATTTTAATTATGTTCAATTGAAAATACTGTGGTTTCATAAAAAGGGGGCGTCGACTATTTGTTGACTCCCTCTTTTATTTATATATGGACATCCAATAAACTAATCTACTGTAAGCCACAAAACGGTTGTGTGAAATTACAGAATTATGTGTTACCATTGTGGATACTATCATTTTTTGTTGTGAAGGGGATGAGGGTTATTGGAGATAAATATTAATAGACTTATGAGCGATATTGAAGCTTATTCACAGTACGGATTGGGTTCAAATGGAGGGGTCACAAGACCTAGTTTTAGTGAAGCTGACTATACAGTTCGAGATGTATTTAAAACTCAATTAGAAGAGATGGGCTTGGAAGTAACGATTGATCCTATCGCCAATATATGGGGGAAACTTCAAGGTAGCCGAGCAAACAATGAGGCAATTATCGTCGGTTCGCATTTAGATACTGTTCCTAATGGGGGAAAATTTGACGGGGCATTAGGTGTACTCGTTGCGAAAGAAATTGTTCAAACGCTAATCGATCATAAGGTCAAATTGAAGCATGATTTAGAGATTGTATCGTTTACTGCTGAAGAATCAAATGAATTTAACTATTCAACAATGGGGAGTAGAGCTTTTGCAGGGAAATTCAAAGAGGCTGAATTAATAGACGCGGTGGACTCTAAAGGTATTAAGCTTTCGGACGCAGTGAAAAAAGCTGGGGGCGATATCAGTAAAATTGAAAAGCTTCCGAACAAGAATATTGCCGCATATCTCGAACTCCATATTGAACAAGGTAGGAAGTTGGAAAAAGAAGACCTGTCGATAGGGATTGTTGATAATATAGTAGGTGTTTATCGAGATAAAGTTATTGTAGAAGGTGTCGCAAATCACTCTGGAACAACAATCATGGAAGAGAGACAGGATGCCTTAGTGGCGGCAAGCGAGATGGTTGTATCTGTGCAGAAACATGCTAAGAAGGTGAATTCTGATGCAGTAGCAACTGTCGGTAAATTAGAGGTTTTTCCAAATGCTACAAATGTTGTTCCGGGGCGGGTTGAATTTATGTTGGAAATCCGTTCGGCAAATAAAATAGAACGAGAATTATTAATCAAGGATATTCAACAATCTTTTAAAGATATTTCGGAAGCTCACAATGTAAAACTATCGTTTATAAACAGGCTAAATCATCAGGAATGCTCATTTGACAAGCAACTCATCGAAGCAATGAAAGACGTCGCCGAGTCACTTGGTCACCCGTATATCGTGATTCCAAGTATGGCAGGACATGATGCGATGCATATGGCAGACATAACAAAGGCCGCAATGTTATTTGTGAAAAGTGCGAATGGTATCAGTCATAATCCGAAAGAGTTCACTGATTCGGAGGATATACGAAAAGGTGCCAACACACTATTACAATCGCTTATAAAAATTGATAAGGAATTAACATTAACTGAGATGCATGAAAGTAGTGTTGATATTTAATTATTACAGTTAAATTGTATAAAGTGAATGATGAAGTCAAGCATATTATCGCTTGGTTTCTTTCACTTTGGCTTTTATTCGGAATGCACGCGAAAATTATTTGCTTAACGGGTCTTGTGGCTAGGAATATGACATAATATAGAAGTAGAGCGTGTGATCAAATTGACGAAAATAACCCCATTCCTGCATACTTAAGTCTAGATTAGGGAAAGTAAGATAAGACAATACAATACTTTATGTAAACGCAACCCTGTTAAGAAATTATAAATTGTGTGTAAGACTAGTTTTATACCGTAAACCTCGAAAATATAGAAAGGTGATGAATACAATGGGTGTACATCAATATTTTAAAAGCTTATCTGATTTAGAACAAATTATTCGCTGTCCAGGAAAATTCAAATTTCAGGAGCACTCCGTTGCTAGCCATTCATTTAAGGTGACAAAAATTGCTCAGTTCCTTGGAACAGTTGAAGAGGAATCTGGACAGAACGTGGATTGGAAAAGCCTGTATGAAAAGGCGTTGAACCATGATTATGCAGAACTTTTCACCGGAGATATTAAGACGCCTGTAAAATATGCTTCGAAAGAATTGAAGCAACTATTTAATGAAGTGGAAGAGGAAATGACCAGAAAGTTTATAGAAAAGGAATTTCCGGCAGAGTTTCAACAAATTTATTTGGAGCGATTGAAAGAGGGCAAAGATGAGACTTTAGAAGGGCGCATCTTATCCGTTGCTGATAAAGTCGATTTACTATATGAATCATTTGGTGAAATTCAAAAAGATAACCCAGAGCCATTGTTTTTAGAGATATTCGAAGAAGCATTGACTACAATACTGCGGTTTCAAGATATGAACTGTGTACAATACTTCCTAGAACATATTCTCACTGATCTGCTCAGCGAACGATTTACAGAACATAGCGAACTAGCAGGCATTGCAATGCGGATTATCAAAGAGAATTAAGGGTAAAGGGCATTTGTAAAATGAGTGTAGAAGCCTGTGCGCGTTATTACTTAGAAAATCCATTACAACTTAATAACTTAAAACGAGGAAGCCGACTATGATGTCGGCTTCCCTTTGGGTTTTTATTCAAACTATTGGATTGTCATAATTCAACCAAGCACAGACGTATTTCTGTTAGAAACGTTCACTAAATTGAATGTAGATAAAAGGATTTACTCCTTTTTTGCCGTATAATCCTTGAAAAGGGGGGAAGTAATTCAGTTGATTGGTCCTGATGAGAAGTGCATTAGCGAACAACCACTAGACACAATGGTTGAGAATCCCCAAAAAACAACCGACAGCACTATACCCCAAAGGTCTAACAGTACATATTGGCGGTACAAAATTTACCGTTGAACAATCTCAATATTATAGAGATGAAAAAGCACTTTTGTTTATTTCATTTGATTTAAACAAGCAGTTTAATAGAACCTAACGTTGAGCCTCCATACGGGCGTTTTTTGTTTACTGAATTTCAGTCGATATAATGGACTCAATAAAGTTAATATTTTTCAACCCGTCATGTCTTACAGCGTAAGCCAACTGTTATAAACTTTATAGTCGTATCGATCTCCCTTGATCTTAGCGTAATGGGCACCTCTGGCGTAAATTTGATTACATCCAAATCGAATTATTTAGTGAATTCACTTCACCTCTGTGAAGCCTGGTGGTACTACTATAAAAACAAAACTCAAATATGATAAGTGAAATCTTCGGGTAAGACTCTTTTTAAGAATTGTTGTGTTCTTTCTTTTTTGGGATGTACGAAAATATCCTTGGGTGTTCCTTCTTCTACGACAACACCGCCATCCATAAAAATCACTTTGTTTGCCACATCTTTTGCAAATGACATTTCATGTGTAACAACCAACATCGTTGTTCCTTCTTGCGCAATATTTTTCATGACTGTTAACACCTCACCGACTAATTCTGGATCCAATGCAGAAGTAGGCTCATCGAATAAAATGATGTCCGGATTCAAAGAAACTGCTCTGGCAATGCCTACTCTTTGTTGTTGACCCCCTGATAATTCACTGGGATACGCATCGTATTTATCTGAAAGTCCGACTTTGTCTAACGACTTTTTTCCAATCTCAACTGCCTTCGCTTTTGGGATCTTCCTTCCAATAACAAGTCCTTCAGTTACATTCTCTAATGCTGTTTTATTATTAAATAAACTATAGTTTTGAAATACAAAAGCAACTCTTTGCCTAATTTTATGAATTTGTTTTTTAGATGCGGTTTTAAGATTTACTTCAATATCCCCAAATAGCGCATGTCCTTTGTCGGCCTTTTCTAGAAAGTTGATGCACCTTAGTAATGTTGTTTTGCCGGAACCACTTGGTCCAAGTATGACGACAACATCGCCCTTATCGATTGTTATGTCAACGCCTTTTAAAACTTCAGTTTTCCCAAAAGATTTATATATATCCTTAATTTCTAACATGCGTATAGCACCCCCGTTTTACTTTCAAGCATTTGCTGGTTTATATTTACTTAAACGTTTCTCATAAAGTTTAAATGCGAATTCCACTAGACTACATAAGATTAAATAAACGAGGAAAATATCGATATAAGCCTCAACGTAATTGTACCCAACATTTGCAGCGACCTTGGCTTTCAGCGTGATTTCTTGTAGTGACATGGCATAGCCCAAGGACGTTGCTTTAATCAAATTGACAGTAGCTGTACAAAGATTTGGCATGGCCACAACTAACGCTTGAGGGATGATAATTCTTCGATAAGCTTGCGAATTTGTAAGTCCGACTGAATGTGAAGCTTCTAGCTGACCTTTATCTACTGTGCTTAAAGCGGAACGAAACACTTCTATTAGAACAGCTGTCGTATTAAAGGAAAAGACAATGAATGCATACCAAATTGGATTCACATCGTACACGTTCATATTGATATTGTATTTTGTGAATATCGAGGTGAGCAGTATAGGAACACTGCTATACACAATGAAAATTTGAATAATGATTGGTGTCCCTCTAACAAAAGAAACGTATACCTGTGCGAAACGATTTAAAACTGGGATTCTATTGATTCTTGTCAAGGCAAGGGAGAAACCTGCTGGTACCGCGATGAGTAAAGCTACAAATGTAACAATCAACGTGATAGGAACCCCCGATAACGCAACAAAAAATGTATCGAATAGAAATTTATAATTTAGACCATCTGACACATTCTCACCACCTTATGTAGTTTCTAATGATTGTTTTCCTTTGCTAAATACCTTTTCTAGTTTCAGGAAGACTTGTTCGATTAAAATTGAGAGCACCCAGTAAATCATTGCTAAAGCAATAAAGATTTCTAATGTATGTGTATTGTAGTTGCTTGCGATAATTAGATTTGCTTTTCCGACGACATCGATTAACCCAATCGTATATGCTAAGGACCCTTCTTGGAGTAGGGCGAGCAAGCCGTTACCGAAATTTGGGATTGCGACTACAAACGCTTGTGGAGCTACGATTCTTCTGTAGGCCTGTGTATTGGTTAACCCAACGCTTACTGCAGCCTCGAATTGCCCTTTGTCTATAGATTGATAGGCGGATCTGATAACTTCAGACATAATGGCCGCGAATTGAAGCGTAAAGGTGATGACAACAAATACCGCTGTGTTAACGTCATGAAGGTATAGCCCGAAGTTATCTCCGATGGCAGGAATTCCGTAATAAACTAAAAATAGAAGCACAATGGAAGGGGTACATCTTAATACTGTCGTGTATCCATTCGCTAATACGCTGGCAAATTTATTTTCCCCGATTTTTGCAGCTGCAATTACAAAGCCTAAAAGTGTTCCGAATAGTACAGATAGACCGGCAACCATAAATGTTACTTTTAAAAACGGAAGTAACAGTGGAAGTGATTCCCATATAAATGTTGCGTCAAAATACTTTTCCATATCTTCACTCCATCGTAAAAAGGTAATAATCAAAGGCTGTCGAGTTTACGGCACACCCAACAGCCTTTCATTATGTAGCTATATACTTATCGATTCACGGAATCCAATACTTCAAACAAATCTTTGCCATAAAACTCTTTGCTCAATTCACTTGTTTTCTTATCGTCTTTTATTTGTTTGATGGCTTTATCGTAAGCATCTGCAAATTCTTGTTCTTTTTTGTTAAATAGGGGCCATGTTTTGATGACGTCGAACTCATTGTAAACAACTTCGTCTTTCAAATTATGATATGGGCTATCTACATCAGATACTTGTTTTTCAAAATGTCCTTCAATCGCCACTCCGCCCTCTGCACGCCCTTCAATTACCCACTGAACGACGTCAACTGTAAAAGCATCGCCAGCTACAAGGTTTACCTTGTTGTCGGGGAATTCATTGTTATATTCCTCGATGATTGTATATTGTGCATTGTTGGCAGCTATCGGAGCCAATGAAAATCCAGCTGAAGCAAAATCTGCTAGTGTCTTTATGTGTTCATTTTCTTTTTTAAGCAATAAGCCAGCGCTACTTAATCCAAGGAATTCCTCAGGAAAAATAAACTTTGCCGTTCTTTCCTCTGTCCAGAAAGCATTTTTCACACCAGCTTGAAATTTTCCTTGTTCTACGCCAATGAGCAGGTCGTCGCTTGTTGTCCCGATATATTCAAATTCATATTGAGGAAGTAGCTCATCGACTAATTTCATGACTTCGACGTCATAGCCCGTTGGATTTCCATCATCATCCAACCAAGACATCGGTTTTGAAGCTTGATCATAAGCGACTTTTACCTTTCGAACATCGGAATCGTCGCTGGCAGTAGAACTTCCTGATTTGTCACCTGAGTTACAAGCTGTTAAAACAGCGACCAAAGCCGAACCGATAATAATTCCTTGCAAATACTTTTTAATTTTCAACTTATACAACCCCTTTTGTTTTTATTTGTCCTATTAAAATAAAGCTTTAGATTTCTTTTGTTCTATAGCTGACAAGGCCAAGTTTCTAATCGTCATGTCATCCGCTGGGGGATTATGCAAACCTGCCCGAACGTTTCGGTAGTATCGTTGTAAAGGATTGCCGCGCTGTAGACTTTTTGCACCTACAATTCTCATCGCCTTATCGACAATCGTAATTGCTGAATTTGTAACAGTGTGTTTGACGACACCAACCTCATTTGTTAGATAGCCTCTTCGAGATTCATCGTCATATGCTTCAGCAACACTATAAATAAGATGCCTTGCTTGTGTTAGCGCTAAATCTATTTCACCAAGCAGTTGTTGGACATTTGGTAATTGGCTAATGGGTCCATTTAAACTATTTGGGGAATGAGTATTGGCGAAGTGTACAGCGTAATCCCTTGCGGCTTGCGCAATTCCGAGATAACAAGCGGGAATATGAAGGAGCCAGCCATTAAATTTTCCGCCTTTCGGAACATCAGGAAGTTCAACTAGTTTTGACTCATCGACTTTTACATTTTGGAGAACGAGATCGTGACTTGCAGTTCCCTTCATTGAGATGACGTCCCATGTCTCATCAATCGATAGACCTTCTAAATCTTTATGTAGCAGGAAGAATCCAACCTTTTGTTTTTCTTCAATCCATGCAGATGTTAGAAAATAAGTTAATACTGGAGAGGCGGTTGTAAAACTTTTACGTCCCGAAATCTCCCAATACCCATCTTTTTTTACCGCATTTGTTCCTGGGCGTCCCCCTCTGGTAGGGCTTCCTGTTTGTGCTTCGCTGACTGAACGATTTGTTAATGCACCATTTAAGACTTCTTTGGAAAAAGACTCCAGATCCTTTTGTTTCCAAAGTTTTTGTTCAAAAATGTCTCCAACAACCCCAAAATTCCAGCCGATAGAAAGAGCTGTGTTTTCGTCAAAGCTGGCAAGCGTTTCTTGAAAAAGGATCATTTCGTAGACTCCTAATCCCTCACCTCCATAAGCCTTTGGCAGTGTGATACTACTGTAGCCCATATCTATCAAGTCTTGGATGTTATCTTTAGGGAAGATTGAGAATTCATCGGTTTGTACTGAAGTATTTTTAAACTTTGTTTCTTTCTCATACAACTTTTGCATCCATTTTTTTTGGGGTTCCGTTTTTACAAACAAATTAATCACGTATTCACTCCTAGTTATTATTGAAAAATAGCATGCTCTTTCACCTTAATATATTAAACCTATCAGTTTAGTAGGACTACTAATTACTAAGTCTAACTAAGCTTAGTTGAAGTGTCAAGATGGTTCTGTGATTGACAATTTCATTTCACATCAATATTGGGGTATCCATCATAAATGCATGAAACCAACAAGAACGGTTAAACTTTCATGATTGTTTGTGGTATAGGTTTCGATTTTAGAGTTCAGGTGCCTATGCGCGGAAACATTTAGACAATAGACTTGAACTGCATAAAGTGAAGTATGTTAGTCAACTAATTCAGCATTTGGTTGACTAACTTTTATAATATTTATAGAGATCCTTGAATTGCCATAATTAAACAATGCACAAGTACCCGTCAAAATAACGGACAGAATAATCCTATTAAGGATGGGCTCATCTAATATAATTGACTTGTTTTTGTTAACTATTTGATAAGGAGGAGCGCGACTATAATCGCGCCCGTATTTATTTACAATGCACTTCGATAATCTGTATTATTTTTTACGCTCAATAATGCCTGCTTTTATCCCTTGTTCTGTGGGTGCTTTCACAAACGGGAATGTTATATCATGATCACCACCAAGGCCAATTAGAAACTTCCCGCTATTCCAAAGTTCACTAGTAAAGTTTGTGATAAGCTCCATGGTTTCATCAACATCGGATGGTACGACATCGACATCGCAATATTACCAATCCCATTGTGTTCGAATACATCGATATATTATGCACTGGCAAATAGCCACTGTATCTTGCTGATGTTAATCGCATCACTTTTGGGCCAAGCTCGCAACCGGCAAAATCGCCCCAAGTAACAGCACCTACCCATGGAACTCCGTATACAACAGCGTCTATATCCTCCAATGATTTGTCAGTAGATATATTTTTTGTTCCAAGGAAACAAAGTGTATTCCCGTAAATATTGTTGGCTATAATTGTTCAAACCCCTTCTCGAAGGATTTACAATGTTATATTTGATTGAATATTTCATGCTCTTTTAAATTTAGTCATGTTATATTTAAAATTAATTAAAAGCCGTTTCTTTTAGTCAAACTTCTAACCTAATTTTGGAGAATGTATATTTTTTTTAACTGATTATAAGATTATCCTGTTTTAACGATAGGAAGGGATGCGCAGATAAATACTGGATAGTGGAATATATCAATCAAGTGTCACTATTCCGTTCGTCTAAACAGGTTTTGTCACAGTAACAGATTTCGATGGATATTTAATTGTTTTACAGATATAAAAATTCATAATTGCATGCTGCCTCACATAAATAATAGTGTATCTACAGGAGGCGGGAATAATTATGAAAGAAAATAATAGACGGGAATCGAATTCTTCCAATCATCTAAAGGGACTGCATTCACAGACAGTAGGTGAAAGGGGTCCAGTGCTGGAGCAGGACACGATATTACATGAAACATTGGAGGGGCTTGTTCATACAAAAATTATAGAAAGACCTGTACATGTTAAGGGGTTTGGCGCTTTTGGGTATTTTGAGACGGTGTATTCTATGGCGCAATACACCAAGCTTTGTTTTTTACAAAATCCTGGGCAGCAAGTTCCTGTTACGGTAAGATTTTCACTCGCCGCAAGTAATAAAGGTACGCCGGACGCTTCGCGAAATATACGTGGCTTTTCCTCTAAGTTTTATACCGAACAAGGGATTTTTGATCTGGTATGCAACCATATCCCTGTATTTTTAATACGTGATGCCATTCGTTTTCCAGAGGCGATTGCGGCTTTATCTCCCTCGCCGGTCAATAACCTGACGGATCCGGAAATGTTCTGGAGCTTCGTCGAGAGAGCGCCAGAATCGACTAATTTAGTTGTTCGGCTTTTCTCTGATTCCGGCACTGTAAAAAGTTTTCGCCACATGCCAGGTCATAGTGTGAACACCTACGTTTGGAGGAATAATCAGGGCGTTCGCAGTTATGTTAAATATCACTGGTTTCCCGATGCTGGGGAGCAGTATTTAAACAGCGAAGAAGCGGCAAGGTGTAACGCTGAGAATCCGGATATTGCAGGTCAGGATTTGTATGATACGATAGCGAACGGAGAACCAGTTATCTATGGGCTGTATGTGCAGCTTATGAATCCAGAGGACGAAAAAAGTCTTCCCTTTGACCCGTTAGATGACACAAAGATATGGGATGAACGGCAGTATCCGCTTATACCAGTAGGCCGATTGACGTTGAACCAAAATCCGGAAAATTATATGGAACAAGTGGAGAAAGTGGCGTTTTCACCATCTAATCTCTTGGAGGGAGCAGAACTATCAGATGATAAGTTGCTGCAGGGACGTGCCAATATTTATTGGGATTCGCAGCGTCGGCGATTGGGACCAGATTTTCGCAAAATACCTATCAATCATCAGCAATACTGGTCGCCAGATTCTCTTGTGACCAGCGGCAATGGCAGATATGTGGAGGGGCATCTTGTACGATCAGATATACCAATACAGGATGATTTTACGCAGGCTGGTCAATTTTATAATGCTCTATCCCCTGAACAACAAGACCGTCTAGTCAATAATCTTTCGGCTGGGCTTGCCGGCATATCTCAAGAAACGCAACGTACTGTTTTGACCTATTTGTCCAACGCATCGCCGGAAATGGGGGAACGCGTTACCGGGAAAATCGAAGAAGTGACAAAGGGTTAAATTGAAAAAACATAAGGAATTTCAGCAAAAATACGGGATTGATGCAAGGGCCATATTCGATTGAGCGTGGCTTTTTTTGTTGTGTAAATAATGGGGTCACCACTGAAAATGTTTCAAATTGAACAACTACTTTTCATTAATAAATGGATGAACATTGACACTAGACGGGTTAGTATTTAAAATTAACAAGTAGGTATATAAGAATAGGGTAGGGTGAAACAAATGAAGGTTATAACAGTAGAGAATCAAGAACAAGGTGCTCAAAAAGTACTGGAAATGATGAAGGAACAGCTTGATGCAGGAAAACTAGACGTGCTCGGCCTGGCGACAGGAAGTACGATGATTCCGATTTATGAAAAATGGGTAGAATCTGATCTCTCATTCGAAAATGTGACGACTTTTAACCTTGACGAGTATGTAAGCCTAGAGGCGAATGACAAAAACAGCTATTCATTTTTTATGGATGAGCATTTATTTGGGAAAAAGAAATTCAAGAAAACATATATTCCGAACGGCGTTGCTGAAGACTTGGAGGCTGAGTGTGCTGCGTACGAAGAACTGCTTCGTCAGCACCCACTTGATGTCCAGTTTCTCGGCATAGGAGTAAATGGTCACATCGCATTCAATGAGCCAGGTACATCGTTTGAATCTGTTACGCATATTGCACAATTAACTGATTCGACACTGGGCGTAAACAGCCAGTTTTTCGACAATGATAAGCAGATTCCTGACACTGCATTAACTATGGGTATAGCCTCAGTTCTAGCAGCGAAAAAGATTATATTGCTAGTATTTGGCGAGAAAAAACGCTTTGCGCTTAAAAAGCTCATGGAAGGTAAAACGACTACGGAATATCCGGTAACTGCACTGATTAAGCATAGTGACGTAACTGTTATTACCGATATTAAGGATTTAGTTAAGTAATTGAAAGGTCATTTAGGGAGAGAATATTGCCCTAGATGGCTTTTTTATTTGGTCATTTTAATAAAGTAGATCCTATTTATTGAGGTTTTAATATTTATTTTCAAAAAAGACTCGTATTAATATACATTTAGTAGTATAATTATAACTAGTTATTATAATTGTAGGAGGACATACATATGAAAAGAAAAAATATAATTATTATTGGTGCGGCAGGAAGGGATTTTCACAATTTTAATACAGTCTATCGTAATGACGAAACCTATAATGTTGTGGCGTTTACGGCGGCACAAATTCCTGATATAGATGGGCGTAAATATCCAAAAGAATTAGCGGGTGAATTATATCCAGAAGGCATTCCGATTTATTCGGAAGATCAATTAGCTGAGTTGATTGTGGAACTGGAAGTGGATGAATGTATTTTCTCTTATAGCGATTTAAGCTATGAAAAAGTAATGGGTATCGGCGCGCTTGTCAATTCAGCGGGTGCGAACTTCACACTACTCGGGCACAAAAATACGATGATAAAAAGTAATAAACCGGTCATTTCGGTTTGTGCTGTAAGAACGGGAACAGGTAAAAGCCAAACGTCACGAAAAATTATCGAAACGCTACTCGAACACGATTTAAAAGTGGTCGCCATTAGACATCCGATGCCATACGGTGATTTAACTGCGCAGCGTGTTCAGCGTTTTGCTACAGTAGAGGATTTAAAGAAACATAATTGTACGATTGAAGAAATGGAAGAATATGAGCCACATGTGATACGTGGAAATATTATATATGCGGGCGTTGATTATGCAGATATTTTGGCGGCGGCTGAAAATGATCCAGATGGTTGTGACGTGATTTTGTGGGACGGTGGAAACAATGACTTCTCATTCTACGCGCCTGATTTAGCAGTGAATGTGTTGGATCCACATCGCCCAGGTCATGAGTTGAAATACTATCCGGGCGAGGTTTGTTTAAGAACAGCCGATGTTAACATCATCAATAAAATTGATAGTGCATCAGAAGAAGCAATTGAAATTGTAGAAAATAACATCAAGCTGGTAAGCCCTAACAGTACAATCATTAAAGCAGACTCTACGATTACCGTGGATCGTCCAGATATTATTACTGGAAAACGTGTACTCGTTGTGGAAGATGGCCCGACGTTGACACACGGTGAGATGAAAATAGGTGCAGGTATTATTGCGGCTGAACGTTTAGGTGCGAAGGAAATTATTGAAGCGCGTCCCTACGCAGTAGGTTCGTTAATCGAGACTTTTGAGAAGTACCCGCATATTGAAAATGTACTTCCAGCAATGGGGTACGGTGAGCAGCAATTAAAAGACCTTGAAGCAACGATAAACAATGTGGACTGTGACGCGGTGATCATTGGAACACCGATGGATTTATCGCGAATCATTTCAATAGATAAGCCTTATACACGTGTCCACTATGAATTGGACGAAGTAGGTAGTCCGAATTTAGATGAAGTCTTAAAAGACTTTATTCAAAAACATAAACTTGTTTGATTACGCACGGCATTTGAATAAATTAGGAGGAAGTCGACTAGATTGTCGACTTCCTTTTTGTCTACTTAAATTCGAATAGTTTAATGGCATAAATATTAGCACCTAGCCCGCCGATATCAGGATGAATATAATGGACACGGTCGATGATGCCTAGCTGATTCAATTTACGGAGTGAACGGCGGACTGTTGAATTGGATTTGCCAATCCCTTTTTCAATGGTGTCATGCTTCAAATGTGCAGTGCCTGATTTAACAGAGTGACGGCGAATCATTTCAAGTGTGTCGTGATCTGTGTCATTCATTTTGTGTATGTTTTGGTCTCTGTGTTGCTTGAAGGCCTTGTCTAGCTCTCGTTTACTTGTGAAGTATGAGTAGTTTCCTAAGTACGTATTCAATAAAAATCTCCCCTTTTACTATCTATATAGAGGGAAAATGTTTGAAAGTGGACTATGTGATCAATAAATCCTTCATTCACTTGGATTAAGTAAATGAAGAATTTTTTGTCGTTACTTATTTTTTTTAGATTGCTGATTCTTATTATTATCTTTTGGATCAAAATCAGCAGCAAATTCTCCTTTTAGGATATTCTTTGGGTCGTTGTTGTTACTATTGCTGTTTTTATTATTTTTGTAGGTTTCGAAGCTATTATTGGTTCTTTCATTCATTGTTTTTTTGTTGTTTTTACTCACGGACATCACCTCCCATTGTTTATTGTGCCTTGTAAGGGAGGTTTTATTCAGAATGGTATTTAGAGAGGTGATATAAGTCGAGCTAATCGTGTGGAAAATAAATAATCCCCAATTTACCGTCAATAGGTAAAAAGGGGATTATTTATTGGTGCTTATCGATGGTTCATTTCATTTGGTACTGCATTATGTCTTTCACCGCGGTCTAGGCTAGCAATCTTAGTAAGGTCATCTGAACTTAGTTTGAAATCAAAGACCTTTATATTTTCCTTCATTCGTGATGGTGTCACTGTTTTAGGAATGACAGCAACATCTGATTCTAGATGCCATCGAAGAATGACTTGGGCTGGTGTTTTATAGTGTCGTTTTGCGATTTCTTGAATAATAGGATCTTCTAAAACCTTGGTGCCGTTCATTAACGGGCTGTATGCTTCAACTAAAATACCATGTTCTTTACAAAACTGCTTGAGCTCTGTTTGTTGTAAGTACGGGTGGCATTCAATCTGGTTTACGGCCGGTAAGACTTCACACTCATCAATGATCCGCTGTAAGTGTTCGATATCGAAGTTACAGACACCAATCGCCTTTGTGCGGCCTTCTTGATAGAGTTTTTCTAATGCTTTGTATGTGTCTACATATTCATCGTACTCCGGTGTTGGCCAGTGGATTAAATAGAGATCAACATAATCCAAACCTAATTTTTCAAGACTTTCGTCAAATGCTTTTAGTGTATTTTCATAGCCTTGATCGGTATTCCATACTTTGGTTGTGATGAATAACTCTTCGCGTGGTACATTGCTTGTAGCGAGTGCTTTTCCGACGCCAATTTCGTTTCCGTAAATTTTAGCGGTGTCGATTAAGCGATAGCCCGTTTCGAGTGCTTGTTTTACTGCGTTATCCGCCTCTTCATCAGGTATTTGCCAAACCCCGTAACCAAGTTGTGGAATATCAAGCTCATTGTTTAACGTTTTAAAGTCCATTTCATCGCTTCCTTCCATCTTTGCTATTCACTTAGTCTATCATAGGCAATTAGTAATTTGAATTTTTAGGTATTGGCTAGCATTCGATAACAAATTCACTAGATTGCAATTCTTAAAGCCTATTGCAGACTCCTTTATTTGAATGGCATTTACATATTTCTAGTATATTGATATACTAATAGGAATACCTAATTTTACAGAAAATTAAGCGTAATTTTTGTAAGCGCTTACGCAATGGTAGGGATGGGAAAATTGTTCCTTTATTCAACATTAGTATTACTTGTAAGGCAAAAGGGGAGAATGACAAATGAGAAAAGTAGCTGAAATATTAACAGAAGTGCTAGATGTTTCCGAATCAGAAATCACAAATGTACAGCCATTTGGTGGAATGACAAATATTAATTATCTAGCTTCCGTTAGCAACGAACACTATATCGTGAGAATACCAGGCGTGGGAACGGATCAATTAATTAATCGAAGAGAGGAAAGAAACAACCTTGAAATCGGTGTGCAATTAGGCATTAATCCGGAACATATCTATATTGATACAGAAACTGGCTTGAAAGTAACGCGTATGATTCCAGGAGCTGTGACGTTGACACAATCCGCCACAAAAGAAGAAGCAACGATGAAGAAAGTTACGAGTGTGCTTCGGAGATTACATTGTTCTGGTGTTCAAATGGGCAACCAATTCAAATTGTATGAACTGATGGGGCTTTATGAAAAAAATGCAGTTGTAGAAAATGCGCAATTTTATCCTCATTTTGCAGAAGTGAAAAAGGAAATACAGCATGTAAAATCAGCTTACGATGCACTAGAAAGAATAGAAGTGCCGTGTCATATTGATACGCTATATGAAAATTTTGTTTTGGATGAGAAAGGAAAACTGTACTTAATTGATTGGGAGTATAGTGGCATGTTTGATCCGTTATGGGATGTGGCGACACATTTGATTGAATCGGAGTTTGATGGACAAGAGGAGGACCTCTTTTTAGGGCACTATTTCCAACGAGAAGCAACAGAAGTAGAGAAGGAAATAATTCTTATTCATAAGATTTTTCAAGATTACTTATGGTCGATGTGGACGTTATTTAAGGAAGCTAAAGGCGATGACTTTGGCTCGTATGGAAGCGATCGTTTTGAACGCCTACAAAGGAACTTAACGCTTTACAAGGATATGTATGCTAATCGGCTAACTACATGAGGAATTCCAAGACAATTAACGGGGTAACGTTTGGTATTTTCTCGGGCATTTTTTGGGCAGTAGACACTGTATTAATTGGTATTGTTTTATCGATGACGGGATTTCTGGCTTTTGAAGAACTGCTATTTGTTGCGCCGTTATTAAGTACTTTTCTTCATGACACATTTTCTGCGATTTGGATGACGGTTTACCTTGGCAGTAAAGGAGAGTTTAAGACTGCGATTTCTAGTTTGAAAAGAAAGCCGGGCCGAATCATTATATTGGCTGGGACTCTCGGGGGACCTATTGGGATGACCTTTTATGTCCTTTCAATTCAAAGTATAGGTGCGTCTTACACAGCCGTTATTTCGAGTATTTATCCAGCAGTAGGTGCTTTTTTTGCGTATTTAATATTGAAAGATAAATTACGTTTAAATAATTGGTTTGGACTTATCATGAGCATTACATTCATCATATTACTGAGTTATTCCGGGGAACTTGCTGTAGGTTCCAATGTATCCTGGGGGCTCGTTTTTCTCATCATTTGTATTATAGGTTGGGGAATGGAGTGTGTTGTAAGTGCCTATGCAATGAAGGACGATGGCATCAAACCTGAACATGCTTTGCTTATTAGACAATATACTTCTTCGATTATCTATGGACTACTCATTATCCCGTTTTTTGTCGGGCATTCTTATACACTTCAAATTATCGCGTCACCAATCATTCTCCTTGCACTTGCCGGTGTCGCACTTGCCGGAACATTATCGTATGTCTTCTATTATAATGCCATTAATGTCATAGGCCCTAGTCGTGCAATGGCTATGAATATTACCTATGCAGCATGGGCTGTTGGCTTTGAGGCGCTTCTATTTGGAACCGCCTTTACGTTCAAGGAGTTTATGTTTGCTGTCTTTATTATCGCGGGTTCGATTTTAACGGTTGTAGAAAAAAGAGATCCGCAATTGCTGCCAATTGGGAAACAATCATTTGTGAAATGAACTTTTGGAAATAGTCGTATTGTATGTCTATCCTAACTTATTTAATATTAATAGAGCCAATTTCATTATCGAGTATTTAGCATTAAAATCCGAATAATATAGATTTTCGTTCCAGGCGGACAGTGCGGAAAGTTACAGTTCGATCTTTCCCTGACGCTTTCCGTGGGGCGGTCGTTGAGCCAGCCGAACAGCGAAGGGTTCGGTTTGTATAATTTTTGCGTACTCTGCAGAAATTATACATCTATTAATAATGCTCCCAAACGCTGGCGCTTTTCGGTCGCAAAAGCCGTTCTTCGTGACGGCTCTTCCTGTGGGGTCTCAACTGTCCCGCTAATCCCACAGGAGACGCCGCCTTCCACTACAATCAACGAGGCGTTAGGCTTAACCATTATAGACGAAGAGTTGCCAAAAAACCTTGACGTTCGCATTTATAAATAAAAGAGGTAATTGTGCAACTAGTTCAATAAAATGGTCACTGTTCTTAACTTGTTACTTTGAAATGACTTATCAGAACAGCAGTTGAATAGGATGGATTACTAGATAAACATGGAGAGAGGTATAATATGATTAAAATATCGGGGAGTTCCTATCAACAAAATGACAGATGGAAAACCGGTAGCGTTGAAAATACAATCATTCAATGGATGAATGCAAATCCAACTATTTATTCGTATCAATCCATGGATGAATTATCTTTTGAACTTACATTGCGAAAAAATATTATGGAAAGTGCAAAGGCTATGAACCGAAGTAATGTAGAGTTTTCGTTATTTAAAAATTCCCATTGTAATCCTAAATACTGGGATTTAACGAGTGTAGGTGGATTCTTACTGCGGCATGACGTAAAACCATCAGACGCAATTAAAGATATCTACTTGAACAGTTCAAAATATGGATTTGAATGTGCAACAGCAATGATTATTATTTATTATGATGCGGTCTTAAAGCTTCTTGGTGATTCCTTATTCAATAAAACATTTCGAGAAATCTATTTATACAGCTGGCATGCTAATGCTAATCTCGGAGTAATGCCCTTTGAAACTCGTGATTTAATACCTGGAGATGTGGCTTATTTTACTAATCCGGAATTTAATCCCAAAAGTCCTCAGTGGAGAGGAGAAAATGCGGTTGTTTTTGAAGATAATACGTACTTTGGTCATGGAATTGGAATTCAGACAGGCGAAAAAATAATTCGAGAACTGAATAAAATGAGAAAGTTAGGGAGCAATCAATCAGCCTATTTGTCTACTGTAGTTACAAGACCATCATTTAAGCAGTTGTATAACATTTCGAAAGCGGAACGCGATGATTCAGTGCCTAGTTTACAACATCGAGTTAACCATCATGACGTTACTTCAATTCCATTTTATCAATACTTATACTGGTAAAATAAATTGGTTTAATGTGGACAAAATCTAGCATAGGCGCCATATTAGGGGGTCACTAGAGCTTCCGAAATGAATATGCACGCATTAATAAGTAGTTCGAAATTCCTTTGGTAATTTCATGCAATCGTCTATTATTTTTCATATTCCCCTATTTTTCTATTATAATAGTCATAGACACCATGAATGCGACTAGACGGAAAATGAAGGGGCGATGTGTGTGTTTCGAGTTAATTGGAAGAAGCTGTTTTTAGCTTTTATTACTGTCTTCTTGGTCATTCAAATCATCGGTAGCTTCTTTTTCTATGGTCTCGCGATTAACCGGGGACCCAAAGAATTCTTGCAAAATAATGCTGACTTAGAAGTTTCAGATAAGGCAATGGACCTTTTTATAAATGGAAGTTGGAAAGAATGGGTAGGTGCCCAAAACTTTGAACAGCTTACGATACAATCACGCGACGGACTAGAACTGTCTGGTTACTATTTGCCGGCATCGGAACCAACAGATAAGTTGGTTATTTTAACGCATGGCTATTTGGGGAATGCGAAGCAAATGGGATTATACGGACAGTATTATCATAAAGATTTAGGCTACAATATTTTCATGCCGGATGCACGTGGGCACGGGAAAAGTGAAGGCGACTATTATGGATTTGGTTGGCCTGACCGGTTAGATTTAATTGATTGGACGCAGGATTTGGTGAAGAAGCTCGGGGCTGATACTGAAGTTGTCTACCATGGTTTGTCGATGGGTGCGGCGACGGTTTTGATGGCTAGTGGAGAAGAGGATCTTCCGCGCCAAGTTAAGTCAATTATTGCGGATAGCCCGTATGAATCTGTCTACGAATTATTTGCGTATCAAATGAATCGCATGTTTTATCTGCCTGCATTTCCGTTATTGGATAGCACGAGCTTGTTAACGAAAGTAAGGGCAGGTTATTCATTTAGGAATGCGAGTGCATTAACAGAAGTGGCGAGGACGGATGTTCCAATTCTATATATCCACGGGGAAGCCGACACGTTTGTTCCGACTAAGATGGCTATCAACTTGTTTCAAAATACGGCAAGTGATGCGGAGCTCATGCTTGTCCCAGGTGCGAACCACGGAGAGGCCTTTGCATTGGCTGAAGACGAATACAAAATGAAGGTCGATCGTTTTCTGAAGCGTCATATCAATACCAAAAAATAAAAAGAACTAAAGGTAACACCCCTCATAATTTCGACGTGATTTAAGAGTCGATAATATGAGGGGTGTTTTTTCTTTCTTTCATATAGAAGCTAGTAGTCTGTTCTGGATTAATCATCCTTATACTTTCATCAAATGAAGGGCGAATTCTAAATCTGCTTCTAAATGATTCTTCATCAAAACACTTGCTAGTTCTGGTTTACGCTCTGCGATTGCTTGGCAAATTTTATCATGCTCTTCTATTAAAAGTGGTCTTTTATGTATAACAACAGCTGTGCTAAACATGTAAATAATTGCTTGCATTCGATCGACTGTGTCAATCATGATGGGGTTGTTGCATGTTTGTACAATTAGGTCATGAAAGAGTTTGTTAGCTTCAATGACTTCATTGGGTAATCCAGTTCTCCCAATTTCCACGCATTCTCTCAACTTTGCAACATCTTTTTCTAGCATAAATGAAGCAGCTGTAGAGGCTGCGTGACATTCTATGAGTATACGCATTTGAAATAGATGTCTAAAGTCAATTTCGCTTGGTTTAATGACCTTTTTTCGTTTGATTAAGCCCTCTTGCTCCAATCGGCGGATGGCCTCTCTAATGGGTGTACGGCTTACGCCAATATCTACAGCCAATCTTTCTTCAACCAACTTAGTTCCACCGGCATACTCTCCATTGAAAATTCGGTCACGAATTGTATCGTATGCAAGAGCTTGTGCAGTACCTTTTTTGTTGTTGATCACGAATGAACCCCTCCGAAATAAATGATATAGCTACTCTCTACTATACTAAAATATATGGAAAAGTGTTGAAATTAAACGAAATGTATCCAAAAACAAGTTTATTGTATACAAAACAGAAAATTTATTATATGATAGATGTATAGATTAATGAAAGCGTTTACCACAGGAGGAATCGTAATGAAAATTGGATTTATCGGACTTGGTATTATGGGAAAACCAATGGTCCTTAATTTATTGAAAAACGGCTATGAAGTGAAAGCTTTTGATTTAAATGAACAAGCACGGAAAGAGGTTGTCGAGGCAGGTGGAGTAGAAGCTAGTAATCCAATGGAGGCAACAGCTGAAAGCGATGTCATTATTACGATGCTTCCTACTGCAGGTATTGTGAAGCAGGTATTATTGGGTGAAAACGGTGTGTATGAAACAATAAAACCGGGTGCAGTTGTAATTGATATGAGCTCGATTTCCCCAGTAGATTCCCAATATTTAGCAAGTAAGTTTGTCGAGAAAGATGTAGCCTTTTTGGATGCGCCTGTAAGCGGCGGAGAACCAAAAGCAATTGATGGAACGATGTCAATCATGGTTGGCGGTAAGGAAGAAGCCCTTACTAAAGTACTCCCTGTGCTAAAGACAATGGGGGAAGAAATCACATATGTCGGTGGAAGTGGTAGTGGGACAACAACTAAACTTGCCAATCAAATTCTAGTGAATGTCACGATTGCTGCAATGTCAGAAGCAGTTGTGCTTGCTGCCAAAGCGGGGATCGACGTAGAAAAAATGTATCAAGCCATTAGGGGTGGACTTGCGGGAAGTGCAGTACTTGATGCTAAGATGCCGCTAGTTCTTGAACGCAATTTCGTTGCAGGTGGAAGAATCGATATTAACTTGAAAGACTTAACGAATGTACTTGAAGCGGGTCACGAAATAGGGGTGGCGATGCCACTTACATCTAACGTAGTAGAAATGTTCCATGCACTTAAGGTTGACGGGAAAGCTGCGGATGATCACGTTGGGCTCATCCAATACTATGAAAAACTAGCTAACTTTGAAGTTCAGATGGGTGGGAAACAAAGTGAATAACGTAGTAGAGCGTGTAAAAAAACTTCCATCGTATGGCCCGGAATTAAATGAAATGTGGAACAAAGAACGTGAATCATTTTCAACGAAAATTATCGTTCTTGATGACGATCCGACCGGAGTACAGACGGTACATGGTGTTCCAGTATTTACGGATTGGGATATGGATACGATTGAAGAAGTGTTTAAAGAGGACCGCCAACTCGTGTTCATATTAACGAATTCACGTGCGTTTTCAGTATCTGAAACAACACAAGTACATAAGGACATAGCACAGCGTATTGCTCAGGTTTCAGAACGATTGGGTCAGCCCTTTCTTCTTGTAAGTCGAGGGGATTCAACATTACGGGGGCATTATCCTTTAGAAACGGTCACGTTAAAAGAAACAATTGAAGAACAAAGCACGCTCTGCTACGACGGTGAGATAATATTACCGTTCTTTAAAGAAGGCGGCAGAGAAACAATTGACGATGTACATTATGTGAAACAAGGGGAAGCGTATATTCCAGCTGGTGAAACAGAATTCGCAAAGGATCGGATGTTTGGCTTTTCAAGCAGTAATTTACGGGATTGGATAGAAGAGAAAACAGATGGTGAATTTAAACGGGAGTCTGTACATTCAATTTCGTTGGACGAGCTACGGGCTCTAAATGTAGATGCAATAACAGAAAAACTAATGAAGTTAAAGAATTTCGAAAAGCTCATCGTAAATGCAGTTACAGAAGACGATGTTAAAGTATTTTCAATTGCGTTACTGCGTGCGATAAAGTTAGGAAAAAATTACTTGTTTAGAACAGCGGCTTCATTTACTAAGGTGATTGGTGATATTGCTTCTAAACCATATTTAGAAGCAAATGATTTATTGCGTGAAAATAGCCCGTACGGCGGACTTGTAGTTATCGGTTCGCATGTTCAAAAGTCGACGGAGCAGCTAAATCGATTGAAAGAGAAAAAGTCACTTCATTTTATAGAGTTTTCTTGCAACCTTGTTATCGACGAAAGTCTATTTAATGAAGAAATTAAACGTGTCCAACATGAAATTAATGAGAAAGTTTCTAAGGGGACGACAACTGTTGTTTACACTTCGAGAGAACGACTCGATTTAGGGGAAGGACGCGGGGAAGAAGAACTTGCATTGTCTGTGAGAATATCAAGTGCAGTTACGCAGTTTGTGAATCGGTGTCATCCACAACCACGCTTCGTCATCGCAAAAGGCGGTATTACGTCGAGTGATGTTGGAACGCTTGGCCTTAAGGTGAAAAAAGCAGAAGTATTGGGGCAAATTGCACCAGGCGTTCCCGTTTGGAAAACGGGGAAAGAAAGTGTCTTTCCAGCCATACCTTATGTCATCTTCCCAGGAAATGTAGGAGAAGTAGATACATTAAAAGAAGTAGTGGAAAAGTTACAATAAACAATTGGGGGAATTAAAATGGTAGAAGGAAATATGTTAATTGTGATTTTCCTATTATCGCTAGCCGCGTTATTTTTCTTGATATTGAAGCTCAAAGTTGAGCCTTTTATGTCACTTATAGCGGTTGCGCTGGTAACGGCAATCTTTCTTGGATTCCCATTAGCCGATATTCCAGGAGTCGTAGCAACAGGATTTGGAACAACATTAATAGGCGTAGGGATATTAATTGGATTAGGTATTATATTTGGCCAGCTTTTAGGTGCATCCGGTGCGATTGAAAAAATTGCAGAAGCTGTGCTTAAATTATTCGGTGTCAAACGAGCAGCGGCAGGATTGTCGATTACCGGTATTCTTGTATCAATTCCTGTCTTTTTCGATGCAGCATTCGTTATTTTAAGTGGACTTGTAAAGAGTTTGTCGAAAAAAACAGGTATTTCGATTGTCACATTTGTAACGGCGCTTGGTGTCGGTCTGATTGTAACTCATAGTATGATTCCACCAACGCCAGGTCCATTAGTTGTTGCGGAAAATACGGGTGCAGATTTGGGCTTGTTTATAATATATGGACTGATTTGTGCAATCCCCGCAACCCTTATTGGCGGGTACTTTTACGGTACCTTTATCGGAAAACGTATAAAAGTTGCGGATGTTGAAGGTATGGAAGAGGAGCTTCCTGTTGAGCCAACAAAAACTGGCAAGGAGATTTCCACTGGCTTATCATTAGCCTTACTTGCATTACCTATAGGTTTAATTCTACTGAACACTGTGACAAAACTATGGCTTCCAGAGGGGCAGCTCACGACGGTCCTTGGTTTTATCGGGGATAAAAACGTAGCACTCTTCATTAGTGTGGTTGTTGCATTGATTGTTTTACGACCATATATTCAAGTGCCGTATAGTAAATTATATGATGAAGCGATGAACTCGGCTGGAATGATTATGTTAGTGACTGGTGCTGGTGGTGCTTTTGGGGCTGTTATTAGCAAGAGTGGTATCGGAGATCACTTAGTCATAACCATGCAGAGTTGGAGCATGCCCGTACTATTATTGGCGTTTGTATTCTCGCAAATTTTACGTGCTTCTCTTGGCTCGGCTACGGTCGCTCTCATTACGACATCTGCCATATTAGGTCCGCTTGCCACGGAATTAGGCGCATCACCAGTATTGCTAGGACTAGCAATCTGTGCAGGCGCAATTGGTCTATCGTTACCGAACGATTCAGGGTTCTGGGTTGTTAACAAGTTCGGTCGTTTAACAATTCCACAAACGCTACAGGCTTGGACGATTGGTGGATTTATCGCTGGGCTTTCTGCATTAGGTATGGTCTATATACTTAGTCTGTTTAGTGGCTTCCTACCTGGTTTATAATATTAAGATATATTTGCAGTAAGTTGTTATAGTTTTTAAAATAAAAAAACAAAAGTCAACCAAGTACTGATTTGGTTGATTTTTGTTTGCCTATTGAGGTATTCGATAGTTACGGTGAACCAACACTTTATAATATCATTTAAAATACGGAATTTTTTTCAGTGCAATACAAACGGGTATGGCTACGGCGATCCCTACAATGTTTTGAACGAGGTTTCCTGGAATAGAGGCCGCTGGTATAATCCAATTGCCAAACAGTACTCTTTCACAAATATAATAACCTGCGATCATAAAGGGAATAGAAACGATTGTCGCAAAAATATTTATGCCGACACTATTTCCTTTACGGCCCATCGACCATGCAATTTTACCGACGATATAGCCTTGTAATCCACGGGTTAAAATGGTGAATGGTGCCCACAATGTCCAGCCAGAAATTAGGTCGAATAATCCCATCCCAACGGCACCAGCGATGGCACCTTTTTTCGGGCCAAATAAAATGGCAACAATATAAAGCATAGCTGTACCCAGGTGAACTAAACCGCCATTTGCAGTAATGGGTAGTTTGATGTTCAATAACAACGTGGCAACAAATACGAGCGCAATTAACATAGAAGTTATTATTAAATCAAAAGTGCGTGGGTTTGCGTAACTTGTTGTATTTTGCATAGTTATAAACCTTCTCTCATCAACTTTTTTGAGTATACTGATAACCTTAGCAAATGATTGACGCCTTTGAAAGAGTCAATTTAGTATAAATCTTAGGGGTCAGTTTGAATAAGGTAACTATTTACCTAAGAAAAACATCCCGAAAGAGAACTTTTAATAAAATCTCTCTTTCGGGATGTTTTGTAATTGGGGTATTGAAGTTCCTTTTTCCTTACTAGACTCATCCACTTAAAAGTAGGCTTTTCAAGGTTCTAATTTGTCATATTACTAGCTATTAAACAGAAACTCATCAAAAATTAACGGTCTATGAGAGTGCGCGAAAATTGTCGAAAGATTTATTTTTATTCAAGAAGAATAGCTATTTACTTCGTGATTTTCTATGGGATAATAATCTAAAGAACATAGATTAGAGAGGAGCTAGAATACGCTACAGTACTGTTTTCAGTACAAAAAAGAATAAAGTATTTTCCAAAAACTGGAGGTTAGTTACATGGCGAAGAAAAATATTCATAGACTAGTTTTAATGCTTCTTGTGTTTACATTATGTTTTAGCTTAATTTTACCGGAAACTGGTTATACCAGTAATGAAGCAGTTACAAACTCGTTTGATAACCCTAGTTTACTAAATAAAGGGGAAACACTTAATCAATCTTATGATGAAACGGGCGATGTCCACTGGTATGAAGTCATACCTTCAAATGATGACATAAATGCAAACACACATATGAGACTTACAGTGTCAGGTGAAGCAGATCTTGAGGTCAAAGTTTATCCGAGCAAGGAAAAGGCAATTGATGATGACACATTTGAAAGGTATCAGGCATTCAACTCAGGAGGGGAAACAGCTCAACTAGATTTTCCTTTTGCATGGGATACGCCGTATTACATCATGGTAGCGTATAGAGGTGAAAGTGAAGAGGAATTTGGCGAGGAATCAAGTGAAGAACCAAGTGAAGAACCAAGTGAGGAACCGAATAACGAACCAATAAATTATGACATAAGTTATGAGGCTGTCTATCTTCCGCCCGGTAATCCGGAGGAAGGCGAGACTTGTCCCGTAGAATTAAGCGCGTCGAAGAAAAAGTCGGGCACTGAAATCATAACCGCGTTACATCAAGTCAGGGACGGATTACTAAAAGAATCGGACAACGGAAAAGAATTAACTTCGCTATATTACAGTGCCGCACCGTACCTGATTGCCGATATGGTCTTTGATAAAAAAGTAAAGGAAGCGGTCTATCAAAATCTTGTTCAATTGAAACCGTTGTTTAATAACCTTGCTAAAAATGGAGGAAAAACGTCTTACCGAGTAACAGCTGAAGACCAGCAAGCGATACAGAACTTGCATGCCATAACGATACAAGCTGTTCCTGCCAACTTGAAGAAAAAGATCAACCAAATTGCTACGGAAAAAGAACTTTCACAGTTAGCAGAAAAGAATTTAAAAGATATATTGAATGTCCACGGTCTACTAGATACAGAACCAAACAAATTGATTATTAAAATGAAAGAAGATAAAAGCATCAAATCACTTTCTAAGAAAATAGCTGGCCAGGGCATTGCAAGAAATAATGTCTCGGCTTTAACTTCCAGCGTTGAGTTATTTGAAGATGTCTATGTCACGAATTTAGACGAAGAACCAAACAAGGCTTTGATCGACAAGTTGGAGAAGCTACCGGAAGTTGAATTTGTCGAGCCCGTTCAGAAATATCATGCGCTAACTGCAGATGTGCAATATGAACACCAATGGTCATTAGGTAATACTGGTCAAGAAGGCGGAATAAGTGGCGCTGATATTGGTCATACTTCCCTCCAAAATTTATTGAAACAGGGAAATGTAAACGAAACGTTAATCGCAGTTATTGATACGGGTGTAGACGGTTCCCTGGCAGATTTAAAAGGGAAAGTTCGTGCAGACCTAGGTTATAACTTCGTTGGACGTAATAATGATGCAATTGATGATCACGGACATGGTACGCATGTGAGTGGCATTGTCGCTGCAGATGTCGACAATGGATACTCGATGGCAGGCGTTCATCCAAATGCAAAAATAATTCCAGTCAAAGTGCTAGATTCGTCTGGTCAAGGGGATACAGATCAAATCGCTTTAGGTATTATTCATGCGGCAGACCAAGGTGCACAAGTGATCAACCTCAGTCTTGGCGGTGGTTACAGCCGAACGATTGAGTATGCTTTACGATACGCCTCAGCTAAAAACGTTACGATTGTAGCGGCTAGCGGGAACGATGGGTATGAGGAAATTTCTTACCCAGCCTCCTCTCAGTATGCAATCGCAGTAGGTGCAACAAACCGACTTGATATCGTAGCGGATTATTCCAGTTACGGGGATGAGTTGGCACTAGTTGCTCCGGGCACAGACATTCCGAGCTTACTCCCAGACGGAAATGTCGCTTACATGTCTGGAACATCGATGGCAGCACCGCATGTAGCAGGAGTTGCGGGCTTGCTATTGTCACAAAATTCGAAGCTTAAGCCAAAAGAAATTAAGAAGATTTTAATGGATACAGCAACGGATGTAGTTTTTGAAGAAACCGACAATAAAGGTCTAGAATGTTATAACGATGATTATGAAGTGGTACCTTGTGTTCAACAACCTGGGCATGATTATATTTCAGGTGCGGGCAGGTTAAATGCACACAGCGCAGTCAGTGCCTTTGATGTGAAATTAAAGGTCAATCCGTTACTAGATAATAGTAATATTGTAACGGGCACTGCCAAAATAGGATCAGTCATTGAAGTGAGTAATGGCAAGGGAGCATTAGGTAGTGGCAAAACCGACGCCAAAGGTAATTACACTGTAAAAATTAATAAAGTGCAAAGTGCGGGTACGCTGCTTAACGTAACAGGATCTCATGGAGCAGCGAAGACTTCGCTAAAAACCATTGTGAAAAAAGGAACACCCCCAACGGCACCAAAAGTGAATGCTATAAGCAATTTGTCCACTTTTGTTTCGGGGAAAACAGGCGCTAATTTACAAGTGAAAATAAAAGATCAATCCAAGAAGGTTGTCGCATCTGGTAATGCAACAGAAAAAGGTGATTTCAAAATTGCAATTAAGAAACAAAAAGCTGGCACAGCACTGTATATCACGACAACTGATCTAGCGAAAAGAGAAAGTAAAGCAACCAAGATTGTTGTAAAAGACGAAATGCCACCATCGGCACCAAAGGTTAATGCGGTGAGCAATGTGTCTACTTTTGTTTCTGGAAAAACAAGCGCAAATTTGCAAGTGAAAATAAAAGACAAATCTAACAAGGTCATTGCATCTGGTAATGCTACAAACAAAGGTGACTTTAAAATTACAATTAAGAAACAAAAAGCTGGTACAACGCTATATGTGACGGCAACTAGTAAGGCGAAAAAAGAAAGTAAGGCAACCAAGATTGTTGTAAAAGACGAAATGCCGCCAGCAGCACCAAAAGTAAATACGGCGAGCAATAAGTCTACTGTGATCACGGGAAAAACAGCAGCAGGTTTAGAAGTTAAAATAAAGAATAGCTCCAAAAAAGTCATCGCTTCAGGTAAAGCGAACAGCAAAGGTGACTTCAAAATCACAATTAAGAAACAAAAAGCTGGTACAGCGCTATATGTGACGGCAACTAGTAAGGCGAAGAAAGAAAGTAAAGCAGCCAAGATTGTTATTAAGGACAAAATTCCACCAAATGCACCAAAAGTAAATGCAGTAACAACGAATGATACGGTAATAAAAGGGAAAACCGAAGCTCTTGCGACAGTGACTGTCAAACATAAAGGCAAGAGTATCGGAACCAAAAAGGCGGACAGCAAAGGTAACTTCAAAGTTACAATCAAGAAGCAAAAAGCGAACACCGTTCTTTATGTAACAGCAAAAGACAAAGCCAGTAATACGAGCAAGTCGACAAAAGTAACTGTTAAAAAATATAAATAGAAATAAGCGTTTAGACTGACATTGCGAAATGTAAAGCATCATTATTAGGCTGCCTTGACACCATATTTTGTGGTGTCATGGCAGCCTATTTTTTCGTTTTTTTATGAATAGTTGAAGTACCCTAAGACGATACTAAGAAGTATATATCGCTATTTTCTAGGAGGACTTTCATGACTTGTATCGTCAGAATCACCAACGTCGAAATTACTAATTTAAAAAATGTCAGGAAAGGTGCTTTCCATACAAATTCAAATTTCACTACGTTGGAGAAAGCGGATGTCATTGGATTTTACGGACAAAATGGCTCTGGGAAAACAGCCGCCGTGGAGGCTTTTAATTTGTTGAAAGCTTTACTATCGGCTAATCAAGATGTCAGTCTTCCAAAGATCACGTCCAATTTATTATATTTTAAAGAAAAATTGATTGGCTTGAAGTTTGAATTTATTGTGGAAAATGAATTTGGAGAGTATTTCGTCCAATATAGTGTTTCTTTATCGCCAGGAAGGGTGAAATACCGTGTTCTTGAAGAAGAAATATCTTATAGGGAAAACAAGGAGCATACATCATTTAAATCCCTCATTTCAAAAGGTGAAAACGGGGTTTTAATTGGCAATAAAAAAGGGCAGGAAATGGATGAATCTGACCGGGTTTCAGTGATGGTCGCCAATCGAATGGCTGTTACTAATTCAACTTCTTTTGCATTTCGTGAAGAATTAAAGGAAGTATTTGAAGGATTATTAGAAGAACAAGAAACTGAACTTATGAAAAATCTTTCATCTGATTTTAATAGAGATTTACATGTAATAGATACGATTCAATATGGGCTTTTAATTGCCAATTTGGTTATGCCTTTCAGCGTTCATTTGGAAAAGAAGCGTGGGTCTATCCCATATGAGATGCAGGATACGATGGTGTTGCCAACAGGATTATTTGATACGATTGACAAGGTTGTCGGTCAAACGAATATTGTGTTAGATACCATCATTCCTGGCCTTCAAATAAAGATCCATCAGATCAATAAGCAAACATTGAGCGACGGAAATGAAGGCATTCGATTCGAGTTTTTATCTGTAAAAGGGGAAGTTGAACTCCCATTACGCAGCGAATCGGAGGGTACACTTAAAATCATTTCGATATTAAGCACACTCATCGCAGTTTACAATAATCCAAATGCATGTGTGGTCATCGATGAGCTTGATGCAGGGATATTTGAATATTTACTTGGTGAGATATTAGAAGTTTTAAACGAAAATGCACAAGGCCAATTGTTTTTTACGTCGCATAATTTACGAATAGTAGAAGTGCTTCCAATTCAAAACTTGTGGTTTACAACACTCAATGAAAACGATAGATATCATCAATTAAAAGGCGTAAAAAGGCTCGATAATGCACGTGATGTCTACTTACGTGCTGTGCAATTAGGCGGTCAAACTGAGGAAGTATATGCGGAAACAAATTTATATGATATAAAAATGGCGTTCAGAAAAGCGGGGATAGCCCATGACGATAATTAGAAGGAAAGTCGTGTTATTAATTGTCGAAGGAAGCTGTGAAGAAGTCTTGCTTAACAATCGTTTGCGCAGCTTGTTTGAGCAGCATAATATTCGTTTTCATATACAGCACGGTGATATTTTATATGATTTAAGCAAACCAGAAGAACCCATTAAGTCAGTCATAGGCAATGCGGTAAAGGAGTTTATGATCAAAAGTAAATTTCGTTCGGAAGACGTGTTTTGTGTGCTACATATTATTGATATGGACGGGTGCTTTATTCCAGATGAAGCGATTGTCATTGATAAAAGTCAGAAAGAGTTAACGATTTATCACGCGGATAAAATTACTGTGCCGCACGACAAACAAAAACAACAAATCGCTACTAGAAATGCGGAGCGAAGTAGCAATATCGATACGATGAAGGGATTAGGTACAATTCTGTCCGGTGAAATCAATTACAGGATGTATTACTTTTCGAGAAACTTGGAACACGTTCTTTTTAATGATGCCAACCCAGAAAAAGGCGCAAAGTATCCGGAAGTCGAGCAATTTATAGAGCAGCTGGACATGCCGATAGAAACCTATTTACAGCAATCGATGCCGTCAGTTACTGGGGCGGATCCCTATATGGAAAGTTGGGAACTGATTTCCAAGCAGACGGCTTCATTGGAAACCTACAGCAATGTCCCTTTATTATTTGAATTTGTTGAAATGGAGTCGAAGAGGGAATAGGTGTTGTTGGATAGAAAGAGAAAACCACCTCATCTATGTCGATGGGTGGTCTATATTACAGTACTCGTCCTGTCATTGCCCAGACAGAAACGGCTGTTTTATCTGAATGATTGAAGAAGCGGTGGGGTGTTGTACTTTTAAAGCGAATGCTATCGCCTTCTTGCAAGAGTACTTCGTGATCTTCCATAATGATGGTCATTTCGCCTTTCATAATGAAACCACATTCTTCACCTGAATGTTCAACCAGTTGCTGATCATCTTGGCCGGGTTCTAAATGGATCATAAGCATTTCAATGGATCCTTCATTAATAGGCGTTAGTAATTCGTATTTTGAATAAGATTTTGGAAAGGATATGGTTTTACGCTCGTTTTTCCGAACAACTTGGGTTGTTTGTTCATCGGTTCCTAGTAGTGTGGAAATCGAGACGTCTAATCCTCTACATATTTTATATAAGGTCGTTAGTGTTGGGTCCGTATTTCTACGTTCAATTTGACTAATCATGCTAATGCTGACACCGGACTTTTCAGAAAGGTCTTTTAAGGAAAAACCAAGATCTCCACGGAGTTGCCGAATTATCCTACCATCAAACATTCTAACTGCCCCCTTTGGTATATCTATATACTAATCATATCTTTAAAAAACCCCGGCAGTCCGTAGACTACCGGGTTGATTACTATTACATCATCGTTGCGAACCAAAGTCCTAAAGCGGTTCCGATGTAGTTACCTATTATATAACCAATCGTTCCGACAACTAAAATTGGTCCGATTAAGTTCGTCCAGCCTTTTGCAATTGCCATCGCAGCTGCTGTTGTTGGGCCACCAATGTTCGCGTTACTTACGAGAAGAATTTCTTCCAGGTCAAACTTGAATAGTTTCCCGGCAGTAAGTGAGATGAGCATATTGATCGCGACAATTATTGCTACAAAGACAAGAAGCAACGGTGCGTTCTGAACAATAAGTGGAATAGAAGCGGGTATCCCTATAACTACGAAGAATAAGTAGATTAAGAATGTACCCATCTCCTGACTACCATTGATACTTTCAAAGTATTTCGGGAAAAACGCAAGTGCTAGGAATGTGATTGTCGTTAACACTAAGTATTTATCGCCGAATATGCCACCTAATAAATTAATACCGAATGAAGCTTCTTCTCCGCTTGGGATCCAACTTCCAAACAGTTCGGCTAACTTAAAGGAAATGACAACTAGGAAAAAGGCAGTACCCATAGATAATGCAATATCTTTTAATGAGATTTCTTTACGTTTCCAAAAACTCTCAGCTTGTGTTGTCTCTCCGCCTGCTTCAGCCGCACGTTCAACTTCTAAAACATGTGGATGAGAAAATCTTTTTCTGAAAAAACTCAACGCTGGAATAATCATCAAAATGACGAAATAGAGAGCCATCATCAGGTTATCAGCAACAATAGTTGCGGACACCATTTCACCAGGCGTTTCAAACTTACCCGCCATTGCGGCGAAGTTCACGCCGCCTCCGACGTATGAAGCACTCATCATCCCACCGATTTTATCGAGATAAGGGATGTAGTCTTTCAGTAAGAAGAAACTTATAATGGTACCTGCTACTGTACCTATGGCGCTAAGTAGGTAAATAATTAATAGCCTTCCACTTTCTGTCCATATCTTCTTAAAGTTTACATGGAATAATAAGAGTGGAATCGCTAGCGGGATAATGAATGCCCAAACTGCGTCATAAACAGGGGACTCAGTCGGAATTATACCGGTGTTCGATAAAATAATCGCACCTATTAGTGAAATAATTGCACCTGAAATCTTTGCAGCCCATTTGAATCTTTGTTCCAAATAAATACTAATTGCAGCCCATATGACGATAATTCCCCAAAGGGTGATCATGTCATCGGATTGAATAAGTGAACTTCCCATTTTTTATTCCCCCAGTAGTTTAATTTTTAAAATGACTTTCCATAAATCGGTACGCATTATTGAAGCTAATATCTTCAATTTCATTGGTGCTGAAACCTCTAGCTTTCATGCAATCAAGTAAGTCAGGTATTTTCGCTACATTTTCAAGTCCAAGGGTGCTTCCTTTAATGGGACCGCCTAAATCATATGTAGATAAGTAATCGATAAAGTCAAAACCGAAAGCTATGTGTTCGGAACCAACAAGATCCGCCATGTACGCGGCGTGATCGACGAAGCGTTCTAATGTAGGGTTTTCCTTGTCGACGAACCCGTGAAATGCATTCAATCCGATAAGCCCACCCCGTGAAGCGATTGCTTTGATTTGCTCATCTTTTAAATTTCGTTCGTGTGGACATAAGGCATAGGCGTTGCTGTGTGAAGCAATCATCGGTTGGTCAGTCGCATTATACATATCCCAGAAGGAAGCTTCATCTAAATGTGAGGCGTCAAGAATCCAATTTAACTCATTAGCCTTTTGAACTGCCAATTCACCGAAACTCGTAAGTCCTCTAGATGTTGGCTCGTCCTCAGAACCGGTCCCACTCGCCAAAGCATTCCATTCGTTCCAAACAAATATTGTATGCCGGACATTATTTTCATGGAGTACTTCGAAAGCGCTTTCAATGTTAGCGTCTAATGAATCTTTTCCCCACGCTTCAAGAAATGTCATGCCTTCAATTCCTAAAAAGAGATTTATCTTATTAGAAAAAATTTCATTTTTCATATCGTCGACTGTTAAACAGACGTTGGCATGTTTGGATGTTCGAAGGTCGTCTAGTGTGTGTCGTAACAATTTTTGGAACCTGGCGATAGGATCTTCGCGGAATGCTGGTTCAACCCAAAGGACGCAAATTATTGAATCCACGCCACCTTTTTTCAGTTGCGGATAATGAATGCGGTCAAAAACATTTGTTTCACCTTGGCTTCTTCTCCAAGCTACATCTGTAAAAAGGTCCGAATGTATATCAAATATCTTCAAGCATATCTCCCCTTGCTTATTAAACTAGGTTTTCATATAGTATAATTTATTCTGTATATTAAAACAAGGGTGGAAATGAGAAAGGGGCTCAAATCAGATAAGTTACTATTTATAGGCCACTGAAAAGTCCAATTTGCTGAAATCAAGTTGATTTCGTCTTGAAAAAGCAAGTGTAAAAGTACCCAATCGATAATTATATTTCAACAAAAGACGACAAGTTCTTTAAAGCGTTGTCGAGTTGTGTTAGACTGTACTAATCTCATAGATAAAACATTCGTGTTGATTGTGTTTTTTCGTACCAATCAGATACGGTTTATCTATGTTTTTTTTCGTCTACTAGTTGTTATATTGATATATACAAGTCGATCTATTTGGTGAAGTTGTGGTTAATGACACTTAGATAGAAGTAAGTTGTATGTTGTATGTTGTATGTTTTAGCGCCACAACAATAGAGAAATTAAAGATTGAAGTTGGAGGAGAAATTATTGAATAACAAGAGTCGCCAAATAGATTGGGCGGTCCTCATTATCAGTGGGGGATTGCTTTTACTTTTTGTATTAGCATCAATTATAAATCTTGAGTTTGTATCGAATACGGTAAATACATCGTTTTCATTCGCGGTTAAATATTTTGGAGGGTTTTGGCAGTTATTACTGCTAGCTACTTTCTTTGTCGCAATTGGGTTAGCGGTTTCTAGTTATGGTAAAGTCCGTCTGGGCTTAGTAAGCAGTCCACAAATCGGTAATTTTAAATGGATTGCCATGATTATGACGACATTACTTGCAGGAGGCGGTGTCTTCTGGGCAGCAGCGGAGCCGATGTATCACTTCATTACGGCCCCACCTATATTTGATGGGGTGCAATCTGGTGCCGAAGAAACGATTATCCCAGCTTTATCTCAATCTTATTTACATTGGGGTTTCCTAGCTTGGGCGATTTTGGGAACACTGAGTACGATTGTTTTAATGTACGCGCACTATCATAGAGGAATGCCTTTAAAGCCTCGCTCTTTACTCTATCCGATTTTCGGTGAGAAGATCATGAAGAATAGTGTACTTGGTACAGCAGTTGATGCGTTTGCAATTATTGCAGTAGCTGCGGGTACGATAGGGCCGATAGGATTTCTAGGTCTACAGGCTGCGCACGGTTTGGAAGCACTATTTGGTGTGCCGAATACAATGATGACGCAAGTTATTATCATTGTTGGTGTGGTTGCGATTGCGACTATATCTGCTGTGACGGGACTCCGTAAAGGAATTCAGTTTCTCAGTAACTTAAACGTTATTCTGACGTTGATTTTAATAGGTGTTGTGTTGATCTTGGGGCCAGGTGGCTTTATTATCGACACGTTCATCGCAACATCAGGTGTTCATCTTCAGGACTTCATGGGCATGGCTACATTCCGAGGGGATTCAGAATGGCTTGGCGCATGGACGATTTTCTTCTGGGGTTGGTTCTTAGGCTATGGTCCAATGATGGCAATCTTTATTTCCACGATTTCACGTGGTAGAACGATTAGGGAACTCGTCATTACGATTGCGGTTATCGCCCCGATAGTGACAGCTTTCTGGTTTACTGTCGTAGGTGGATCGGGTATATTTTACGAGCTTGCACAACCTGGGATTATCTCAGATGCGCTAAGTAGTGGTGGAATGCCCGCTGCGATGATTGCGATTACGCAGCAGCTACCACTTAGTTATATTATCGCGCCTGCATTTTTAATTGTAACAATTTTATTTGTTGTGACGACGGCGGATTCAATGTCTTACACGATTTCAGTTGCAGTTACGGGCAGTGCCAGTCCTTCAAAAGGATTGCGTGTTTTCTGGGCTATGATTATGGGTGCAGTCGCGATCATTCTTTTGATAATTGGAGAAGGAAGTATTGGGGCAATACAATCGTTTATCATTGTGTCTGCTATTCCAGTATCCCTTTTACTATTACCAATGTTGTGGACAGCACCAAAAGTGGCAGGTATATTAGCCAAGGAACAATTTACTGGTGGAAATCTACGCCCCCATGTAAAGAGAAGAGTTATAAAAAAAAGTAGTCAATAAAAAGAGTGAATAACGATTTGTATCTATCATCGTAATGGTTGTGATAGGACGAATTGAATCTGTTATTAACTATATAGATACTTCTAAATAAAAAAGGTCAGCCCGCTGAAAACAGCAGTGGCTGGCCTTTTTGTATACCTATTTATGAGGGTTCCTGTTCGCATAAAGTAGCTTATTATTACATATCATCTAGCAACTAACTAAAACTTCTTTGTATCGAAAAACCGGTATAGACAACTATACCGGACTAGTATATAGTGAATAGTGAGAATACTAAAAGGGGAGGTATATTGATTATGTTTGGTTTTTTACAAAGGGTTGGTAAGTCGTTAATGTTCCCAATCGCGACACTTCCAGCGGCAGCATTACTATTGCGTTTTGGACAAGAGGATATGTTGAATATCCCGTTTCTTGCGGCCGCTGGTGCGGGGATTTTAGATAATCTAGCACTAATATTTGCTATAGGTATCGCAATGGGATTGGCACATGATGGAAATGGTGGAGCCGCACTTTCAGGGGCTGTTGCTTATCTCGTGTTAACTTCAGCAATTGAAACGATTAACGATACAATAAATATGGGTGTTTTCGGGGGTATTATCTCCGGTATTGTTGCAGGACTTTTATATAATAAATTTTATGATGTGAAGTTTCCAGATTGGCTTGGATTCTTTGGTGGTAGGCGATTTGTGCCCATAGTCACCGCTGCGACGATGACTATTTTAGCAGCAGCATTAGGTTACTTATGGCCATATGTTCAGCAAGTGATTGACGGGGCTGGAGAATGGGTGTTGAATGCTGGGATGTTGGGTGTTGGTACCTATGGTTTCTTAAACCGTCTACTCATTCCTACTGGCTTACATCACGTAATAAACGCAGTGGTTTGGTTTGATTTTGGATCATTTACCGATGCTAGTGGTGAAGTTGTAAAAGGGGAAATCAATCGATTCCTAAAGGGAGATCCTACAGCAGGACCTTTCCTATCCGGATTTTTCCCGATTATGATGTTTGGTTTACCAGCTGCATGTCTGGCGATGTATGCGACTGCTAAGAAAGCAAATAAAGCGGTTGTGGGCGGAATGCTTGTAAGTATTGCGTTTACTGCTTTTCTTACAGGGATTACTGAACCAATTGAGTTTTCGTTTATGTTCCTTTCACCACTATTATATTTCGTACACGCATTGTTAACGGGTGCAGCGATGATGATTGCTTATGCATTTGATGTTCGACATGGGTTTGGCTTTTCTGCCGGCGCAATCGATTATGTATTAAACTTTGGGATTGCTGAAAACCCACTTATCCTTCTTGTAATTGGATTGTTTATGGGAGTCGTTTACTTTGTCGTATTCTATTTCCTAATCTTAAAATTCGATTTGAAAACACCAGGACGTGAAGACGACGTTGAAGGCGAAGGTGTTAGTGTTGGCAACGAACCAGTGGATGTGAAAGCGTATTACACAATCGGTGCACTTGGCGGTACTGAGAATATTGTAGCGGTTGATTATTGTACAACGAGACTACGATTAAAAGTAAAAGATGCTGATAAAGTTAGTGAAAAAGAATTGAAGAAGTACGGAGCACTAGGGCTTATGAAAATAAATAAAACGGCTGTTCAAGTTATTATCGGTACGAACGTTGAATTCCTGGGAGATGCCATGAAACAACGTTTGCAAAACGGCAATCCTGCACCAGATGGAGATGTCGTATTAGATGTACCAAACGAGGAAGTTGTTCTAAGAGAGTTATCTGAGAAGGAATTCGCAATGCCAATGGACGGAGAAATTATTCCACTATCCGAAGTTCCAGATGAGGTATTTGCTCAAGGTATGATGGGGCAAGGATTTGGGATTATTCCGACGGGTGACACAGTCTATTCACCATTTGATGGGAAAGTCGTAAGCGTTTTCCCAACGAAACATGCGATTGGACTTGAGACGGATACGGGTATTGAGGTACTGATCCATGTTGGATTAGACACAGTTAAGCTTAAAGGGGAAGGTTTTGACCTCCTTGTTGAGCAGGGCCAGCTACTGCAAAGTGGAGATCCCTTGTTGAAACTTGACCTAGCTTATCTTGAAGCGAATAGCACTTCAATGATAACACCAGTTATATTTACGAATTTAGAAAAAGAACAATTACAAGTATTGAAAAAAGGCAAGCAGCGTCACGGCGAAACCTCAATAGTGAAAATCGAACAATAAAACAAAATGAACCAGAAAAATCCATCGTGGTTTTTCTGGTTTTTACATAAGGAGGAAACATTTGTGGCAAGCACAGTATTGATCGCAAATATTACAATCGCAGATTCGATGAAAGCAAGTATCGTTGGGGATGTGTTGTTGGAAAACGGAAAAATTAAAGAAGTGGGTCCTACTATTAATAAAGAAGCGGATATCCGAATTGATGCCACGGATAAAGGATGGATTGTCGTCCCTGGATTTATTGATGTGCATATTCACGGGGCATCGGGTTTTGATGTGATGGATGGCACTGTTGAAGCGTTAAATGGTTTGGCGCATGCACTTCCTCGTGAAGGGACCACTAGTTTTCTAGCGACGACAATGACACAAACAGAGGAAAATATAGAAACAGCATTAGAAAACGCCAGTCATTTTACGGCTGATGAGACGCAGGCTGAAATGATTGGCATTCATTTGGAAGGACCTTTTATTTCACCGATTAGAGCAGGTGCACAGCCGATTGAACATATTGTATCCCCTTCTGTATCATTATTTAAGAAGTGGCAAACACTAAGTGGCAATCGAATTAAGCTTGTTACGCTTGCGCCCGAAATGGATGATGGGCTGGCGTTTATTGAAGAAGTAACTAAAGAAGGTGTGATTGCATCTCTCGGTCATTCAGATGCGACAGTGGAATTGGTCGGTGAGGCGGTTGCGGCCGGAGCGAGACACATCACTCATTTATATAATCAAATGAGCCCTTTTCATCATAGAGAGCCTGGTGTAGTGGGTGCCGCTTTGATTGAAGATGATTTGTCGGTTGAAATTATTGCGGACTTAATCCACAGTCATCCGAAGGCGGTTGAAGTTGCTTACCGTCAAAAAAAGGCAAGTGGCATTATCTTAATTACCGACGCGATGCGTGCGAAAGGGCTTGCGCCTGGTCTATATGATTTAGGCGGACAAGATGTCGTGGTCACTGATGAGGATGCCCGCCTTGAAGATGGAACGCTTGCGGGAAGCATATTAACGATGGAAGATGCTGCGAAAAATATGAAGGCCGTAACGGATTGTACGTTGTCTGAACTTGTAGCGATGACTTCTGCAAATGCGGCAAAACAGCTTGGACTTACGAATAAGGGTAAAATCGAGGGTGGTAAAGACGCAGATTTAACAATTATCGATGAAGCTTGGACGGTTCAAATGACAATTTGCAGAGGGAACATCTCGTATACAAAGGAGGATTTATTATGAAAGTGATTGTACTTGCTGATTACGAGGCGGTTAGCAAAGAGGCGGCCCGGTTGGTAGAGGAAAAAGTTAGTGAAAATGACCAACTAGTACTTGGACTTGCTACAGGCTCAACACCACTTGGGCTTTATGAAAATCTAATTGATGGTTATAAGACGCGTGGGATATCTTATCAGAATGTGAAGACCATTAATCTGGATGAATATCTTGGTCTCGAAAAAGATCATCCGGAAAGCTATCATACATTTATGGTCGAGAAATTATTTAAGCATATCGATATAGCGCGCGAAAATACATTTATTCCCGATGGACAACCAAGTTCTATAGAAGCAGAGTGTGCGCGTTACGAAAAGGTGATGAATCGTGTAGGTCCTATTAATCTACAAATACTGGGAATTGGTTCGAATGGTCATATCGGATTTAATGAACCAGGAACTGACCCTGAGAGTGAGACGCATGTTGTTGAACTTAATGATTCTACTCGCAAGGACAATGCTCAGTTTTTTAATTCTATTGAAGAAGTGCCGACTCATGCAATTACACTCGGGATTCAGAACATATTAAAAAGCGATAAAATTATTTTATTGGCCTCCGGAAAGAAGAAGGCTGAAGCGATAAAAATTTTGCTAGAAAAAAACGTCAGTGCAAGTTTTCCAGCCTCCTATTTATGGAATCATCCCAATGTAACAGTCATTGTCGATGAGGATGCGTACCAGTTAGTTAGGCAGAAACAGTAAAAGTGAACGCCGTAGTACTGTCAAACTTAGTTGATTGGAGTGTAGGGCGGCGACTCCAGCGAGCCGAACAACGTAGGGTTCGGTTTGTATAATTTCTGTGTCCTTTACAGAAATTATACATGTACTCGATTTTGTCCCCGCAGGAAGAGCCGTCACGAAGAACGGCTTTTGCGACCGAAAAGCGTTAGCGTTTGGGAGCACAGTTTTAGTGACGAGGAGATTGAAGTCGTGCCCGCGGAAAGCGTCAGGGAAAGATTGAACTGTAACTTTCCGCACTGTCCGCCCGGAACGGAAATCAACGATCTTCCTGCCAAGTAATAATCCATATTTTAGCGTATCGAGGTATAAGGAAAGGAAGTGATAGCTTTGCTCGATAAACAATCCACAACACCAATATATGTCCAAATTGAAGAATACTTGAAACACCGAATAGTGAATGGCGAATATTCAAAAGGGCAGGCAATCCCGTCCGAACGTGAATTGACGGATTTGTTTGGTGTCAGCCGCATGACCGTGCGTCAATCCATCACAAACCTTGTCAATGAGGGACTTCTTTATCGTGAAAGAGGGCGCGGCACATTTGTATCTTCTCCGAAAGTTGAACAAACGCTTAGTGGGCTTACCAGCTTTACGGAAGACATGATTGCTCGTGGAATGGCACCGAGTAATAAACTACTTAGTTTTGAGCGCCAGCTACCTACTATAGAAATAGCACAAGGGTTACAGTTAACTGAAGGTGATGAGGTATTTTCCGTTAAACGAATTCGGTATGCAGATGATATGCCAATGGCGATTGAAAGAACTTATATCCCTGTGAAACTGGTTCCGGAGCTTGATCAGGATGCTTTTGGTGGTTCATTTTATGTGTTTATCGAAAAAAGTAGTGAACAGAAAATTAGTCATGCCACGCAACAAATGGAAGCAGTATTGGTGAAAAAAGAAGATGCAGAATTACTTCAAATGAAGGTTCCTGCTCCTGTTTTAATAATAGAGCGAAAGAGTTATTTAACGAATGGCCTGCCTTTTGAAATCGTTCTCAGTACGTACCGCGCTGACCGTTATAAATTTGTCAGTGAAATTAGGAGATGATGAGTTGAATTCATATTTTACGGCAATCGATTCCTTGATGAAAGAAGTATTTTCTAAAGAACAGGAATCTGTAGAAATTGTTGCGGGTGAGATGGTGAAACGCCTTGCACGTGGGGGCATCATACAGTTATTTGGCTGTGGACATTCTCATTTAGTGGCGGCAGAACCCTTTTTTCGAGCGGGTGGTTTAGTACCGGTTCAGCCAATATTTATCGAGCCAATAATGCTTCATGAAGGAGTTTTACGATCGTCAGCAAATGAAAAAGATGCCGACTTCATACATACATTTGAAGAAGAATTGAGTATACGTCCGGAAGATACAGTCATTGTGATTTCAACATCCGGGCGCAATCCAGTGCCGATTGATGTTGCCAATAAGGCAAAAGAATCAGGTGCATACACGGTTTCCATCCAGTCGCTTAACTACACTGCATCCAATCAACCGGCCCGACACCATTCAAATCGCAGGCTTGAAGAGGTTGTGGATAACATCTTGAATACTGGTGTTCCGGTCGGAGATGGATTGCTTGATTGGGAAGGCCTTTCTTATGCACCTGCATCTGGAGTCATTGCAAACACGCTACTTCATGCGACATTAAGTCGTGTCATTGAACTAATGATTGAAAATGGCGTAGAACCACCAATTTTTAAAAGTGCCAATGTGGAAGGTAGTGTAACGCATAACTTACGATTGATTGAAAAGTATGGGGATTGTATTAAATTTTAATTGAAATACAAGTTAAGAATATCATTAAACGCTCACTTACTCGCTCTGTTTTATTGTATCCGCGCATAAATCGGTATAACGGCGCATAGAACGGTGAAACCGCGCATAAATCGGTATATCCGAGCATAGAACGGTATATCCGCGCATAAAACGGTATAACGGAGCATAGAACGGTGTATCCGCGCATAAAACGGTATAACCGAGCATAGAACGGTATATCCGCGCATAAAACGGTATAACCGAGCATAGAACGATGTAACCGCGCATAAACCGGTGTAACCGCGCATAGAACGGTATAACCGAGCATAGAACGGTATATCCGCGCATAAAACGGTATAACCGAGCATAAATCGATATAACCGCGCAAACGAATAACAAAAAAAGCAATCCTCCTATCAAACTAGGTGGATTGCTTTATTAGATTAGATCATATTTATATTATACGTATTCCACAAAAGCTTTTTGGATCTTAGCACGGCCTGCGTCAATTTCTGGGTGGAACTGAATAGACGCTGCATCTCGAGTCGCTTGGACATCTTTGATGGCTTGTTGTACTTTCGCATCTTGTTTCGCGATAGAGTAACCAGCAAGTGCTCCTTGTGCACGGGCAACTTTAGCGCTTTCGATACCTGTAATGTTTCCAGCAACATAGAGGCCTTCAAGAGGGGTCTCCATTCGTTCGTTATGAATGGGAACATGACCGCCTAATTCTTCGACATACTGGAATGGACAACCGATAACAGAAGCTAGTTCTGCAAGTGGGTATAGTCCGCCGGCAATACAAACGAAGTCGACTTCAATCGTTTTTTCAGTACCTGGGATTACTTCTCCGTCCGTTGTAATATTGCACATTGTAACGGATTCAACCTTTTCAGTGCCGTTTATTCGAACGATGGCTTTTCTAATGTGAATAGGCATTCCCCACATTTTCACGCCGCCTGGTGGATAGAATTTCACAGCAATGTTGCGTACGAAAGCCGCCTTGGCAAACTTACTTCCAAAACGAAGGAAAGCAGAAGGTGCTAAGTGAGCAATCCGTACTAATCCTTCCATTACGATTTTTGGATCGGCATGGTTTTTGGTTACTGGATTTGAAACTGGTAGCGCCATGCTGTGAAGTTCGACGCCTGCGATTTGCAGCTCACGTGCGATTGCCGCCGACAATACGTTAACACCAACGACAATACCTTTATTACCTACACGAACGCGGTGGACGTTTGTCATAACTTGAGCGGCACCAATCGACATTACGCCAGGAAGTGTCCAACCTGGGATTGGTGCAGCAGTCTCAGCGGCACCAGTTGCGATAAGTAGCTTCTCTGTTTCAAGAATGCCGATATTGGTATGTATAAGATAGCCATTATCTGCCTTTTCGATATGGTGGACAGAAACGCCACATTTAATGTCTGTGTTTAACTTCTCAGCTTTATCAACTAAGATTCGTGTTTCTTCAACACCATTCCACCATTCACCGCTTGGTTCTTGGTGTAGTTGTCCAAGTAATCGACCTCCTGGCTTAGGAAATTCATCGATAACTAAAACATTCAAATCAGATTCACGGCAGGCGATTGCGGCTGATAAACCAGCTGGACCCGCGCCGATGACGATAACATCATGCATTGGTGTCACCATCCTTATTATTTTTGTTCGCTTTTTCGAAATCTGCATATGTACGTGGCCATTCATTAGGTGAAGAGCTAAACGGGGCAGCTTGAACTTTACCGCTTTCAACAACCATATTCTCTTGAATAGTCGTCATGCATGCACGTGTCGTATCTGTTTCGTTGATGGTGACACGGCATTCAAAACAATGTCCGATATTGCAATAAATTGCTCGCGGTGCACCAGTCTCCTCGTGAACGCGTAATTGCCTTACTCCATTTGCAAGGAGTGCAGATGCAATTGTATCACCTTCAAATCCTTCATAAGTTTTGCCATCAAAGGTAAAAGTTACCGGTGTCTGGTTTTTCAATTTCCCCAGAACTGGGTGATCTAGAATACGATTTGTTGTCATCTCATTTTTCCTCCTAACACGGATAATGAAACAGGTCTAACAGGTGGTTGAACCTTTAATGGAATATCGTGCCCGGCCTTCTCACCGGTAACCGCTTCCAAAACTGCATCTACAGCTGGTCGGCATGTACGTCCTCCGCAATAACCCATTCCTGCTCTAGTGCGCAGCTTAACCTCACGGGCAGTACAATTATACTGGCTTGCTGTGTTTTGTATGTCTTCCAAAGATACTTCTTCGCATCTACAAATGATTGTTTTCTCCACGAGATTAATTTCCTCCTTGTATTCAATTGTGATATAAATTTGACAGAGCCTCTTGTGCTATTCTAACATAGATAGGTGAGTAGTATTAACTTTTAGAAGTAGCAGAAAATAGATTGAAATCTCTATCTCTAGAATAGTATAAACTATAGTAATGTGTCAAAGGAGGATATTATTATGTCAAAGAAAAATCATGCAGAAGTAGCCATTATCGGTGGGGGTATAATCGGTTGTGCAACTGCCTATTATCTCGCGAAATCTGGTGTTGATTGTGTGTTAATAGAAAAAGATGATATTGCGAGTGGAACTTCTTCCCGCTGTGATGGAAACGTTACCATTGTAGATAAGGACCCGGGATTCGATAGTTTGATGTCATTGAAGAGCCAAGAGCTGACTGTTGATCTTACTAATGAATTAGATTTGGCGTTCGAATACCGTGCACTGGGGAGTTTGCTAGTGTGTGAGAACGATGTCGAAATGCAGGCGGCAAAAGAATGGGTAGATATTCAAAACGCGGCAGGATTAAAGTTCAACTTACTTGATCGTGCAGACCTTCGTCAAGAATCCCCGTATTTTGCAGATGATATCCCAGGTGGATTAGAGTGTGAAACAGATTCGCTCATCAACCCATACTTATTTTGCTATTCATTAATTGAAAAAGCAAAGCAATATGGTCTAAGAGTACATACGCAAGCCGAAGTAACTGGCATGACGAAAAAAGAAGACTTTACGATAGAAACAACAAACGGAACATTCACGGCTAAGAAAGTTGTCAATGCTGCTGGAGTTTGGGCGCCGTTCATTGGTAAAATGCTTGATATTGATATTCCAATCACACCAAGAAAAGGACATATTATCGTCGGGGCGAGACAAAAGCCTGTCATGATGAGAAATGTAATGGAATTTGGTTATTTGATGAATAAATTCGGTCGTGACCGTATAGTTGATGAGCGAACAGAGAAGCACGGGGTTGCATTGGTGCTTGAGCCAACTGAGAGCCAGAACTTCTTACTTGGTAGTAGCCGTCAATTTGTAGGATATGATGGCAGAATTGATATTAATGTTGTCGAAACAATGGCGAGAAGAGCAATGCGCTTCTATCCTAAAATGGAGGATTTCACAATGATTCGGGCATATACAGGTTTCAGACCATGGACCGCGGATCATTTACCAATTGTTTCAGCTGTTGATCACATTCCTGGCTATTACATCGCAGCAGGACATGAGGGAGACGGAATAAGCCTTGCAACAGTAACAGGAAAATTGGTCGAAGAACTAATTCGCGGAGAAAGCCAAACAATTATTCCAGCGGAACCGTTAAGATTTGACCGCTTCAGTAAAATGCCTGTTTCATAAAAAAACAGAAAATATTGATTAACAAACAAAAGGGGATTTATGTAAAATGGGTGGGAATAAACTGTTTAAAATATTAAAAATTGCAAGCGCTTTTGTAGGGATTATTGTAGGCGCCGGATTTGCATCAGGCCAGGAAATTCTGTTTTATTTCACAAGCTTTGGTCATATGGGGACATTTGCAGCAATCTTGGCAACCGCATTATTTGCCTATCTTGGAATGATCCTTACAAGGCTTGGAAGCCGAACGAAAACAAAGTCTCATAAAGAAGTCATCTATAAAATTAGTGGAAGATATCTCGGTGTGCTCGTTGACGCAATTATCGTATTCACGCTGTTTGGTGTAGGTGTTGTAATGATTGCAGGAGCGGGTTCCATTCTCAATCAACAGTTTGGTCTTGCGCCAATTATTGGAAGCACAATCATGATTGTTTTGGTAATGATAACCGTTATGCTAAACGTCCAAAAAGTAATTGCGATTATAGGAAGCGTTACTCCCTTTCTTGTACTCACAATTATAGCTGTTGGAGTGTACAGTCTTTCCACGATGGATATGTCGTTTAATGAACTAGAGCCAATTGCTAAAATGCAAGAGTCAGGTTTGCCGAACTGGTTCATTTCTGCCATCAACTATGTTTCGTTTAATATTGCAGTAGGTGCTGCGATGTCAATCGTTCTTGGGGGCGCGGAGAAAGATGAGAAAACAGCGGCACTTGGTGGATTATTCGGGGGTCTTACACTTGGTATAATGATTATTCTGAGCCACCTTGCTATCTTCTCGAAAATAGATACAGTAGCAGGTTTTGATATGCCTTCGTTGAAAATTGTTGACGATATTTCACCAGTACTAGCTATCGGGATGTCTATTATTCTATTCGCAATGATATTCAACACCGCAGTTAGTATGTTCTATGCATTTGTAGCACGCTTTTTTGAAATGAACACGAAGAAATCGAATTACGCGATTCTACTTACTGGTATCGTCGCATTCTTCGCAAGTTTCGCAGGTTTCACAGACCTTGTTGCTTTCTTCTATCCATTAATAGGTTATCTCGGGTTGTTCCTTGTAGCAGCCTTGATTTATTCACCTATTAGAATGGCGAAAGATCGCCGCAATTAAACTGAAAAAAACCTTGGTGCTAAAGGAGTGGGAACTCTTTTTAGCGCCAAGGTTTTTAATTGGCGATTTTTGATTCGGTGAATGTTCCTTCGACACTTTTAATGCTCAAAAAAACAGCAGCCCCGTATACAGGCTGCTGTCGAAAAAGAAACTAGTGTTAATAAGCTAGAGCTTGTTAATGTCGAAAACTTACTAAAAGCCTGGCAAGGCCCTTTAGTATGATTGCTGCTGCAAACAAGACGACAACAATCACAACGATAACAAGCACGACTAACACTAAAGTGGTTGCTCCGGCCATTAAATCAGGTACGAAAACTAATAATCCAAGAACGGCATAAGCTGCTAAAATACAGGCGAGAAAAAGAGACCCGCTACTTTTAGAATTGGGCATATTAACACCTCCTTCCCTGTAATATATGTACAACCTATATCAGGGGTGCCAAGGCGATTATCCCTGATGATGTAGAGAGGGTTGCAAGACTTCAGTAATCCCGAATACAAATCCCCTTTAAAAAATAAGAACCCAACCAAAGATGAAAAATTTGGTCGGGTTCTTATTTTAATGTAAAACCTGTGTATACGTTGTCCTTAAGTGACAGGCTAACTGTATTTTTAGAGAATCTTCATGGTCATTTAATTTAAGTTGGAGTAAATCTTCAATCTTTTTTATGCGTTGGTAAAATGTATTGATGTGAATGTGGAGCTTTTTAGCTGTTTGTGTAGCTGAACGATTTGTTGAAATATAGAGAAGAAGTGTTTCTTCTAACTCTTTGTTTCGCTCGTAATCAGACCAGAACGGGGAAAAAACATCGTCAATGAAGCGCTCAATTTCGGTATTCGATTGATTGATAAAGAGTTGGTTTAATCCAATGTCTTCATAGCGCATAATTTCCATCCGATCACGAGAAGCGAGGTAGGATAATGTTTTAGTTGCCTCGTCGTAACATTTTTTTATGTTTTCTAACCCTTTATAGGTGGAGCTTATTCCAACGCGGAAAAAGGGTCTTTTGCTATTATCCCATAGCTTCTTAATGGATTGAATATCTTTTTGTATCGGCATAAATAGGTCTGGCTTTGAAATTGTAAATAACAGAATGACTTGATCATTCAGGCCGTGAATCATCTTTGCGCTAGAAGGAAATACATTCTTGATTTCCGAAGCTAACTGATGGATTTCAATTTCTAACAACTGTAAATCCGTGTAACTAGTAATTTGAAAAATTGCCATGACCCAATAGGAAGAAGTGTTCAAGCCTATTTCTTTTCCGATTTGCAGCAATTGATCAGCGTCTTGGAGGGTCAGTAGTTCTTGAAATTGGTCATGTGTTTTCCGGTAATAGTATTCGGTAACGGTTTGTTTTTTTATTAATTCCAACGCCAATATTGAACTACCTTGTTCGAGCGTAATGCGATCAGCTTCTGAAATGGCATCATCAACATTAATCATAAAACAACCGAGGAACACAATGCCGTTATAAATTGGATAAAGATAAAACTTTTTGACATGGGGACTACTTCTTTCAAAGTGAAATGGTTTCGGGCTCGTTGAAAATAACTCTTTAAGTTCATGCATTGTGAAATCAGGTGTTAGATTTGAATCGTATAAATAAAACTTGTTTTCAAGGGCGTTATAAAAAGATACAGGCTGGCCAATCATCTGGTTAAATTCAAAAATGATTGTTTCTAATCCCTTATTTTCTAATGAAATATTGGTTAAGGATTCATGTACTTGGTGTCTTTTTTGTAGCTGGTTATTTTTCACTTTTAGTTCTTCGCTTAATTCTGTAATGACTGTAATTTTATTTTGAGCCTCGGAATAATATTGTGCATTTTGAATAGCAATCGCAGTTTGCCCTGCAAAGCCTTCTAGCAGACGTAGATCATGTTCAGTCATCACTTTTTTTCGTTTCCATTGATGAATAATCATCGCACCAATACGGACACCTTCAATTGAAACGGCTACACAGATGGCGGCTTCAGGTTTATAGGCGGCTGAGGTGATGTGGTGATAGTTATCATCTGAAATGCTATGACGGTCCATTTCCTTGAAAATCTCGTCTTTTGAGTTCAGAATGCGTCCTTTCCCGTCCTCGAAAACTTTTCCGGTAATCGATTCCCCAACCCTAACTTTAAAATTGTAAATATTATCATTAAAACCGATCGCAGCTTTAGGAATTAACCGGTCAAGGATGGGATCGTAAAGAAGTAAAAAACCGGCGTCTGTAGCGGGAATGACATTCAGTGCATTTTGAATAATATTGCCGAGCACTACTTCGAGATCCAGGCTAGATGTAATGGAGCGAACACTATCGACTAGATTAGTAAGTTCAGTCTCTTTAATTTGAAGCGTTTTTTTCATTTGTGACACGTAAAAAAAGTGATGTAAGTACGGGATTTCCTTTATCGATAGAATTGTGGAAGAGTCAAAAATAGAGACATGTACTTGATTTCCTTCTGGATAGAATAAGATGATTGATACATATTTTTCGTGTTTAATGACTTTATATGGTGATTCCGTGTTATTTATTTCGTGAAAAGATGGTGGCGTATTATTTTCGCGCCCAGAGCTATGTAGTAAGTGCATGTCATCCTGAAGATAATCATATTCCCATACTTGAAATGGAATATCCTTTAGCTTGTCTTTAAGAAATAAGAGACCAAACTCAGCTTTACTCATTAAAGATTCTCCCCTTTTTTGAAGTGTGGTAATGTACATAAAAAGCGATGATACTGTGTAAGAAAGTACATTGATACTTGAATACTCTAAGTGTATAGTAAAGTACATAGTTTGAAAAGGTGGAAGATTCTAAAAAATGTAAGCGCTTCATATTTATTGATTGCCCATCCAGGAACAAGTAGCGTAATTCAGTTTTCAATAAGGGGGAGTAATAATGGCTCAAGTAATGCAAACAGCAAATAGTTTTCCACTTTGGATTATTGCAGCACTCGTCATAAGTGTAGTCGTATTTCAAGCAATTGTTTTCATTCGACTTGCATCTAGAACAGCTAGCTCTGTTGGGATGACGACTCTGGAGGTAAGGTCAGCGATACGAACAGGGGCAATTAGCTCATTAGGACCTTCTTTTGCAATTGTTATCGTCGCCATTTCCTTAATGACACTTATTGGGGATCCCGTTACACTTATCCGAATTGGAATTATTGGCTCAGCTCCTATCGAAACAGTTGGTGCGAGTATCGGAGCGCAAGCAGCTGGGTCTGAACTAGGGTCTACTGGATTTACGGAGAAGGCATTTACAAATGCTGTTTGGGTAATGTGCCTAGGCGGAATGGGTTGGTTATTATTTACAGCACTATTTACAAAGTCATTAGGTAAAATTCAATCGAAAATTGCTAGTAAAGGCAACAAAAGCGTATTGCTTATGAAATCTATCTCTACAGCTGCGATGATTGGCGCATTTAGTTATCTTGGCAGTGGTGAAATGGTAAAGGGACTGAATGAGTCAATTGTGTTAGTCGCGGCATTTCTCGTCATGCCGATAATCTTATGGGCATCTACTAAGTTGAAAAAATCTTGGATTAGAGAATGGTCGCTTGGATTGGTAATCATTGTTGGTATATCGGTGGGGTACTTTATCTCTTAATCGGAAGGCAGGAGAGTATAGATGACAATTAGTAATGAAGTTAAAAGTACAGGACTAGACAAGTCAATAAGTGAGGGAATTCCGGAAATCCCAGCTGCACGGGCACTTGATTTTGATGCATTCCATGAAAAATCACACTTTTGGGGTCGTTTATCACTGTGGACGGTTATTGTGTTAACCTTACTATTGCCACTATATCTGTCGTTTGGGCTTGGATTTCATCCTGGATGGACTTCAATCCTTTCAGGTTTCCTTGCTTATGCCGCGATTGTTGGAGTTGTATGGGTCATTGAGCCAATTAGTTATTATCCGGTTTTAGGTGTATCCGGGACCTATCTTGCATTTTTAAACGGGAATATTGGAAGTATGTGTCTACCAGCGGCCTCTATCGCTCAAAGTGTAGTTGGCGCTGAACCTGGAACAAAAAAAGGGGAACTCACGGCGACACTTGCTATCTCTGGGGCAGCGATTGTTAACATTATCTTCCTACTATTTGTAGTACTCGGAGGATCTTACTTAATCACGCTTATGCCGGAATCGTTAATCAGTTCATTTCGCTTTGTTCTTCCGGCAATATTTGGAGGCGTTATCGCACAGTTTGCCGTTCAAAAACCTGTTTGGGGAGTCGTGGGAATAGCTTTTGGTTTATTCGTAAACCTGGGTCCCGTTCCGCGCTCGTTGCAAACGTTCTTGTGTATACTTGGAACAGTTGTCGTATGTTTACTTATAGATAAAATGAAAAAGCAAAAGAAAGAAGCGTAAAGTTTACATATGTGATTTATTTAAAAGGAGGAATTTAAGATGAAGCAAAAATTAATGGCAATGCTTGAAAGTCGTCAAGATGAAATGATACAAATTCGTCGTCATCTCCACGCAAATCCGGAGTTATCATTTAAAGAAGAGAAAACAGCACAATATATAGCGGACTTTTACAAAGGGAAAGACGTGGAAGTTCAAACGAATGTAGGGAATGGCTACGGAATTATTGTTACGATTAAAGGTGACAAATCCGGAAAAGTAATTGGACTTCGTGCTGATTTTGACGCCTTGCCGATTCATGAAGAGACGGATGTACCCTTTAAATCGAAAAGTGATGGCGTCATGCATGCATGCGGGCATGATGGGCACACGGCCTATATGCTCGTTCTTGCAGATTGTCTCATTCAAATTAAATCATCGATTGCCGGTACAATCAAAATCATTCACCAACATGCGGAGGAGACGCCACCAGGTGGAGCGAAAAGTATTGTCGAATCCGGTGTTCTTGATGATCTAGATCTCGTATTAGGTACGCATTTGTTCCCGATGTTTCCAACGGGTACGATCGGTTATCGTAGTGGTTATGCGATGGCGGGAAGGTCATATTTTAAACTAGTTATTCAAGGTGTAGGCGGCCACGGTTCTTCTCCCCAAAATTCGAATGACCCAATTGTCGCGGGCGCGCATTTTGTCACAGCGGTTCAGACCGTTGTAAGCCGTAGGTTAAACCCGTTTGAAATGGGTGTTGTTTCAATTGGTTCATTCGATGGGAAGGGTTCTTTTAATATCATCAAAGACAGTATTGAAATTGAAGGCGATGTCCGATACATGAATGATAAAACTGAGCAAGTAATAGAAAAAGAAGTTCGGCGCATCGTAAGCGGTATTGAACTGGAATTTGGGGTTACGTGTGTGTTGAGCTATGTGTCGGATTATCCACCTTTGTACAATGATCCGGAAGTAACTGCGGAAGTCGTTTCAATTTTGGAAAATGCAAATGACCCAACGATTACGGAAGTTACAGAAGTTCCTGTGTTTTCCGGATCTGAAGACTTTTCGTATTACTTGGAAAAAACGCCTGGTGTTTACTTTAATATCGGCTGCAAGCCTAAGGGTGTTGAAACGGCTTATTTTAATCATCATCCTAAATTTGATATTGACGAGGATGCTTTACTTGTTTCAGCTAAATCTGTCGCACATCTCGTCTGCAACTATGCTGGAATTAAAGAAAATAGTGACGCATTGGTCGCTAATGAATAAGGAAGTTAGGATTTCTACCTTTATCTAGTTATTTAATATTAAATAAGTAATACTCAGCCGGATTTATTATTGGCTGAGTATTTTTGTGTTTAGTAAGATAGAAGTCAACTGGTAAATTATTTTACGATTTCATGTCGTTTATAGCATAATTATTTCCCGGAAAATAAAACTATGGAACTTTTCATGAATGTCTCAGAAAAAGTCGAATCAACCGAGGATTAATCTTGGTTTCTTTCTAATGGTGAAATATTCAGGTAACTATAGTTGACTAAAGATAATGTTAAGTTCCAATTAGTATCAAATCCTATACTTGGTGATATAATTGGAAATAATTAAATCGAAAAGGAGGGACATGGTGAACAAAATAAAAAATCCCAAGTCGATTCGATTATTGAATTTTATTGAGGAAAAAGGAAATAAACTGCCTCATCCTGTTACGATTTTCATGATTTTCACTTTAATGGTCATTGCTGCATCTCATATTCTATATTTAATGGGGTCTGGTGTGCGCTTTGAAGGGGTAAATAATGAAACGGGACAGATTGAGATGCTTACAGTTAAAGCTGTTAGTTTACTTGTCCCTGAAGGCATTGCCTATATGTTCTCCAATGTTGTCACAAATTTCACCTCGTTTGTTGCGCTAGGTCCGGTACTTGTTGCGATGCTTGGTGTGGGCGTTGCTGAAAAGAGTGGCTATATAAGTGCCTTAATGACGAATACTGTAACGAAGGCACCTAGAAGGTTTGTGACGCCGATTGTTGTATTGATGGGTGTATTATCCAATGTCGCTGCATCCGTGGGTTATGTAGTGTTAGTGCCGCTAGGTGCAATTATCTTTTTAGGATTTAAACGACATCCATTGGCAGGTTTATCAGCCGCATTCGCTGGTGTTGCGGGTGGATATTCCGCCAATCTATTCTTAGGGACAAATGATCCTCTATTAGCTGGAATAACTACAGAAGCTTCACATATATTAGACGCTGGCTACCTTGTTAATCCGACAGATAACTGGTTCTTCATGTTCGCATCGACTTTCCTAGTTGTTATTATCGGTACGCTTGTGACAGATAAAATAATCGAACCGAAACTAGGGAAATATGTACCCATTCAAGGTATGGAACATAAAAATGAAGTTTCTGCTTTGGAAAAACGAGGACTTATCTGGGCAAATATCTCTATTTTACTAACGGTGATCGGGATTGCTTTGCTTGTCCTCCCAGAAAATGGCGTGTTAAGAGGCGAGGGTGGAAACCTTATACAATCGCCGTTCATGAGCAGTATCATTTTTATTATGATGCTAATCTTTTTAGTGCCAGGTATTGTGTACGGCTTTGTAACGAAGACGATTAAAAACGATAAAGATATCGCAAACTTAATGACATCATCATTGGAAACAATGTCTGGTTTTATCGTGCTAATCTTTTTTGCGGCACAGTTTGTCGCGTTATTCAATTACACAAATTTAGGTACGCTGATTGCTGTTAAAGGCGCTGACTTTTTACAGGCTATTAATTTGGATGGAGCGCCGTTACTTGTGGCGTTGATTGTCATTACTGCAATTATTAACTTGTTTATCGCTGCGGATTCTGCAAAATGGGCCATCATGGCACCGGTATTTGTGCCGATGTTCATGCAAATGGGGATTGCGCCGGAAGTTACGCAGGTAGCTTATAGAATTGGTGATTCGTCAACAAATATCATTTCCCCATTAATGCCTTTCTTCCCATTGGTTGTCGCTTTTGCGCAGCGCTATGGTAAAGAGAACGGCGTAGGAACAGTGATATCGCTCATGTTACCATTTTCAATTATTATCCTGATTTGTTGGGTAATATTCTTTGCTGTCTGGTATATGCTCGGCATACCGGTTGGACCAGGTACAAGCTTATTTTATTAATAGAGAGGATGAATTGATATGAAAGTAATTACAAAATGGACGGGTGGACGCGCATTTACGGCTGTGGGCGACTCGGGTTACGATATTAATATGGATGCGACTGAATTATATGGTGGCTTAGGAAAAGGTGCTACACCAACTGAGATGCTTCTTAGTGCACTCGCAGGTTGTATCGGAATTGATGTGACGATGATTTTAAGACCTTATCTAGAGAAAGTCGATAAAATTGAAATTATCACTGAAGGAACACGAAAAGAAGAAGCGCCCAAAGGCTTTATTGCATATGACGTAACTTTCGTGGTAGATGGTGACATTGATAGCAAGAGAGTTTGGCGCGCGATTCGCCTTGGTAAAGAGAAGTATTGTTCCGTATCGGATTCATTGAAAGCGGATGTTGCGTTTAAATTGATTTTGAACGGCGAAGAAGAGTCAGATCCAAAGTAAGAAGTATATGGTAGAAGCCACCGAAATTTGGTTGGCTTCTTTTTATTTATCGGCTATTAGAGAATAGATTTTTATTTAGGGATTATTCTTGCTACTTTTCTTTAGAGCGCAATGGGTTTATTCGAATGTGGTGGATAGATTCAATATCTTGTGCTACAGTTAATTTATTAATGAATAAATATGCTAGATAAGGATGAATCATATGAAAATATTAGCAATAGACATTGGTGGAACATCTATTAAGATGTGTTTGTCTGATGAAAAAGGGAATACTACTGAGTTTAAGGAAATCGATTCTGAGGCGCAGAAGGGTGGTCCACACCTCGTTGATAATCTTATGAAGGTTATTGCAGAAACTTATTCTGGATTTGATGCAATTGGCATTAGTACTGCAAGCCAAGTAAATAGTGAAGAGGGATTCATCATTTATGCGAATGAAAACTTTCCGAATTATACGGGTATGAAAATCCAAGCTATTTTTGAAGAGAAGTTTGGTGTTCCGGTTAAAATTGAAAATGATGTAAATGCGGCTGCGTTGGGTGAAAGAAATTTTGGTGCTGGCCGTGAATACAATGACTTCTTATGCTTAACATACGGTACGGGCATAGGTGGCGCAATTGTTATTAATTCGACAGTTTATAAAGGGCTTAATGGGATTGCTGGGGAATTTGGCCATCTAGTATTACATCCAGGTGGCAAGAAGTGTAACTGTGGTAGTATAGGGTGCTATGAAATGTATGGATCAACAACTGCTCTAGTGAAAAGTGCGATGGAGCATAACAGTACTTACATTAATGGGCGCAAAATATTTGAAGGCCTTGATCAAGGCGATGATAAATTAGAAGAAATACTTACTGATTGGGTGCTTGAAGTCGCTTATGGTTTAGTATCTTTAATTCATATCTTTAATCCACCAGCGATTATTATAGGTGGCGGCGTGATGGAGCAAGAAAAGTTAATGGCAATGGTAAGAGACAAGGTGAAAGAATTAATTATTGAAAGCTTTTCCGAAGTGGAAATAATAAAAGCCTCTCTCGGAAATAAAGCGGGATTACTAGGCGCAGTATCTTTGCACTTAACTAAATAAGTATAGAGCGACTTTCCTACAAAAAGAGAGAGGTCAGATTAGCTGATTGCCTCTCTTTTTGATTTGACTTTTAAATAGTAAATCAGCATGAAAAGGGGAACACCAGATATGAAAAACGAATCGGGATTATTGGGTGGCTTGTACGAGATTACGGAGTGGATTATGAAGTTTGCTGTGGTTAATCTATTATGGATTCTGTTCAATCTACCAATCATCTTTATGACAATAAATTTATTCTTTATGGAACAGATCGAAGAGATTTTGTTTTTAATGATTCCAATCATTATTTTAATTCCATTGGTTTTCTTTCCGGCAACGACTGCCATGTTTGCCATGGTGAGGGGATGGATTGTTAAGGATGAGGGAACGGACCAATTTATTAAGCGTTTTTGGCGATACTATAGGGAGAATTATAAAAGAAGTGTATTAAGTGGTCTAATATTAACTTCTGCTTGGGTCGTTTTAGCAGTGGATATTTATTATTTCATAGATAAAAATATACTGATGTTGTTTCTATTTATTATCATGGGAATTATCTTATTTGTATTTACTGTGAATCATTTTTCGATAACTGTTCATTATCATATGAAGCTAAAGGAATCATTTAAAAATGCTTTCTTACTTACGTTAGGAAGCCCGTTGTTATTTGCCGCAGTGGCAATTAGTAGCGGTGCAGTCTTGTACGTTAGCTTTAATATTTTCAGGTATTTAATACCGTTTTTAACGGGCTCTCTTATAGCTTATTTATCATTCTCTGCTTTTTATAGAAGCTATCTGAAAACGAATGATAAAATAGAAGAGTAGGGTACTGTTGATAAATTAGAATATTCTCCTTCCAAAAAAAACTAGGTAGAATACCATTACCTAGTTTTTTGGTACCTATTCCAACCTTGTGGTATGAGTTATATTAACTGTTTATAAAACAAAAACAAAAAAGATGTTGCACTATTCAAAACGCCATGTTAATCTATAGATGTAGAAACAATGCAAGCGGTTTCATGAATAACAGAAGAAGGGTTATTATGACTCTTCTTTCATTTATATCAAATCATGCAACCGGTTTCACTAATTAAAAAAGAAAAGGGGCGTTTTATATGGGAAATAAGAAAATGTTTTTTAAACTAGTATCTGTAATGCTAGTTTCAGTTATTGCACTGATGGGGTGCTCTTCATCAGATGATGGAGGCAAAGATGCTGCCAAGGGAGATCAGGTAACAGTTGATATCTTTCAATTTAAAGTAGAGATTAAAGATCAATTTGAAGATTTAGTTAAAGTTTATGAAAAAGAAAATCCAGACGTAAAAATTAATGTTAAAACAGTTGGCGGAGGAAACGATTATGGTGCATCGTTAAAAACGACATTCTCTTCTGGTGAAGAACCTGCAATCTTTAACGTAGGTGGTCCATCGGCTGTAGAAGAGTACAGGGAATATTTAGCTGATGTATCTGATACAGCAGCAGCGAAGGTTGCACTTGAAGGAACTTTAAATACAGTTACAGATGGCGATAAAGTTTTGGGATTACCATTTAATCAAGAAGGTTATGGATTGATTTACAATAAGCGAGTTTTCGAAGAAGCTGGTGTTAATCCAGACGATATTATAACTTATGAGGATTTAGAAAAAGCAGTAGAAACAATAGACAAACAAAAAGAAGAACTAGGTCTTGACGCAGTATTTGCACTTGCAGCTAAAGAAAAATGGGTTATTGGTAATCATTTAGCCAACATTTTCTTTGCTCCAGAATTTAATAATGATACTTTGGAAGCTTATAATGCAAAGTCAATCGCTTTTGAAAAAAGTGACGAATTGAAAAGACATCTTGACTTGGAAAGTAAGTACTCTGCCCAGCCTATACTGAGCCTGGATTATTCTCAGCAAGTTGAGCAATTATTTTCTCTAGAAAAAGTTGCAATAATTCAACAAGGTAACTGGATATATAACTCTGTCTATGATATGGATCCAGAATTGGCTGAAGAAGGAATTGGTATTTTACCAATCCCAGTAGAAGGTTTTGAAGGAAGTATTCCGGCAGGTGTTCCGATGTATTGGGCGGTAAATAGCGAAAAAGATGAAAAAGTTGTACAAGCAAGTAAGGATTTCCTAGATTGGATGTACACATCTGAAACAGGTAAAACTGCAGTGCTAGAAGACTTTAAATTTGTCCCAGCATATGAAGGCTATGATACTTCAAAAATATCAGATCCTCTTTCAGAAACAATTTATGAGTATGCTTCTGAAGGGAATACGATAGCTGGATGGGTATTCCAAGGTGCTCCTACTGGATGGAGTGAACAAGTTCTCGGCGCTGCTATGCAAAAGTATTTAAGCGGAGAAGTTACTTGGGAAGTAATGATTAGCGAAGCACAAGAGAAATGGGAAGCAGAAAGAAAATAATTTAAACTGAATAAACAAGGCGGCTACCAATCAGGGTTGAGAGACTGCCTGATTGGAGCTTTGCTTTATAGAGATAACTAGTGGAGGTGTTTTAATGCGTAATCGTGATTTGTCATTTTGGCTGTTTTTAGCACCAGTCATTTTAAGTTTAGCAATTGTTGTTATCGTTCCGTTCATTTATGGTTTTATTTATTCCTTTACGAATTGGAATGGTTTGGCAGCAACTGAATTCCTAGGTTTTAAAAACTATATCACTTTATTTAAAGATGCAGAGTTTAGGGCGTCTGTCTGGTTTACGACCAAATTTGCGGTTACATCCGTAATACTCTTAAACTTTTTAGGTCTAGGTCTCGCTTTACTTGTAACGCGTAATATTAAATCGAATAGCTTTTTACGAACGGTATTCTTCATGCCGAACTTAATCGGTGGACTTATTTTAGGATTCATTTGGCAGTTTATTTTTATAAGTGTTTTCGGAAACTTAGGAGATTTATTAGGAATTGAGGCTTTAACAGGTTGGTTATCTACGACAGCAACAGGATTCTGGGGACTTGTCATTTTAACATCTTGGCAAATGGCTGGTTACATAATGATCATTTATATTGCGTACTTGGAAAACATACCAAAAGATTTACTTGAAGCAGCCGAAATTGATGGCGCGTCTGGTTTTCAACGTTTTCGTAGTATCATTTTCCCGTTAGTAGCCCCGGCATTTACAATTAGTATGTTCTTAACATTGTCTAGCTCATTTCAAATTTATGACCAAAACTTATCCTTAACTGATGGTGGGCCTTATAATTCAACACAAATGGTCGCGATGAGTATTGTTAAAACAGCATTTACTGAGAATAAAATGGCTCTCGCGCAATCACAAGCAGTTATTTTCTTCCTTATCGTTGGTGCAGTAGCGATAACACAAGTTTATTATAATAAGAAACGGGAGGTTGACATGTAATGAAGCATAGTAAACGTAATCTATTTATCATTGAAATTTTTGGACTCTTACTTGCTTTATTATGGCTCTCACCCTTCTACTTGATGATTGTCAATGCATTTAAAACAAAAAAGGAAATATTTTCAGGTGTACTTGGTTTACCTAAAGAGTTTACAACTGATAACTTTGTTCAAGCTTTCATAGATTTAGAATTTTTTAAATCGTTATTTAACTCATTATTAATAACAGTCGTGGCAGTAACAATTATTATCATCTTTTCATCGATGGCGGGGTATGCACTAGCGCGAAACAAGAGTAAACTTAGCGGTATTATCTTGTTGGTATTCGTTGGAGCTATGTTAATTCCGTTTCAATCGGTTATGATTCCGCTCGTTTCAATTTTTGGGAAAGCGGATATGCTGAATAAAACAGGTCTGATTTTCATGTATTTAGGATTTGGTTCAAGCTTATCGATCTTTTTATATCACGGTGCAATGACCGGCATATCGAATTCGATGGACGAGGCTGCATATATTGATGGCGCGAATAAATTCCAAGTGTTTTGGCATATTATTCTACCATTATTAAAGCCGATTTCTGTTACAGTGGGCATATTAAATGTCATTTGGATTTGGAATGACTACCTACTTCCATCACTCATATTGTCAGACTCAAGTGCAACAATTCCATTGAAAATGTTCCTCTTCTTTGGTCAATATACAAAGCAATGGCATCTAGCGTTGGCAGGGTTAACAATTGCCATCATTCCAGTTATTATCGGTTACTTCTTTGCGCAAAAGCAAATTATTGAAGGAGTATCTGAAGGGGCTGTCAAATAATCATCTAAGAGGTGTAAGTCATGTCAGTAACGATAAAAGATGTCGCAATGCGGGCAAATGTAGCCCCATCGACGGTATCGCGTGTCATTTCGGATAGTCCTTTAATAAGTGAGAAAACGAAGGTTAAAGTCCGAAAAGTTATGGATGAAATGGGTTACCATTTGAACTACAATGCACAGATGCTTGCCCTTCAATCAACAAAGACAATAGGTATTGTGATGAAAAATTCTACAAAAGAGTCGATGCATACTTCTTTTTTTCCTGAAGTAATTGGCGGAATTAGTGCCTTATGCAGTAAGTATGATTTCAGCATTAGTCTCACAACCGGTGAATCCGAAGAAGAGATATTTAATGATACTGTAAAGATGGTCCGTGGAAAAAGAGTGGACGGCATGATTGTCTTATACTCAAAAAAAGATGATAAAGTGGTACCTTATTTAATTGAGTCTGGAATTCCTTTTGTTGTGATAGGGAAACCGGTAATTGAATCTAGTAAGATTATGTTTGTAGATAATGATAATGTTCAAGCCGCAAAAAAAGCGACAGATTATTTAATAAATCTAGGACATGAACATATTTCGTTTATTGGAGAAGATGAGCAGTTTGAGGTTGGAGAAGCAAGAGTAAACGGTTTTAGCCAAGCTATGAGAGAAAATAATATTGACGTTCCTGGTGACTATATTCGGCATATGGAATTTGATCTTGACCAAGGAAAAAAAGTTATCGGCGAACTAATGGAGCTCGCTAAACCACCAACAGCATTTGTTATCCAAAATGATTTAAATGCATTAATTGTATTGACTGCCCTAAGTGAAATGAATATTAAAGTGCCCGATGACGTAAGTATAATTAGCTTTAATAATTCAATGATATCCAAAGTTTCCAATCCACCGTTGACGACTATTGATACACAGATATATCAATTGGGTTATGAAGCAGCGAGCTGTCTAATTGAGCAGGTAAAAGATCCTGCAATATTTAAAAAGAGCGTGATAATCCCAACGATTATATTGGAACGGAAATCGTGTTCGACTCCAAAAAATTAGATAGATGAGTTTTTTTTAGGGGTAGTGCAAACGCTTGCGTTAATTAGTGCAACAGAAACTATTAAAGGATGATGAAAATGAATATAGTCGTATGGAATGAAAATCGTCATGAAAAGAAAAATCCCGTAGTTTCAGAAATATATCCAAATGGGATACATGGAGCAATCGCGGAATTCTTAAAAGAGGATGCTGCAAACGTACAAACCGCGACACTTGATGAGCCTGAGCACGGATTAACGGATGAAGTTTTAAATAACGCGGACGTACTTGTTTGGTGGGGACATCTTGCGCATGATGAAGTAGATGATAAGATTGTTCAAAAGGTGAAGCAACGCGTGTTAGACGGTATGGGATTGATTGTCTTGCACTCCGCTCACTTTTCAAAAATATTCAAAACGCTAATGGGTACATCTTGCGACCTTAAATGGCGTGAAGCAGATGAAAAAGAACGATTATGGGTAGTTGATCCGAGTCATCCAATTACGGAAGGTATCGGGGAATATATTGAACTTGAAAAAGAAGAAATGTACGGCGAGCATTTTGATATTCCAGCACCTGATGAGCTGGTCTTTGTGAGTTGGTTTGAAGGCGGAGAAGTGTTCAGAAGCGGAGCCACATTTAAACGTGGGCAAGGGAAGATATTCTATTTCCGTCCAGGACATGAAACGTATCCTACATACCACAATAAAGATATCCAAAAGGTAATTCGTAATGCGGTCAAATGGGCTAAAAATACGAATACACCAACACCAATTTACGGGAATGCTAAACCATTAGAGAAAATTGCTAATCATAACGAATAACTATAAATAGAGGAGTGACGTTTGTGGAAAAGTTACGTGTTGCAGTTATTGGATGTGGAAGCATCGCCAAATATAGACATCTGGGTGAGTATCAAAATAATCCGGCGGTAGAAATTGTAGCGGTTTGTGACATCATTGAAGTTAGAGCCGAAGAGATGGCTGTTCAATATGAAGCAAAAGCCTATACAAGTTATGAGGAATTACTTAAATCGGAAAAGGTAGATGCAGTAAGCGTTTGTTTACCAAACTACTTGCATGCACCAGTTTCTATTGCGGCACTCAATGCCGGTTGTCATGTACTTTGCGAAAAACCAATGGCGACTTCTAGAGAAGAAGCAGAAGCGATGATTGAAGCTGCAAAAACGAATGATAAAAAGTTAATGATTGCGCACAATCAACGTTTTGTCTCATCCCATTCAAAAGCGCGTGATTTAATCGAAAATGGTGACTTGGGTAAAATATATAGCTTCAGAACGGCATTCGGACATGGTGGACCTGAACAATGGAGTGTGGATGGTAAGGACAGTTGGTTCTTTAAGAAGGACCAGGCGTTTATAGGAGCCATGGGTGATCTTGGTGTCCATAAAGCAGATTTACTTCGATTTTTACTTGGCGAAGAATTCGTTGAAGTGGCTGGGTTTATTGAGACGAATGCTAAAGAGGGTACAGATGTCGATGATAATGCGGTATGTATTCTGAAGTCTGAAAGTGGCATTATCGGTACGCTTGCGGCTAGTTGGGCTTACACAGCAGGTGAAGATAATTCTACAGTTATCTACGGTGAAAAAGGTATTTTACGTTTGGAAGATGATCCGAAATACTCGTTGATTATTCAATATAAAAACGGGGAAGTTGTCAATTATGAATTAGGCGGTATTCAGTCAAATGCTGAAGGTGGTCAGACAACGACGCATACGATTAATCATTTTGTAGACTCGATTGTTAATGATACTGAGCCGTTAACTAATGGTGAAGAGGGCATGAAGTCGTTGGAAGTAATTCTAGCTGCTTTGGAATCGATGGAAACGAAACAGTTTAGTCAAATTAAGAAGTAAGTGTTTATTGGGTTGAATTAACGGTGCTTACTAAATGGGGAAAAGGATATACCGTTGATTTCCGTTCCGAGCGGACAGTGCGGAAAGTTACAGTTCAATCTTTCCCTGACGCTTTCCGCGGGCTTGGCTTCAGCCGCTTCCCTCGCTACGCTCAGTCCAGGGTCTTCAGCTCAAGCTATTCCCGCTGGAGTCGCCGCTCTGCACTACAATCACCTAGTGTAGTATTCATTAATTCTAAGTATAGAGATAGATAATCATAGGAGGTTACATTCATGAAACTCGGTGTATTTGCTGTATTATTTGCACAAAAGCCATTTGAAGAAATGCTCGACTATGTCCAAGCTGCTGGTCTTCAAGCAATCGAAATCGGGACGGGTGGAAATCCGGGGGATGCTCATTGTAATGTCGATGAGTTACTGGCAAGTGAAGACAAGCGTAAGGAATACTTAGATAAAATACATTCACGTGGTTTAACGATTAGCGCATTTAGCTGTCATGACAACCCGGTATCGCCAAATAAACAAGTTGCACAAAATGCGCATGAAACTTTTGTTAAATCGGTTAAACTTGCGCAGTTAATGGGTGTACCTGTTGTCAACACGTTCTCTGGAACGCCTGGATCTCATGAGGGCTCGAAACATTCAAACTGGCCAATCTCACCTTGGCCGACAGAGTATTCCGACATTTATAACTGGCAATGGGAAGAAAAACTCATTCCGTACTGGAAAGAACAAGGGAAATTTGCGGAAGATCACGGTGTGAAAATTGGGATTGAACTGCACGGTGGCTTCTCAGTGCACACGCCCTATACGCTGTTGAAATTGAGAAACGCAACGTCAAAAGCTATCGGTGCGAACTTGGATCCAAGTCATCTTTGGTGGCAAGGAATTGATCCAGTTGCGGCGATTAAGATCTTGGGTAAAGAAAATGCGATTCACCATTTCCACGCAAAAGATACTTTCATTGACCAAGATAATGTGAATATGCACGGTTTAACAGATATGCAACCTTATGGGGATGTACAATCGCGTGCATGGACATTCAGGTCCGTTGGGTGTGGACATAGTATCCAAGAGTGGTCAGATATGATGAGTGCGCTCAGAACTTATGGCTATGATTATGTTGTGAGTATTGAACATGAAGATCCGTTGATGTCAGTTGATGAAGGATTTTCACGTGCAGTAACGAACTTGAAATCCGTTTTAATTAAGGATGAACCTGCGGATATGTGGTGGGTTTAAAGTATAAAAGTGGTTGTGGCATATGAATTTAGAACTCATATGTCACAACTTTTTTCGTGTTTTTATTAGATGAAATATAATCAAACAGAAGTGAGTGATTTCTATGAATGTAGTACGTGTTGGAATAATTGGAGCAGGTGCAATCGCTAGAGATGTACATATACCGGGTTATTTAAAAAAGGGAAATAAGGTTGAAATCGTTGCAGTCGCAGATGTTGCGCTAGAGCGAGCAGAGGAGGTTGCGAAGACGTTTGCGATTCCACATGCATTTGGTTCTTATCAAGAGATGCTTAAAGAGGTGGAATTAGATGCGGTGAGTGTTTGCGTGCCTAATAAGTTCCATGCGGAAGCAACGATAGCTGCACTCAAAGCGGGTTGCCATGTATTGTGTGAAAAGCCGCCCGCGATGACAGTAGAAGAAGCTGAATCGATGGTGAAAGCTGCCAACGACTCGGGGAAATTCCTAACTTATGGATTCCATTACCGCTTTACACCAGAGGTAGAAATCGCCAAAACATTTATAGACGCAGATGAGCTGGGCGAAATTTATTCGGCCCGTGTTCATGCGATTCGTAGAAGGGGGATTCCAGGTTGGGGTGTATTTACCAACAAGGAATTACAAGGCGGGGGGCCTCTAATCGATATAGGCGTTCATATGTTAGATACCGCTTTATATTTGATGGGCTATCCAGAACCAGAAGTGGTGCTTGGTAAAACGCATCAAAAGATAGGCACTAAAAAAGGCGTGGGATTACTTGGTGATTGGGATTACGAGAATTATACAGTCGAAGACATGGCGGTTGGAATGGTGACCTTTAAAAACGGTGCGACATTAACACTAGAGTCTGCATTCGCCGCAAACGTTGAGAAAGACGAAACGATGCAAGTAGCTCTAATGGGGGATAAAGGCGGAGCAGATATTTTCCCTTTGAAAATATTTCAAGAGAAACATAACACATTAGTGGATATCACGCCGGTCTATGCGCCTAAAATAGATGGACATCAACATGAAATTAGTCAATTTGTAGAAAGCTGTTTGAGTGGGAAACCACCGCTAAGCACACCTGAACAAGGACTCATCATTCAAAAGATTATTAACGCGATTTATGAATCTGCTGAAACAGGAAAAGCGATAGAATTTTGATAGGTATATTCCAAAGTGGACCCCTTGTTGTATTAACATACGATAAGGGGTTCACCTTTTTTTTCTATATTTTATCGTGAACCACTGGATATTTTCGAGGAAGTTGATGGTTCCCAACAAGGTGGTCTACAGTGATGAACGACTTAGTGTTTCTGTATTCACCCGGAGATATATCCAGGTAAGAACGAAAGACTTTTCCGAAATAGTTCCCATTCGAAAAACCTACTTTAAATGCAATTTCATCTATCGATAGGGTTTTATTCTTCAATAAATCAATGGACTTATTAATCCTAATGTTCGTTAGGTATTGTATTGGTGTTAAATTAATATATTTATTAAATAAACGGCTAAAGTGATATTTAGAGAGCTCAGAGGCAGCTACAATATCGTCTAAAGTGATGTGGTTGTGATAATTAATATCAATAAATGCCACCGCATTGGAAATGGCTACTGGCCATTCCTTACCTGTTTGAATATCCAATATATGGCGATTTAATTCCATTAAAAAAGAATAAGCATAAGAGGAAGCCTCATATCCATCGTTCATTTTATTACGTGTAACTTTTCCTAGAACTTCAAGGATGATTGAAATTGGTGCGGAATACAAGTCTAAACTAAAGATATGACCAACTTCGTTTACGATGTTTTCATAGAGTTTGAGCGCCTCCTCGCCAAACAAAGTTATATGTATAAACTCCCATTCCGAACTGTCTGAAGGCAAATAATAACGATGATCACTAGGTACTTTGATAAAGAAAGCATTACTAGTTTCAAGTCGATATATATGATTCTTAATACTGATTTCACCTACACCTTTTAGGGTGTATTGGAAGATAATTATATCCGTTTCACTTCTATTTAAACCATTCCAGTCATACGAATAATCTAACTGTTTTTCCCATCCCAGAGAGTGGATTCCTGCAATACGTTTCTGATGAAGTTCTTTAAATCGAAATCCAAAAGTACCATGTTGTAATGAATGAAAATTTAATAGCAATATTTTACCCTTCTTTCTGGTTTTATTCCTATTGTATTACTTAATTATCTGTTCTATGATGATTAAGATAGTAAACTGACAAGAATGAAAGATTAAAAATTTCGAACGGAATAAAAATAGATTCATCTAAAATTACTTTTATTCTCGGAATAACTAATGAAATTAGGAGGCTTATAGATGTCTAAAATTACATTTTTGGGTGCGGGTAGTTCGATTTTTGCAAAAAACGTTCTTGGTGATTGTATGAGGGTTGAGGCCCTACAAGATTTTGAGATTGCTTTATTTGATATTGATCATGAAAGACTAAAAGACTCAGAGCAAATGCTGAACAATATCAAAAAGAACCTTGAATCTACCGTAACTATTGTATCTTATACAGATAGAAAAGAAGCATTAAGAGATGCGAAATATGTTATCAATGCAATTCAAGTTGGTGGATATGATCCAAGCACAATTATAGACTTTGAAATACCTAAAAAGTACGGCCTTCGCCAAACAATCGCAGATACAGTTGGTATTGGCGGTATATTCCGAAGTCTTAGGACGATACCTGTCATGATGGATTTTGCTAAGGATATGCAAGAGGTATGCCCAAATGCATGGTTTTTAAACTATACGAATCCTATGGCTGCGCTAACGGGAACAATGCTAAGATACACTGGCATTAAAACAGTTGGGTTGTGCCATAGTGTACAAGGGTGCGCAGAAGACCTTCTAAAATCTTTGGATATGACAACAGATAATATTCAATGGGAAATAGCAGGTATTAACCATGTGGCTTGGTTACTTGAAATTACCGGAAATGGTGAAGATTTATATCCTGAAATAAAAAGAAGAGCGCTTGAGAAACAAAAAGAAAAACATAGTGATATGGTTCGTTTTGAGTTAATGTTACGTTTTGGTTATTATGTGACAGAGTCCTCTGAGCATAATGCTGAATACCATCCATACTTTATTAAGAGTCGATACCCAGAATTAATCAATCGTTTTAATATACCGTTGGATGAATATCCAAGGCGTTGTATCAGTCAAATTGAAGAATGGAAAAAAATGCGTACAGATTTAATCAACGACGAAAATCTGACCCACGAACGAACGAATGAGTATGGTTCATATATCATTGAAGCCATGGAAACCAACCAACCAATTAAAATTGGTGGAAACGTACTGAACACGGGTGGCTTAATTAGTAATCTTCCAGAAAATGCATGCGTTGAGGTCCCGTGTCTTGTAGATGCTAGTGGAATTACACCTACATATGTAGGTGAATTACCAGAACAGTTAGCTGCTATTAATCGGACAAATATTAATACACAGTTACTAACTATTCAGGCCGCGATGACAGGCAAAAAGGAGCATATTTATCATGCGGCTATGCTAGATCCACATACTTCAGCCGAACTATCAATCGATGATATTATAGCTATGTGTGATGAGCTAATTGAAGCACATGGGGATATGTTACCTAAGTATTATTGATAGTAGCAAGGCCTATTAGTAACTAAGGGTATCTAAAAGTTAATACCCAAATAAATATAACCCTAGTTGCGGAGGCTTAAGATAAAGTCTTCGCTACTAGGGTGTTTTTGTATCAAATATATTAGGATTGAAGGTTAAGCCATTTTACTTCATCTTCTGTTAAGATGATTTCAGCAGCTTCCCTACACGATAGCATCTCGGTATGATTTTGTGGTCCGATAATTGCTGCTGTTGGAAATGATTGATTTAAGACATATGCTAGGCTAATTTGAATGGTTTCAACGTTTTTATCCTTTGCTAATTGTTCTGCTCTTCGGTAACGCTCCCAGTTTTCATCATTGTAGAATACGCGAACTAAATCTTCATTAGATCGATCTTCAGGAGTGAAACGGCCCGTGAAGAAGCCCCGGGCTTGTGAAGACCAAGAGAGAATAGGAAGATTTGATTTCTCGTGCCAGGTTAAAATAGATTCGTCGACGGACACACAATCCGGCCAATAAGGTGACTGTGCTTTAGCCAAACTTAAGTTTGGGCTACTAAAGGAAAAGCCGATTAATCCGTGCTTTTCTGCATATTCATTTGCTTCTTGAAGTCGCTCTGCTGACCAATTTGAACCCCCAAAAGTGCCGATTTTACCAGCTTCAACATGTTCATTTAAGATTTCTAGAATTTCACCTACATGTACAGTAGGATCATCACGGTGAAGTGCATAAAGCTCAACATAATCTGTTCGAAGTCTGTCCAAGCTGATTTTTAGTTCTTCACCGATTGCTTTTTTATTGATTTGTGGGCCATCCTGATTTGGATGACCTCCTTTTGTTAGCAACATTATATCGTCTCGACGCTTGTTTTCCTCCATCCATATACCAATAGCTTGCTCACTTTGACCACCTGCATAAACATATGCAGTGTCGAGGATATTCCCGCCAATGTTAATATAGTTTTCTAGTACTTCAGTGACTGTATCTATAATTTCAGGCTTGAAGTAATCAGTCCCCATTACAAGTCCAGTAATCGGTTTTTCTAAATCACCAATTTTAATATTTCTCATTTTTATTCCCCCGTCTTTTATCTTAATAGTATTCTTTCTTGTTTTTCTGCGGAAGTAAGGGCCCCTTTTACCGCTCTGATGTTGTGAAGGATATCACTAGCTGGGAATTTAATAGGCTTTCCGTCAAGTACAGCTTCTGCAAAATTGTCAGCCTGTAAAGCATAAGAATTAATGTTTTCATCAAGAACTTTTTCTGTGTTTCCGTCTTTAATGATTTCATATGATTGGTCACCGAGAAAGGCTGCTTTCATCACAATTCTTCCCTTAGTGCCTAGAATTTCGAGTTCATTTCGAAACTCAGCCCACATACCACAATCAAATGTTAAGGCGACACCATTAGAAAACTCCATTATTCCGGAAGCCATCATATCGACATCACCATGTTCCGGAGAGAAGAAGGCATGTGCAGTTACTGCTGTAGGCTCTTCGTCTAATAAGAATCTAGCAGCACTAATTGGGTAACAGCCTACATCGTAAATCGAACCGCCACCCCATTCTTTTGTAAAACGGATGTTGCCGGTATTTTCGGCGCCATTAAAGGTGAAAACCCCATGAATACTACGTATATCGCCAATCTCCCCGTCACTGATTAATTTTTTAATATCTTCATATCTTTTTTGATGACGATACATATAAGCTTCCGCCAAAATAACACCAGCATTTTCACATGCTAAAATCATTTCTTCAGCTTCATTTTCATCCAAAGCAATTGGCTTTTCACATAGAATATGTTTCCCCGCCTTAGCAGCCTTTAGTGTCCACTCTTTATGTAAGTGATTTGGAAGAGGAATATATACTGCGTCGATTGTAGGATCATCTAGTAATTCTTCGTAACTACCATATGCTTTTGGTATCACTAATTCATTAGCATAGGCTTGAGCATTTTCCAATGATCGACTTGCAACCGCTTCCACTGTATTCCTATTTGACTCTTGAATCCCCGGTATTACTGAACGTTTCCCAATACTAGCAGTACTCATAATACCCCAACGTACTTTCTTTTCTGACATTATTTAACGCCTCCTTAGATTAAAAACAGTATAACATTAGTTTTTTAGAAAGAAAGAGTGAATTTACGGAGCATTAATTAATTAATTAATTAATTGTGTGTTGAATGTTAATTTAGGAATCACTTTATTTTTTAAAAAATAGGTTGACCTAGTACTTTTACGATGTTATGGTTCACAACAGAAAAAGTTTATTGGTTGTGAATAATGAGATAATTACTAGGGAGAGTGGTTATGATTCATCCCAATATATTTCTTTCTGTACCTCAATCAATAATATTCGAATGAACAGCGCTTATTATATTGACATACCAATTGGCAGCGCAATCACTAATGAATTATTTTAATAAAATTTTATTAAATAGGATAAAAAGTGAAATCATATTTACGTGGCGGGAACGATATGCCAATACAAAGTAGAAAGGTATTAAGCTTCGCGTGTAGCCTGGCTTTGGGTGCATTGTTAGTAGATATTGTACAACCCTACATTATAATAAAGGAGTAGTTGATATGATATTGGAAGTTATAGCAACAAGTTTAGAAGATGCAGTTGTTGCGGAACAAGCTGGTGCTAGTCGGCTAGAACTTTGTGCAGCTTTATCCAAGGATGGGTTAACACCTAGTTTGGGATTGATAGAGGCGGTTGTTGAAGGGGTTAATATTCCAGTGAATGTAATTGTTCGGCCGCATAATAGAGGTTTTCATTATACCGAAAGTGATTTGGCTGTTATGTTGGCAGATATTCATCATATTAAGTGCGCTGGCGCTGCTGGTATTGTCATTGGTGCATTAACAAAAGATAATAAAGTCGATACAAGGGCTATTACTATTCTATTAAAGAAAGCAGGGGATTTGGATGTTACTTTCCACCGTGCTTTTGACTTTGTAGATAATCAGTCGGAGGCATTGGATACAATTGCTGGATTCCCACAAATCAATAGAATATTGACTTCTGGAGGCCAAGCACCTGCTCCTGAATCTGCTGAACAACTAAAAAAATTAGTTAAGCAGTGCAAAGATAAGACTGTCCAAATATTGGCTGGCAATGGAGTAACGCCAGAATCGCTATCCACATTGGTTGAATTAACTGGAATAAAAGAAGTCCATCTAGGGTCTGGAATCCGTATTAACCGAAGCTTTATGCATCCTATCGATGCTGAAATTATTGCAACAGTAAAAAATAAACTAAAGCAATTGGGGAGATAAAATGAATGAATTAGAGGAATTAAACATAGAGAAAAAGCTGCGATATGTTGTAGGGGTAGATCTTGGTGGGACAAAAATAGCGACAGCTTTACATGACCATAAAGGAAAGGTACTACACCGTGTAGAATATCAAACAACTAAACTGAAAAATGCCGAGGAGGTAATCAACTGTTTAGTGGACTCAGTGAAAGAGGTCCGTGGAGACTATCCAATACTCGGCGTTGGCGTTGCCTCACCGGGTGCTGTAGACACAGAACGAGGAATTATTTTGAACGGTACGAATTTGCCCGGCTGGTCTAACATTCCACTTCAGCAGGTAATGGAGTCTAAATTAGAACTCCCTGTTCAAGTTGTGAATGATGCCAATGCAGCAGCTTGGGGAGAATACTATGCAGGAGCTGGAAGAAGATCCAAGACAATGGTTTATGTCACGATTAGTACTGGTATCGGTTCTGGTATTGTTTTAGATGGTAAATTAGTGATCGGTAGCAACGGCTTTGCCGGAGAACTTGGGCATACGTCAATAGGACAAGATGGTCCACAGTGCAGTTGTGGACAGATAGGGTGTTGGGAAGCGTATGCATCTGGGACATCTATGGCACGTTTTGCAGCGGAGGCAGCAGAAGAGAATGCCACGTTAATGACAGAACTTGCTGAAATGGATGGTACTTCGATTGGGGCAAAACATCTGTTTGAAGCCGCAGCACTTTTTGACAAGGTTGCGTGCGAGGTTGTTGATGAGGTAACTGATTATGTCGCATTAGGATTGAAGAATATTGTGCATACATTTAACCCTGATTGTATTGTTATTGGTGGGGGTGTTAGTTCAGCAGGCGATGATTTATTCACCCCAGTGTTTGAGAAAACAAGGAAATTGGTTATGAAGCCCTATCGAGACACATTCCGTATCGTACCAGCATTATTAGGTAAAGACGTAGGCGTAATTGGTGCCGCGACTTTATGCTTCGCTTGAATATGGAAATTGAAAATAAGTAAGGGCTTATTGGTTAAACTACAGTATTATTATTTGGAGGCTACTAAAATGAATCGTAAAACTAAATCATTAAGTGAGTTAAACCAAAATGGGATTTCAGGTATTATTGAATTAAGTAATGAAGAGAATATAGCTGCATGGCAGCGTCTGCAATATGGAATGTTTATACACTGGGGATTGTACTCTGAAATTGGTGGTGTCTGGAATGAAAAACCAGTTAAAAAAGGTTACAGTGAACAGATTCAAATGTGGGCTAATATTTCGAAAGAAGAATATATGAAAGTTGCTAAAAACTTTACAGCCGAGAAATTTAATCCAGTGGAAATTTGTACATTGGCTAAGGAAGCAGGCATGGAGTATATCGTGATAACGAGCAAGCATCATGATGGATTTACTATGTTTGACACAGCTACTACAGATTATGGCATTATTCAGCGCACACCATATGGCAAGGATCCTTTAAAGTTATTAGCAAACGAATGTCATCGTCAAGGATTGAAGTTTGGTGTTTACTTTTCATTAATAGATTGGAATGAAGGACACGATTTTGATGAAAATAATAATAACCCAATACCAGAGAGTATGGAGGTAATGATTGCAGCACAACTTCGAGAGCTAATGACGAACTATGGTCCAATTGCTGAAGTCTGGTTTGATATGTCTTGTCCTACGCAAGCCCAAAGTGTTAAGTTTGCTGAAATTATTCACGAGCTTCAGCCAAAGGCAATTGTAAGTGGTCGGGTTTGGAACAATAATGGAGATTTTCGTACGTTAGCTGATAATCAAGTGCCTTCAAATACTTTAGATGGTGCGTGGCAAACACCGGCATCTATTTACCATGCAACTTGGGGATACCGAAGTTGGCAGGACCGCAGTGATATCTCTGGAAAGGTTCGCGATCTTGTTAAAGGCTTAACAAGCGTCCGTGCGCGTGGTGGAAATTACTTACTAAATATTGGACCTCGTGGAGATGGATCAATGGTCGAATTTGAGTCAGATGTTTTACGAGAAATGGGGAAATGGTTAGATAGGCATCCTGGGGCAATTCTTGGGGCTTCTGGTACTAAATTCGGTGGTCAATCATGGGGGGAAGTAACTGTAAACGATAAAAGTATATTTTTGAATATTCTAAAATGGCCAGTTGGTAAAGAATTGACTTTACCGGGATTGGTGACAGGTGTACAAAAAGTGATAGAGGACGGTGCTTCTGACGAACTTGATTGGCGTATGGAGGGGAATAATCTTATTGTCACTTTACCTGACATTCCGTTGGACACAGTTTTACCGGTTATTCGGGTCGAGCTATCAGGGGAACTAAGGTTGATACCTGAACGTACAATTGTTGTGAATGAGAATAATACGTGGACGATTCAATCCCAAGATATTTACCGTGGTCGTAGTTATTCTGATAAAGGTAATTATAGCAGTCTTATAGAAACTACAGTTAAAAAAACTGCATACCTCTCTACTAAGGAAGGTGGAACAGTTTTATTAAGAATACAGGGTGAAGTTTCGAATCAAGATACGCTTTACAAAGTTGAATTTGGTACCGAGTTTCAAGTAGTGACTGGTCGTCAGTTAATAGAAACAGAGGTAGGACCAATTATTGTTCTAGCTAATGAAATTGTTCCGCTTACAATCACGTTAGTCGAGCCTAAACATGCGAATGAAGACATTGGTTTAGCGATTAATACAGCGTTCGTAAAACTAAAAAAAGAAGTGCTAGCATAACAGTAGAACCAGGATTACCAGTTTAATGCCTTTACAGTTATAACTGTTATTTTTCAAATTGCATTTGCGTTTTTAATTACGACCAGCGATCCATTGTTGGAAGAGTAATCAAGTGATCTTTCAGCTTTTTAAATAATGACGTATCATTTGCTGTTTGTTATTTTTGGTGCTTGACTAGGCTACTTATAAGTTAATTCATCTTAGACTTTATCATTTCACTGGCATGAAGAGTTTTTTGATTACTTTTATAGCGAGATAATTGAGTATTCAAATATCTCCAAACTAAAAATAGATTATCTTTAATAATTACGTTGACACTTTGGATACTTCATGCAAGAATGAATATATAGATAATTGAGATTCTAGGTTAGTAAATTAATTAACCTGTCTATTCTTTGTAAAAATGTAATCGAATTCATTAAAAAGAATCGCGGTAGACAATCTTTATCTGTTCCTACTATCAGATAGGCAGTATATTCATTCAACTTTTATTTAAAGGTGAAGATGCAAGTCTATTTTACTATAGTAAGGGATTGTCAAAAAAGAGTATAGTAAATAAGCAGAACATGTCGGTAGGCTCTTATTAAAATTAAAAAGGAGGTTTCAAATTTAAATGAAAACGATTACAAATGTGGACAAGAGGCAGTCTAAGAGAGAATTGAAAGTATTGAAACAGATGAACAGGAAGTCTAAGCGTCGTCAGGCACTTCAATCTTGGCAGTTATATGTATTTATTTTACCGGCGTTTCTTTACTTTCTTATTTTCCATTACGTGCCAATGTACGGAATCCAAATCGCATTTAAGGATTTCACACCTTCGGTGGGAATTTGGGGAAGCCCTTGGGTAGGTTTAGAGCACTTTAAAGCATTCTTTGATTCTTACTATTTCTGGGACCTACTTAAAAACACAATGGGAATCAGTATTTACTCATTAGTTGTAGGTTTTCCGCTACCAATCCTATTAGCATTATCACTAAACGAAGCAAAAGATGGATTGTATAAACGTGGTATTCAAACAATTACATATGCTCCACACTTTATATCAGTCGTTGTTATGGCAGGGATTATTATTACATTTTTGTCACCAACAACAGGTATCGTCAATGAGTTTTTGGGTTTAATTGGGATTGAGCCAATTGCATTTATGGAAGATCCAAAATGGTTCAAGACAGTCTTCGTCTTCTCAGGAGTCTGGCAAAGCGCAGGGTGGGGTACAATCATTTACTTAGCTGCATTGGCAGGTGTTGATCCTCAGCAACATGAGGCGGCAATCGTTGACGGAGCAACAAGATTAGAACGGATTTGGCATATTAATATTCCGGCAATTTTCCCGACAATGGTTATACTACTAATATTAAACACAGGTAGCTTACTTGCAGTTGGATTTGAAAAAGTTCTTCTGCTACAAAATCCATTGAACATGGAGTCGTCAGAGATTATATCTACTTTTGTCTATAGAGCTGGGTTATTAGATGGGGAATATAGTTTTTCGACTGCAGTTGGGCTGTTCAATGCAATTATCAATGCGATTTTATTAATCGTAGTAAACTATATTGCGAGGAAAACGAATGAAACTAGTCTTTGGTGAAAAGGAGGACAATTAGAATGAATACGGCTATTAAAGAAACAACCCCTGACAAGATATTTAAAGTTTTTAACTACTCACTACTTACAGTGGCTATGATTGCGGTTCTATATCCATTAATTTTCATTATTAGTGCTTCGATAAGTGATCCAGCGGCAGTCAACTCAGGAAAAATGTGGCTTTATCCCATCGATATTACTTTTGAAGGGTATCAACGAGTCTTTAATGACCCGAAAATTTGGGTTGGCTATCGGAACACTATTTACTATACGGCACTAGGCACATTTATTAACTTATTCGTAACATTACCGGCCGCTTTTGCACTATCAAGAAGAGATTTTATAGGGCGCAACTTTTTCATGACAATGTTCGTAGTTACGATGTTCCTTAGTGGTGGATTAATTCCGAGTTATCTACTAGTAAAAAACTTGGGGCTTATGAACTCAGTTTGGGCACTAGTAATACCTAATGCTGCAGCGATTTGGCACATTATTGTATGTCGCACATTCTTCCAATCTACTATTCCAGAAGACTTGGAGGATGCGGCTAAAATTGATGGTGCCTCAATATTTTATTTCTTTGCTAAAGTTGTCTTACCATTATCAACACCGATTATTGCGGTTATGGCTTTATTTTACGGCGTGGATCACTGGAACTCTTACTTTAACGCTATGATTTATATATCGGATATAAGTAAATATCCATTGCAATTAGTTTTACGTGAAATTCTCGTATTACAAGAGATGTCCACAAGTGTGAATAATTTAGATGGTGCAGCACTTCAGAACCAAGCTAATATTGCGGCAATTATGAAATACGCAGTTATGTTAGTTGCCACATTACCCTTGATTATTGTATATCCATTCATGCAACGCTTCTTTGTTCAAGGCGTTATGATTGGTTCAGTAAAAGGTTAAATAAAAGACATAAAGAGAAAGTGTGAAAACAAAGGAAAGGGGGTGATAAGAGGTAGGGGTGAAAGCTGTTCTTTTGGTTTTAATAACTTTGAAAAATAGAGGGAGTGTATCAAATTGAAAAATCTTAAATTTTTAGCTATATTCGTTTTACTGATTGGCTTATTAACGGCTTGTAATTCGGATAAAGAAAAGAAAGAAGAGGTCTCTGTCGAGCCAGACGATAACTTCAATGCTGAAGGTTACCCAATTGTAGATGAAAAAATTACAATCTCGATGTTTGGTACAAAAGTAGGGGATACGGATTGGAAAGACATGGAGTTTTTCAAAGCTATGGAAGAAAAAACGAATATTAACTTTGAATTTAGAACTCCCAATTTAGATAGTCTCGCTACACAGAAAAACCTAATGTTCGCCAGTGGTGACTATAGCGAAATTCTATTTGCTGCTGATTTATCCAATGAAGAGCAAATTAAAAATGGCGGTCAAGGAACATTAATTCCATTAGAAGATTTAATTGAAAAGTATGCACCAAATCTTACAAAATTATTTGAAGAAAATCCAGAAGTTAAAAAATCAATTACGGCAAGAGATGGTCATATTTATGCTTTACCACAAGTTGCACAGGGTGAAAACTGGTACCGTGGTCCACTATGGTATAACGCAGCATTTTTAGATGCACTTGATGTAACTGAACTACCCGAAACAACTGATGAAATGTACGAATTATTAAAACGTTTTAGAGATGAGGATCCAAATGGCAACGGTAAAGCAGATGAAATTCCGCTTACTGCCAATGGGATGGATGATGTTAGACAATTCTTCATGGGAGCATTCGGTGTACTTGATAGTTCTACCGGTGCTTACGTAGTTGATGGAAAGGTTCAACATAGCCGAAACCAACCAGGTTACAAAGCGTACTTGGAATACATGAAGATGTTATATGATGAAAAACTTTTCGACTCAGAAAGTTTCTCACAAACAGATGAGCAGAAAAAAGGTAAAGGTGGAGAAAATCGGGTTGGATTATTTGCCGATTGGTTCCCGTTCTTTACATTAGGAACGCCTGAAAATGGAACTGAAAACCCAATGATGAAACCTATTAAGAGCGATTTAGTCGATGAGCCAACGATTCCAATGGGATCAGGTATCACGCCGGGGACATTCGCAATTACAGATAAAAATAAATACCCAGCAGCAAGTATTCGTTGGATTGATTTCTTCTATTCAGAAGAAGGTTATGCGGTACTCAACATGGGACCAGAGGGTAACTTCTGGGATTGGACAAATGATGAAAAAACAATTAGAACGCAAAATGACACACCAGCTGAATTCACTTCTGCTGAAGATTGGCGCGGATCACTTACGCCAGATTATGGAATTGCAACGCCGAAATTATCATTCGATTTGGATTTTGATAAAGAAAACTTGTTCTCTGATTGGATAAGAAAAGAAACAGAAGAGAAAATTCATCCTGTAGGACATGTACCGCTACCACTCTTGTTCTTGACAGATGAAGAGCAGAAAGAAATTAATAGAATTAGAACTGACATCGATCCTTATGTAGAACAAATGGAAGCGAAGTTTATCGCGGGACAAGAGCCAATGGAAAACTGGGATAAATATTTAGAAACGCTTGAAAAAATGAAAGTTGATAGACTAGTTGAACTATACGATGCAGCTTATCAAGACTATAGCTCAAACTAATTATTAAAATCAGTTCAATTATGCTTTGGCACTTAGGGTTGTCTTAGGTGGGAAGACTGACAGTAATGAACTATCAGTCTTCCTACTACCACTACTTGAAATAGGTCTTTATGAAATACTTGTAAACTAAACAATTTGGTTGTTGACTATAAACATTCAGTAGTGCATGTATCGAAATTCATGCTTATCCGGTTGTAATCTTGACAAAAGATGAAACTATTTTTATGATAGACAAGGTTCAGATAATAATATCATCATCATTTTGGGAGTGTAATCACCATGATTAACAATATTGTTGAACGGATTCTTGGGATTGGCAACTGGTGTGCTCGAATAATTTATCTTCAGCTTCTTTGGATTGTTTTTACTATATTAGGACTCGTACTATTTGGAGTGATGCCGGCAACAACCGCAGTGTTTTACGTGATACGGAAATGGATGGAAGAAGATATAGATGCCCCCGTATTTGAAAACTTTTACAAGGGTTATAAAAATCACTTTGTAAAATCAAATATTCTTGGCCTTGTGCTCCTTGGTATTGGGATGTTACTCTATTATGATTTTAGTATTTCAAAACTTGAAATCGGAATTCCTTTTCTTCATTTCATCATAATGGTTATTGGATTCTTTTATTTCATTATGCTGTTATACTTTTTCCCGGTGTTTGTTCGTTATGAGTTTAAGTTGTTTGAGTACTATAAAAAACCATTTCAACTAGCACTTGGACGACCGTTTGAAACTTTCGCAATGATTATTAGTTATGTTTTATTGTATTATTTCTTTCATATTTTCCCGTTGTTCTTTGTCGTTGCAGGTGTCCCGCTACTTGCCTATCCTTCCATGTGGTTTGCACATAGAGCCTTCTCACAGATAGAGGCAGGGGCCAAAGCCAGTTAAGACGGCCTATTATATAGGAGAGTAAAGGGAATATAAATTGTTCACTATGTTGGGATTATTGAATGTAAATTCCCTAAAGAGATAGAAAATGTCTGACATAGTGAGCTATTATTTTTTTTAAAGTATTAGTTTCAAATTGTAATCGTTTACACTTAATATATTAGATCTAATAATAGGAGGAATTTAAATGACTAAGAGTTTAAAGTTAGGTATTATCGGCTGTGGAGGAATCGCGAATGGTAAACACCTTCCAAGTTTAAGTAAATTAAAAAAGGTTGAACTTGTTGCGTTTTGTGATATTGAAGTAAGTAAGGCCGAACAAGCGGCAAAACAATACGGGACTGTAGATGCAAAAGTCTATGAAGATTATAGAAATCTATTAAGTGACGATTCAATTGATGTTATCCATGTTTTGACACCTAATATTTCTCACGCTGAAATTTCAATTGCAGCAATGGAAGCTGGTAAACACGTTTTGTGTGAAAAGCCGATGGCAAAAACATCAGCAGAAGCGAAAGAAATGCTTGAAGCTGCAGAACGTACGGGTAAAAAACTAACAATAGGCTATGACAACCGTTTTAGACCAGATAGTCAACACTTACACAAAATCACAAGCCGTGGTGATCTTGGTGAGATATACTTCGCTAAAGCGCATGCAATCCGAAGACGTGCGGTGCCAACATGGGGAGTATTCTTAGATGAAGAGAAACAAGGTGGCGGTCCACTAATTGATATTGGTACACACGCGTTGGATTTAACATTATGGATGATGAACAACTACAAACCAAAATCGGTTATGGGTTCTGTTTATCATAAATTAGGAAAAAATGAAAATGCAGCAAATGCATGGGGACCATGGGATCCAGAGAAATTTACAGTTGAAGACTCTGCATTTGGATTCATAACAATGGAAAATGGTGCAACAATTAGCTTAGAGGCAAGCTGGGCACTAAATACACTAGATGTTGATGAAGCAAAATGTACCCTAAGTGGTACGGAAGGCGGAGCGGATATGAAGGATGGTCTGCGCATTAACGGGGAAGATATGGGTAATCTCTACACCACGAAAGTGGAGCTGGGTGCAGGAGGGGTTGCTTATTACGAGGGCGCATCTGAGAGTAATGCAGATCTTGAAGCGCGACTATGGATTGACAGCATCATAAACGATACGGAGCCAACTGTAAAACCTGAACAAGCTTATGTTGTAACGCAAATTTTAGAAGCAATTTATGAATCTGCTAAAACTGGAAAAGCCGTTTATTTTGACTGATTGATTATACTAAGGTTTATTTTTAATAATTAACAAAGGTGCTAAAGAGGGAGTTCACTTTAGCACCTAGTATTGTTGGTAAGATTATTTATTTCAACCTAGATAGCCACAAAAAATTAATGAAAAGTGAGTGGTATAAATGATTAAAGTAGCAGTATTAAGTAGATGGCATGTACATGCGGATGATTATGCGCGGGATATTAAAGAGAACACCGACTTATCAATCGAAATGGTTTGGGATGAGGAAGTTGAGCGCGGAGAGGGATGGGCAAAAGAACTGAATGTCCCATTTGAAAACGATTTAGAAGCAGTTTTATCGAACCCAAACATTGATGCAGTCGTTGTCAATACGCCAACAAACATGCATAAAGAAGTTATCATTGCGGCAGCAAAGCATAAAAAACATATTTTCACTGAAAAAGTTTTGGCATTTACAGTAAAAGATAGTGAAGAAATTTACGCGGCTGTTAAAGAAGCTGGGGTTGAGCTTATGGTTTCTTTACCAAGACTGACAGATAACAACTTCCTATACGCTGAAAAATCAATCAACGAAGGTTGGATTGGAAAATTAACAATGGTCCGTTGTCGCTTTGCACATAACGGTGGTGTTGCTCCTGAAGGACAAGCCAATGGATGGTTGCCAAAACGCTTCTATGATAAAGAACAAGCGGGTGGAGGCGCAATGATGGATCTTGGGGCACACCCAATCTATCTGACAAACCGCCTAGCAGGAAAAGCAGCGGGCGTATATGCACGTCTTCACAAAGAAGGTAATACCTCTGTAGATGATAACTCTGCTCTTCTAGTAGATTATGAATCAGGTGCACTTGGAATTATTGAAACCAGTTTTGTGTCTAACGGAAGCCCATTCCAGTTAGAAGTTTACGGAACTGAGGGAACATTACTAATCAGTGATGATAAAATCCGTATTAACAGTGCAAACGTTGAATCACAAGATCTAACTGAAGTTTTACCTGGACTACCAATACCAATGGTGCAGTGGGTAGAGTCAATTAAAACAGGGGCAACGCCAACAATTACCAAAGAGGATGTTATCAATCTAACAGCAATTAATGAAGCTGCATTGAAATCCCATGAAGAAGGCCGCAGAATTGAGCTATAGGACTGGTTAAAACAAAGAATTCAACTAAAGTTTTGTGGAGCTAAAAAGAGCGAGCTTTCATTATATAGATATTCACCTATATAATGAAAGGAAAGTTATACTATATGATGTATTAGCAGCTATGGCCAGCACATTTGATTATAAACTATGTTTATAAGGATCTTGCTGGTCTTATTACATTTTTATCTATATATAAAGGAGTAGATCATATGTTAAAAGTTGGAGTCATTGGGGTAGGATCGATTTCTGAGATGCACATCAAACCTTATTTAAACAACAAAGAAGTAGAATTAGTCGCATTTTGCGATATTCACGAAGAACGCCTGGCAGAAAAAGGAAAGTTATTTGGAGTTGACCAGCTATATAATAGCCATCAGGAGCTCCTGGAAAATCCGAATATTGATGCGGTAAGTATTTGTACGTGGAATAATAGCCATGCGAAGATTGCTGTTGCGGCACTTGAGGCTGGTAAGCATGTCTTGGTCGAAAAACCAGTGAGTATGACTGTTGAGGAAGCACTAATGGTTGAAGAGGCAGCTAAAAAATCAGGTAAAATTGTTCAAGTTGGTTTTGTAAGAAGACATGCTGATAATGTGAAAATCCTGAAGAAATTTATCGATAATGATGAACTTGGCGAAATCTATTATGCAAAAGCATCCTACCTAAGGCGACTGGGAAATCCCGGGGGATGGTTTAGCGATCAAAAAAAATCGGGTGGGGGTCCACTCATCGATCTCGGTGTGCATGTAATAGATATTGTTTGGTACTTAATGGGGAAACCACGTCCAGTGTCCGTAAGCGGTAATACATATCATAAATTGGGTAACCGCAGTCATATTGAAAATTTATCCTCCTATCAAGCGGCAGATTATGATCCGAAGCTAAATGATGTAGAAGATTTAACGAATGCACTGATTCGTTTTGAAAATGGTGCATCTCTCTATGTTGACGTGAGCTTTACACTACATGCAAAAGAGGATGAAACAACGGTTAAGTTATTTGGTGAAAAAGGTGGTGCTGAAATTGAGCCGGCATTGGCACTTGTTTTAGAAAAACACAATACAATCTTAAATGTTGCACCTCAAATTGATACATTAGGTTTTGATTTTGCGAAAACATTTGCAAATGAAATCAACCACTTTGTTGAATGCTGTCTATCAGGTGACGAAACAATCGCGCCGATTGCTGATGGGGTGGAAGTAATGAAAATGCTAAATGCAATTTATGAATCTGCAAAGACAGGAAAAGAAGTTTATTTATAATAATAAACATATAAATTAAAGGAGGAAAAAATAATGGGGAAATTAGGAATACAATTATATTCAATTAAAGAGGAAGCCGAACGGGATTTCCTAGGTGTGCTGGATAAAATCTCTGGGATGGGCTATGAAGGTGCCCAGTTTGCAGGTTTCTTTGGTCATACCGCACAAGAAGTTAAAGCTAAAATGGATGAGGTCGGTATTAAAGCGGCAGGTGCACATGTTCCGATTGAAGATTTCCAAGGAGGACTTGATGATTTGCTGAGCTATCACGACATTATTGATAACCGACTTCTTATTTGTCCCTGGCTATCAGAAGATATGCGTACAACAGCAGATGATTATAAACGCACAGCTGAATTATTCAACAAAGTCGGTGAGAAAGTAGCAAAAGAAGGGTTTTCATTTGGCTATCATAACCATGCATTTGAATTTGATTTATTTGATGGGAAGTCTGGTTTTGACATCCTATATGAAAACACTGATCCAGAGTATGTGAAAATGGAATTAGATTGTTTTTGGGCTGTACATGCGGGCTATGAGCCAGCAGAAATTATTAAGAAATATGCAGATCGCTGTATATCACTGCATATAAAGGACCTTAAATTAGTTGAAGGGAATCCTGTATCTACAGAACTAGGTGCAGGAACGATTGATATTGGCCAATTGATAAAAGCAGGTAACGAACATAAAGTGGATTGGTTCGTTGTTGAACAAGAAGATTTTATAGGTGACCCAGTAGAGAGCGTAGCACAAAACGCAAAAGCGTTAAAGAGAATTATCGAGTCAGTTTGAATATGAAAAAGACCTTAAGGCCAAAGTGGCTTTAAGGTCTTTTTCATATATACTTTCGGACTTCCCACTTCTTGGTGTTTCCGTTACTCCTAGGTAGAGTCACGAATGACTAATTCATGATCTAAAATAATACTATCCACAGGTATCCCTTTAATTTTATTAATAAGCATTTTTGCGGATGTGAAACCCATTTTATATCCTGGTTGAGAAATCGTAGTCAATGTTGGATGTGTCATGTTTGAAAAGCTGATTTTATCAAATCCGATAATTGCCATGTCATTGGGTACATGTAATCCATTTATATTAATTTCCTTTAGGGCACCAATCGCAAGAATATCAGAGACGGCAAATACGGCTGTTGGTTTTTCTGGTAAGGTAAGAAGCTGGCGCATTGCCAGTTGCCCATGTTCAAATCCCAAATCATCCGTATTATAAATCCAATCCGGATTTACAGCTAGGTTAGATTCGTTCAAAGCCTTTTCAAAACCTTGGCGACGTTCCCGTGCATATAAAAACTTATTATGCGAATTAAGAAGGGCAATTTTTGTATGTCCAATTTTAATTAAATATCGGACTGCATGGTAGGCTGCTAGTTCATTATTAATGGACACATAAGAAATATTACCACCTTCATCATATTCGCTACATTGAACGACAGGATATTTATCTGCAAGCTCGAGTAATTTAGCTCTGTCAACAGTGGGATCCATAGAAATGATACCGTCGGCAAGCCTGCTTCTTAGTAAATTAAAATAAATTTTTTCCCTTTTTGGATCAGAACCTGTTTCACAAAGTAGAATATTATAACCTTGTTCAATGGCAGCATTTTCGATACCGTTAATAATTTCTGTGTAAAAGGGGTTGGAGATACTTGGAATAAGTGCTAATAGTATTCTACTCTTAGCAGTTCTTAAATTACGTCCAAGTACGCTAGGCTCGTATTTTAGTTCTTCAATAGTCCGTTCGACTTTTAATCTTGTCGCCTCTTTTACAACACTCGGATTATTAAGGACTCGGGAAACGGTAGCAACTGAAACACCTGCTTTTTTGGCAACCACTTGTATTGTGGGCATAGAATCATCTCATTTCTTATTTTAATTAATTTAGTAAACGATTACATTTTGAGGAAATTGATTATATAAGTAAATCTTATGATTTTATCCGAAATCTATATAAGAAACCTTAAACAATTGGGAAACCCCAAATTGTCGTAGCTAATCTAATATGAATATCTAATTCAGTATTTATATAAAAGAATACCCTACCTCTATTATAGAGAATAAATAAGGAAAGTGTTAGATTTATCTAAAAGTATTTTATAAGTGGTTTTCAAAAGTATTATTCTGAAAGTTGGGCTACTACTGGACATTAAAATACTGTACAAGTAAACTAAAAATAGTAAATAAACCTATAACTATGCAATTTTATTTGGGGGAATAATTAATGATGAAAGTTGTTAAAATTGGAATTATTGGTAGTGGTGGAATTGCTGGAAGCCATGCAAGCGCGTATTTGGCAATGGAAGGTGTTAAAATTGTAGGGGTAGCAGATGTTGTACCGGGAAAAGCACAGAAGTTTATTGATGATTTGGGCATTGAAGGTGCCGAAGCATTTGAAACTCATCAGAAAATGCTTGAGTTAGATATAGATGGCGTCAGTATTTGTACGCCAAATGTATTCCATCATTTAACGAGTATTGACGCTTTACGTGCAGGCAAACATGTCCTAGTGGAAAAACCGTTGGCAGTTACACTTGAACAAGGAATTGAAATGGTGCAAGTTGCGGAGGAAACCGGTAAAATGCTTTCTGTTGGTTTTCAACCTCGCTATGACCCGAATATGCAAAAAGTAACAAGCATTGTTCAGTCGGGAGAGCTTGGTGACGTATACTATGTAGAAGTAGGTGGTGGACGTCGTCGTGGTATGCCGGGTGGAACGTTTATAAATAAAGAGTTGGCAGGTGTAGGCGCTATGGCCGATATTGGAACGTATTCGTTAGATCTGGCTTTAAATGCATTAGGGCATCCAAAGCCACTAACTGTCTCGGCATATACATCGAATTACTTTGGTACAAATCCACAGTATCATCCTGAAGCAGATAAGTTTGAAGTAGAAGACTTTGGTGTTGCGATGATTCGCTTAGAGGGTGGCATCATTCTAAACTTTAAAATATCTTGGGCAATGCATATGGACACTTTAGGGCCAACGATTTTCCTAGGAAAAGATGCAGGTCTAAAGCTAACTTCAGCTGGTAACGGACCATGGAGCGGTGTTTGGGATGGTGGAATTGGATCAATGAGCATGTTCCATGACGTGGATAATGAGCATACAGAAACAATGATACCTATAGTAGAGCATGAGCTTAACATTTTTGATGAAAAAGTACAGGACTTCGTTGTCGCGATTAAAAAAGGTAAGCCAGCTCCTATCCCAGGGAAAGAAATCTTAATTAACCAGGCAATAATAGATGGTATATTTAGGTCATCTAAAGAGGGAAGAGAAGTCGATATTCAACTACCAAAATTTTAACTTTATCAAACTGCTTCATCCGGGAAACACCGGGTGAAAGCAGTTTTTTTTCTAGGGTTAATTCTGGATGCTTTCAGATAATGCACGGAACATAGGTAAGTAGAAATATTGCAATTAAAAGTTATGTAAACGATTTCAATTGACTGTGAAATGAAGTATAATAAGGACTATATTTGATTTGAAAACTGGAGGGAAAGTAATTATGAAGTTAGGTGTATTTACAGTATTATTTTCAGAAAAATCGTTTGAAGAAATGTTAGATCATGTTCAAGCATCTGGATTGCAGGCAGTAGAAATTGGAACAGGTGGGTATCCGGGTAGTGCGCATTGTAATTTGGATGAATTACTTGCAAGTGAAGAGAAACGGAAAGCATATCTTGAACAAGTGCATTCACGCGGATTAATAATAAGTGCATTTAGCTGTCACGGCAATCCGATTTCACCAGAGGCTGAATTTGCAAAATCCTCAGATGATGCATTAAGAAAAACAATTAAATTAGCCAAATTACTAGGCGTGCCAGTTGTAAATACATTCTCAGGAACACCTGGGGATCACGAAGAAGCAAAATATCCGAATTGGCCTGTAACCCCATGGCCAACGGAATATAGTGAAATTTTAACGTGGCAATGGGAAGAAAAACTGGTGCCTTATTGGAAAGAAATTGGACAACTTGCTGAAGAAAATGATGTTAAAATAGGATTGGAATTGCATGGGGGATTTTTAGTTCATACGCCGCATACAATGCTCAAGTTGAGAGAATTAACTTCACCTGCAATTGGCGCAAACTTGGACCCAAGTCATTTATGGTGGCAAGGAATCGATCCAGTTGCGGCGATTAAAATATTAGGGAAAGAAAATGCCATTCACCATTTCCACGCCAAAGATACATATATCGACCCAGAAAACGTCAATATGTACGGTTTGACGGATATGCAACCTTACGGCAATGTGCAATCACGCGCATGGACATTCCGATCTGTCGGATGTGGTCATAGTATCCAGGAATGGTCGGACATGATGAGCGCTTTACGCACATATGGCTATGATTATGTTGTCAGTATAGAACATGAAGATCCGTTAATGTCGATAGATGAAGGATTTTCACGTGCAGTTACTAATTTGAAGTCAGTGCTAATAAATGATCAACCTACTGACATGTGGTGGGCGTAAATATCGTAATATTTAGTAAAGAAGACTACTAATAACTCCCAGAGGCTAGGGAGGGAGTGTGTGATATTACACTCTCCCTCTATGCCTTAAGGATGTATCCGTTAGATAACATGGAATCATAATTTAAAACGTATATATTATCAAAAACTTAAGAAATCGGTTTAGTAAAGGGGGACAAATAAATGAAGCTTGGTTTAAGTTCTTACAGCCTTTTAGGTGCATTAAACAGTAAAGAAATGTCGATTATCGATGCAGTCCAGTGGGTGGCAGATCAGGGTGGGGAGCATGTTGAAATCGTTCCTAATCTTGGGTTTAACTTCGAAGAGGATCCAATGTTAATAGATAAAGTTCGTGAAAAGGCTGCAGAAGTAGGAATCGATATTTCCAATTACGCAATTGGAGCTAACTTTATTACTGACAGCGATGAGGATTTTCAGGCGGAAATCGAGCGAGTTAAGAAAGAAGTTGATATTGCGAATCGTCTTGGCGTAAAATTCATGCGTCATGACGTGGCATCCCGACCGATTCCAGAAACGACAATCCAACAATTTCAAGCTGATTTACCTAAATTGACAGTTGCTTGTAGGGAAATCGCTGATTATGCCAATCAGTATGGAATTATAACGAGTGTTGAAAACCATGGTTATTATATTCAAGCAAGTGACAGGGTGCAAACTTTAGTTAATCACGTAGACCGCCCTAACTTTAAATCGACATTAGACATAGGGAACTTTTTATGTGTAGATGAAGATCCAGTAGTTGCCACAAAGAATAATATTGCATATGCTTCCGTAGTGCATTTTAAAGACTTTTTCCATCGCCCTGCACATCTTAACCCTGGCGAGGGATGGATGCAAACTGCCTCTGGAAATTATTTAAGAGGTACGATTGTTGGGCATGGGGATATTGACATAAGAGAAGTGATTAAGGTTGTCAAAGCGGCTGGATTCGATGGGTATATCTCTGTTGAATTTGAAGGAATGGAAGAATGTAAACAGGCATCGAAAATAGGTATGGCAAATGTTCGTCGATTATGGGATGAGGTTTGAAGGGAATTAAATCATAAGTTCAACATGTTTTATGTAAACAGGCATCGTTCCCTCGAAAAATGAGCGAATGATGCCTTTTGAATATATCTATTGAGGAGGGATACATGAAGAGCAAAGATTAAGTTTTAATGATATTTGGCGTTTTCAAAGAGAGTTGGAAATCGATAATAAAATGTACAAAATCCCAATCTAAAAGATTGATCCTAGCGACAATTAATTTTCCACATGACTTGAGTATCGAGTTGGACTTCAATCCGAATACGTTGGCTATTTAGATAGTGGGATTGGTTGGTATCGGAAAATATTTATCACTCCTTCCACTATGAATGAAATAAAAAACTATCAATTATGACGAGGCCTACATGATTATTTCAAACATATTATCGAGAAAAGACTTGGAAAACCTGCAAGAATCCGATTAACTGTTGATTGGGATGTACTTAAAGTTGATGGGAAAGAAGTATCTTTTATTACGAATGATGTTATGGACGGTGAGGGGTATATTGTTCCAACTGCTGGCAACTTAGTTATGTTAAGTCTACCGGCAGCAGGTGAACTGATAGGTGTCGACAATGGGAATGCAACGAGTATTTAAAACCTTAATAAAAGGATTACTTAAAGTTCACTGTGGAGGGAATACGTGGAAACCAAACAAAGAGTTAAGCCTACAGATAGGCAACTTGAATTTCAAGAGTGGGAGTTTGGATTATTTGTTCACTTTGGATTACGGACTTTTTACGAAGGATATGTTGATTTTGATAAAAAGCCGATGTCACCAACCAAATTTAATCCGAAAAAATTGGATTGTGAACAATGGGTAAGAACTGCCAAGGAAGCTGGGATGAAATATGCAGTTTTAACTGCGAAGCATCATGACGGTTTTTCAAATTGGCCTTCAAAGTACACAGACTTTTCAGTGGCACAGTCCCCATGGAAAGATGGCAAGGGTGATATTGTTCAAGAATTTGTAAGTGCATGCCATAAAAATAGTATTAAACCGGGATTATATTATTCACCTTTTGATGGTGCATCGGATTTTTATAATAATAAAGATGCAAAAGCGTATGATAATTATTTTATCAATCAAATAACAGAGTTGCTAACGAATTATGGTGATATTGACATTCTATGGTTTGATGGAGCTGGGTCTGAAGATCATGAATATGATTGGAAGCGAATCATTGGAGCAATTCGTTTATTACAACCCAAAATACTGATTTTTAATATGGCTGACCCAGATTTCAGATGGGTTGGTAATGAAGATGGTATCGCACCAATCCCATGCTGGAATACAGTAGCTAGTGTTGAGTTTTCTGTTTACGCTGCTGAAAGCGAAAAATTAACTGAGCGTCTGTGGTTGCCAGCAGAATGTGATGTGCAAATGAGGGGAAACTGGTTTTATAGTGAGAATGATGAACATACGGTAAAGAGTTTGGAAGAGCTAATGGGCATTTACTATTATTCTGTAGGTAGGGGAGCTAATTTATTACTTAATATCGGTCCGAATCGGGAAGGGTTACTGCCAGAAAAAGATGAGAAACGATTAATAGACTTTGGTCGAGAAATAAAAAGACGTTTTAATAATCCATTAACTACGATTAAAGAATGTGAATTACAGGAAGAAAAGTGGACCTTTCAGGCGAAATATCCGCAGTTGGTAGATCATATTATCATACAAGAAGATTTATCAGACGGCGAGTGTATTCAAAAATTTAGAATTAGAATAAATACAGCCAAAACAGGGCGGGTAATTACAATTTATAAAGGAATAAACATAGGACATAAAGCAATTATAAGAATCCCACCGGTAAGAGTTAATGCTATTACCTTAGAAGTTTTGAAGAGTGATGGAAAGCCGAATATTAAAGCGCTATCATTTCATCATGTGGGAAATGACTGTACTAAAAATGTTTAATTCATAGTGGAAAACCCATAACCCTGGGAGGAAGAGATGAAACCTTTAGGATACTCTAAATTATTCAACGCTGTATTAGGATTTGGATCGATAAGTTTAAAAAATATTGCAAGATTTTCTTATATAAATTAGAAATACGAGGGGAATGGATTAGGTGAAAATTGCAGTTGTAGGGATAGGGATTTTAGGACAAAGACATTTGAAAATTTGGGCACAGCTTAAAGGTGTTGAAATTGTAGGTGTTATAGGCCGTAATCAGGAAAAATTACAATTGGTTGGAGAACAATATGGGGTAAGGACTTTTACAAGTGTTGAAGACCTACTATTAGAGCAAGAGGTTGAGGCTTTTGATATATGTACACCAACGGACACGCATTTGGGATTTGTAACTCAAATTGCCGAAGCGCGCAAACATATAATTTGTGCGAAACCGCTTGGCGTAACGAGCGAAGAAGCGGAGAAAATGATTGCTATTTGTGAGCAGAATCATGTTCAATTGCTCGTCAGCCATACACTGAGGTTCTTCCCAGAATATGCAAATGCAAAAGAGCAAGTTGCTAATGGTGCGATTGGTCGTCCCGGCGTGATTCGTATGTCGAGGGGTGTTCCTCATCCATCAGCGGATAGGGAATGGTATACGGATGAAATGAGAAGTGGTGGTCTTTTCCTTGATTTGGGTGTTCATGAATTTGAATGGATCCAGTCAACATTTGGAGAGGCACATCGAGTGATGGCAAAGCATGTAAAACATACTGAAGCGAGTGGAAGGTCAATGGAGTATGGTCTTGTAATAATTAGAATGGTCGATGGAACAGTTGTCCATGTTGAATTGTCTTGGGCTGAAACAGAGTTCCGTTCATCATTTGAATTGACCGGAAACAAGGGCATGATTACTTATAATCATGACGAGACAAACCCTGTAATTCTTAAAGTTCATAATGAGGAATCATCAGTAGAATTTCCGAAAAGTATGCTGAGAAGGGATCCATTTGTACGCCAATTGGAACACTTTTTAGATTGTCTTAATGGGAAAACAGAACCTGTTGTTTTGGCTACTGATGCGTTAGCAGCAATACGTATTGCTGAAGCAGCGAGAAAATCAGCTTTAGAGGGACAACCTGTCGTTTTAATTAAAGGGGGACGTGGGAAATGAAGATTGGGATAATTAGTTTTGCTCATATGCACGCATTAAGTTATGCAGAAATCCTTCATAATGGAACTGATATAGAGTTATCATATATTTGGGATGAAGATGAGGTAAGAGGAAAAGAAATGGCAAGCAAATATAATTGTAAATATATTGCCGATTTGAAAGAATTTTTACAAACAGATGTAGAGGCTGTTGTCATTTGCTCTGAAAATATTAATCATAAAGAACATGTTATAGAAGCAGCTAGGGCTAAAAAACATATCTTATGTGAGAAACCGATTGCAACAGAAGTCAGAGATGCAGAAGAGATGATACAAGCTTGTGAAGAGGCAGGTGTGATTTTACAAATTGCTTATCCAGTTCGATTTTCACCCGTAATTGAAAATGTAAAAGAAATGATTCAAGAAGGAGCAATTGGAGAAGTACTTGCGATAAATGCAACAAATCATGGTTTAATGCCAGGCGGCTGGTTTATCGACAAGGAGCTCTCAGGCGGTGGATCAGCGACCGATCATATTGTTCATATTATGGATGTGATTCGTTGGATTTTCAAAGATGAAGTGAAAAATGTATATGCTGAATTAGACACAAGGTTTTATGATATTAATGTAGAGGACTGTGGTATGGTGTCTCTTGAACTTGAGTCTGGAATGATAGTATCTATAGATCCAAGCTGGTCAAGACCAAAAACATATCCAACTTGGGGGAATGTTGTCATGCATTTCGTTGGTTCAAAAGGAAATTTAAGTGTAGATGCCTTCAAACAACACTCGCTATATTATAATGATGTTGAAGAAAACGTTCAGGAATTGCCATGGTCGGAAGATATGAATGTTGGTTTAATAGAGGATTTTATCGACTGTGTTAAATCTAATGGTAATCCATCAATAACTGGTATGGATGGTTTGCGCACACTAGAAGTTGTGAAAGCTGCTTATGAATCAAATGAGCTTAAAAAAACAATAACGCTTGAGCGTGTGTAACTAGCGAAAAACTCACGACTGCAAAGCAATCTAAATTCCCATCAGCTTCGGAGTTATTTGGATGACTATGTGGTAAGCCTGGCATTAACTCGAATATATATAGGTTAAGCTTACTGTTTTTTATTTTATAATGAATATAGAAATATAAAGTATTGACCTGATAATCCCGAATAAAAAAGCATCAACCCCAATCTATTTATACTTGTAGAGTAAATTTAGTTATTAGTTATTAGTTATTAGTTATTAGTTATTAATACGAAATAAAAAAACAGAATCCATATATAATGGATTCTGTTTTCGATTTGAATTAAATTAAATTGTGAAATCACAAACTTTATTTCGGTCCCCAAATAAGTGTTGAATACATATTTAAGACAATAATTTTGTTACTTGACGAGAGATCTCATGCGTATTAATCGTAGACTCTATCTGCTTGTTACTTACGCATTTAATAAACTCATCCAGCTCATAATACATAGTATCAAACTCATGATATATAGAAACATCTTCTGTTTGACCATCTTTATATTTAATAATTACCTTCTTAGGGTCACTAATTCTATCGATTTCCATGACGCCATTTTCACCTTGTATTTCACTTGGTAAATGGGAATCAGAAATCTTTGAGTACATAATAACAGCTTCAAATTCATCGTAATTCAATATCATACTGCCTTGGCCATCTGCGCCTGTGGATAAAAGGTAATGACTTTTTAGAACTGATTTCGGTTCGCCAACTAAATGGATAATAGGTGCGATACAGTAAACGCCTAAGTCTGTTTTTGCGCCATTTCCGAGCTCGGGTTTAAATGCATTTTCAATAATACCCTCTTTATATTTATCATAACGAGAAGAGTATTGATTGTAATGAAAGACGAATCGTCGGATAGGTCCAATCTTATATAAGTTCTCTTTCAGGTTCAGAAACGTAGGTGTAACAGTGGATTTCATAGCTTCCATAAAGGTAATCTGATGCTTTTCAGATGCTGAAATGACTTGTTCCATTTCATTTACAGAATTCACTGCAGGTTTTTCACAAAGCACATGAATTCCATTTTCCATTGCTAAAATACTTTGCTCAGCATGAAAGGAATTTGGGGAAGCAATGTAAACCGCATCAATATCACCACTGCGGAACATCTCTTCCATATTAGTGTATACATTTTTAACGTCATATTTCACTGCGAAGTTTCGACCGTTTTCTTTTGTTCTTGAATAGATTGCTCCGATAGAAAAGCCAGAATGTAGTTTTGCTGCTTTGATAAATCGGTCAGTGATCCAGTTTGTTCCAACTATTCCAAACCTCATAATATTATCCCCTTTTACTAAAAACGATGGTAATATCCCAACTACAAACCTATTGTACACATAATAATGAAGGAATAATATATAAAAGAATTGTTTATAGTCTATTTACTAGTGAAATATATATTTTTACACTGTCTCTATCGAGATAGAATAATTGTATAGGAGGCTAAGAATATATTTACCATAGATATTATCTAATAAAAATAAATCGGATTTGGGATTACAAGAGTGCCTTCAAACTTTAAGTTAAAGGAAAAATGATAGTTGTATTGATGAGTGGCCTGCACTTCAGACAGTTATGTTACAATTATGTGAAATTGATATAATAGGAGATTAGAAGGGGCAAGTTAGATAGCTACTTTAAACCCAAAAAGAACTTTGAATTGTTAAATAAACTAATGTATATCATAATAAAAAAAGTTGGTGACCAGTTGAAAAAATCCACAAAAAGAATTATTTATAGTATTGGTTTCGCTATTTTTCTAGTGAGTTTTATCGGAATGATTTATTTTGGTTATAAAACTTTTTATATTGAAAAAGAATCGGATTCAGCAATTGAATATGCCTATCATTTTGTTTTGATTGCAGAAGAAATTGACAATGAATATTGGCGTCTAGTCGAACAAGGAGCGTTAAAGGCTGCGGCAGAACATGAGGTATACTTAGAATATTTAGGGCCGCCCAAAGCGGATAATGTCCAGTTGCTCAAGCTGTTTGATCGAATGATATCTGCCCAAGTAGATGGCATTATTATACAAGGAGCAGAAGGGCAGAAGTTTGTTGATTTAGCATTTAAAGCTATTGAGCGGAGAATCCCAATTATCACGGTAGATACGGATGTTAAGAGCAGCTTGAGAAATGCTTACGTCGGAACAGATAATTATTATGCTGGTCAACTAGCAGGAAAAACTATTATTGAAAACACGATAGGTGAACAATATGTAGGCATTGTGATGGGTCGTTTTGATTCAATAAACCAACAAGAAAGACTGGCAGGCTTCAAGGATGCAATTGAAGCAACTGAACGCATCCAGATTGTCGGAAGAAAGCAATCGAATATTACTCAAATTGGGGCTGCCCAGGCAACTTATTCCTTATTGAAAGAGTTTCCTTCTATAAATACACTTGTCGGAACTAGCGCGCTAGATGGCATTGGAATGGTTGAGGGATTAAGAGAAATTGCGCCGAATAAAGATATTTATATAACTGCATTTGATGTTTTGCCCGAGACGTTGAAGTTAATTCAAGAAGGAAAAATTAACACAACGATAGCGCAGTATCCAGCAGAAATGGGTTATGAAGCGATTAAATTGATGATTGACTTTCAACAACATGATGTTTTGAACAAGGAAGTCTTTACGCAGACCAAAATTGTTGATCAAAATGATGTTAATAGGTTTCGAACTGGTGAGCTAAAATGAAAACAATACGCGGAAAGTTATTAATGTACTTTTTCGTTTTTATCATTCTTTTTCAAGTGACTGCAATTTCAATTTTCGTCAGTTCTAATGAATTAACCAACAAGTACAATCAAAGTTTTCAACGTTTTTTATTGTTAAACTCCATTTCCCAAAAGTCAGATGAACTCTATGCGTTTACAAGAGTATATGTATTAGAGCCGGATGAGGTAAATGAAAATAGCTATTTCAATAAGAAAGCTGAACTAAAAGCTGAACAAGAGAATTTAAGAGCGATTTACTCGTTTAATGAAAATATTAAAATTAATAACTATATTAATCTGGTTGAAACATTTATACATGAAAGTGAACTTACCGTAGGGTTTGTGTTGAAAGAAGATATTGAACAATATACAAAGCATCTTGAAGAAGTCAGGTTAGCTTCTGGCTATATTCAAGAGTCTGCGCTTGAGTTAATAGATGTTGAATTAACAGCCTATCAAACTTATTACAAAGAGTTGCAAGAAAGAAATGGACACTTCATTACTTTCATCATCTTTTTGTTTATAACGACGATTGCGATAGCAATATTTTTTGCTATATGGTTTTCAAGGGGAATTACAAGACCACTTCACAAATTATCTCTTGCAGCAAAGGAAGTTTCGAAGGGAGATTTATTGGGCGAAGCTGTGGAAATTCAATCCAATGATGAGCTGCGTTTACTAGGTGAAGCGTTTAATAATATGCGCTCTAATATACATAATTTGGTGAAAGAAATTAAGGATCAATCGGAGCTTGATCAATTGTTAAAGGAAATGGAATTAAAGCATTTGCAAAATCAAATTAATCCACATTTTTTGTTTAACACTTTAAATACAGTTTCAAAGATGGCTTATTTAGAAGATGCGAATTCAACTTCAAGATTAATCGAATCAGTGGCTGCTTTATTGCGTCACAGTTTAGGTAATATCAATGATCAAGTCACGTTAAAAGATGAAGTAAATATCGTTCAAGATTATTTCAGAATACAACAAACACGTTTTTCAGAGAGAGTCCAATTCATTACGAAAATTGATGAGTCATCACTGGATATCGAAATCCCACGCTTAACGCTTCAGCCATTGGTTGAAAATGCATTTATACATGGCATTGAAGAGCGTGAAGAAGGGGGAATTATTTCGATTAAGATTGAACAGACGGATGAATTCGTAGTTATTGAAGTAAGCGATGATGGAGAGGGTATTGATAAGGAGAAAATCGAACAATTGTTATCCTTATCAACTGTAAAAGATGACCATGTAGGACATTCAACGGGTATAGGTTTGACCAATGTAATTCGTCGTTTACAACTTTATTATCAGATGAAGAATGTCGTTGAGATTGAATCGGAAAAAGGGCAATGGACTACGATTCGGTTATTATTACCTAAAAGTGGTAAGGGGGCTATTTAATGAGGATCTTAATTGCTGAAGATGAATTACTAGAAAGAAAAGCGATGAAGAAATTTTTACAAGATAATTTTGAAGATATGATCGTCGTTGGCGAGGCTGTAAATGGTCGAAAAGCCATTGAGTTGGCGAAAGAGCTAGAGCCAGATATTATTTTTATGGACATTAAGATGCCAGGTGTTAATGGTTTAGTGGCGGTAGAAAAGATTCACGAAATGTTGCCGAGAACTAAATTCATATTAGTTTCGGCCTATGATACGTTTGACTATGCCAAGCAAGCAATGCAATTTGGAATTAAAGATTACATATTAAAACCAGGGAAAAGGGAGGAAATCACTACTGCACTCTTTCGTCTTAGAAAAGAAATCTTGAATGAAGAGAGATTGGAAGAAGAGAAACAGCAGTCTGAAAAGCTTTTGAATGAGAGTTTTATTCGGAAACTGATGAAACAGCCCCTAGAAGATGATGCTCATGTATTGCAAGGCCAAATATATCCGCTTATGAAAGCTGGTTACTTTTTTGTGGTGACATCCGATAACATACTGGAAGAAAAGAGGGCCACCGATATTTTTAAAAAGTATGTGCCGGATTTTCATATAGTCTTTAGAGAAAATAGTGTTTTTACTGTGCTCATGCTTGTTAATGATTGCGTGAATAAAGCAGATCAGTTATTAGTAGCCCGAAAGATTCAGATAGAACTAGGAGAAGATGTTTTTATTGGAATTGGGCATATTGTGGACTCCCTTGAAAAACTATCGACATCTTACCGAGAAGCTTATACTGCAAGCTTTCAACTTAAGACAGCAAGGAAAAGCAATCATGGGTTCATGCAAAAACCAGATGATAAACATGAGAATATTGTTTCAAGCATTGTTCAAGAGATTGAAAAGGGAAAGCGTAATGACGCGATTGCTATATTTAAAGATCATGCCTTGCAATTGACAGCATCCGATAAAGAAAGCTTATATATGTCAATTCAAACTATGCTTACAAAGAAAAGAATAGCCATTGTAAAAGGTGCTGTATTCACTTTATGGTCAAATGAGGATTGGGTTATATACTTGAATGACTGTTGTAATAAAGTAAATGAATATTATCAGTCTAAACAATCGATGACAATTGCGAAAGAATATATAATGTCGCATTATATGGAGTCGATTTCGCTTAAAGATATTGCAGAGTTGGTTAATTTAAGTCCAAATTACTTTTCTAACATATTCAAAGAAGAGTTTGGTGAAACGTATATTGAATTTTTAACGGAAATTCGAATGGAAAAGGCTAGAGAATTAATTGTTGAAAATACATATTCCTTAAAAGAGATTAGTTCAATTGTGGGGTATAAAGATCCAAACTACTTTAGTCGTGTATTTAAAAGGTATTATCATTCATCGCCGAAGCACTTTCATGACAGTATCGTTGAAAAGTGAAGGTATACGTAAAATAATGCGGATATTCAATTACATCAAATGATTGAATTGTTTTAATATAATAGTGAAAGCGCTAACAAATTAGGGAGGGAAGAATATTGAAAAAAATAGTTGGATTTTTATTATTAGCACTCGTACTTGTTATTTCGGCCTGTAGTTCAGATACCGATACTGGAAAGGAATCTGACAAGAAGGAAGAAAATGCAGATGGTGCAGTTGAAATCTTTAGCTGGTGGACCGGTGCCGGTGAAGAGGATGGTCTTTTAGCTTTAATCGATTTATTTAACGAAGTGCACCCGGATATTGAAGTTAAAAATGCAGCTGTAGCTGGTGGAGCTGGAACTAACGCGAAAGCAGTTCTAGCGACAAGAATGCAAGGTAATGATCCACCCTCAACATTCCAAGTACATGGTGGAGAAGAATTGAACAAAAGTTGGGTTGCCGCAGATAAAATGGCTCCCCTGAATGATTTGTATGAAGAAAATGAATGGATGGACAAATTCCCCGAAGCGTTGATTGACCTAGTTAGTAATGAGGGCAACATCTATTCGGTTCCTGTAAATATTCACCGTGGAAACGTCATGTTCTACAACAAGGAAGTTTTCAAGGAACACGGAATTGAAGTACCTACAACAATAGATGAGTTTTTCACTGTTGCTGAAAAATTGAAAGATGCTGGCGTTACGCCATTAGCATTGGGCGATAAAGAGAGTTGGGAAGCAACTCAAATCTTTGAAAACGTGCTAGCTGCCGAAATGGGTACAGAAGATTATATTAAACTATTTTCTGGTGAAATCGATTTCACGGATAGTAAAGTAGTTAGTGCTGCTGAAAAGTTTGGAAAAATTCTTGATTATGTGAATGAAGATCATGCTTCCCGTAACTGGCAGGACTCTGCACAGCTAGTAGCAGAAGGCGAAGCCGCAATGCTTAACATGGGAGACTGGGCAAAAGGTTATTTCGTGAATGATCTGAAGCTGGTTACCAATGAAGATTATGGTTACTTTGCATTCCCAGGTACTGAAGGTGACTTTGCTGTTATCACGGATACATTTGGATTACCAAAAGGTATTTCAAATGTCGATTCTACGAAGCAATTCTTAACGGTTCTTGGTTCTGTTGAAGGTCAAGATGCATTTAACCCGTTGAAGGGATCGATCCCGGCACGTATTGATGCAGATCCTTCGAAGTATGATGATTACGGAAAAGATACAATTGAAGATTTCAAGACCGCAAAACTATTTCCAAGTCTAGCTCACGGATCAGCCGCATCGGAAGGTTTTGTGACGAAAGCAAATCAAGCTGTCAATATATTTGTAACACAAAGAGACGTCGATAACTTTATCGATTCTTTGCAAAATGCAGCACCTGATATGTAAAAAAAGTATGGGGCAGCCTCTAATAGCGGCCCCATCTCTTTTATATAATAGGAAGAAACCTCAAACTGAGGAGGGGTAAATTTGGAGAAAGAAATACCAGTGCGAAAGAAAAGAAAATTATCAAATGATCATTTAACAGCTATTGCTTTCTTAATTCCGTCCATTATTTTAATTTTAATTTTTGTTTACGGATTTATAAGTTGGACGGGCTATCTATCATTAAGTAATTATAATACGATTGTTCCGGATTTTTCCTTTGCCGGACTAAAAAACTACATTTATTTATTTAACGATTTCCGCTTTCAGGCAGATTTACGAAACACTTTATTCTTCACGATTTTCTTTATAGGGATTGTCATTTTACTAGGTCTAGGACTTGCGATTTTATTGGATCAAAAACTAAAAGGTGAATCCATCTTTAGGAATATCTTTTTATTTCCAATGGCATTGTCATTTATCGTTACAGGGGTTGTATGGCAGTGGTTATTGCACCCATCAACCGGGTTCAATAAGTTTTTAATTCATTTTGGAATTGAACCAAAATGGTATACAGATACGACAATACTAGCAGGATTTAAATGGGGAAGTATTGAGTTCGGCTTGCCAGTAGCCATTATCGCGGTCGTTATCGCGGCTGTTTGGCAAATGACCGGTTTTTCATTAGCGATGTATTTAGCGGGATTACGTGGAATTGACGAGGAATTACGAGAAGCCGCAAGAATGGATGGAGCTAACGAGTTCCAAGTTTACGTAAAAATTGTTTTACCAATACTTATCCCAATTACAATGAGTGTTGTCATTATTATGGCGCATATTTCATTGAAGATATTTGATTTAATTTATGCGATGACAGGCTCTGGCGCAAACTTTGTTACAGATGTACCAGGACTATACATGTTTGAAACTACATTTAGAGGAAACTATTATGCAAATGGTGCCGCGATCGCAATTATCATGTTACTGTTAGTCGCCGTATTTATTGTCCCTTATTTGTGGAATAGTAGAAAGGGTGAGAGTTAATGGCGAAATTACGAATAGGCACCGTTGTTAAATACGGATTACTAGTTTTTATATCAATTCTATTTTTAACGCCGGTTTATGTAATTATTATTACAAGCATAAAACCGCTTGATCAAGTTTCGCTTTCACAAATGTGGGCTTTGCCGACAGCAATTGATTTTAGTTCGTATAAGATGGCATTTGAAAGCTTAAAACCTAATCTATTAAATAGCTTGTATCTAGTAATACCTGCGACATTACTATCAGCATTGTTAGGTGCTATGAACGGATATATTTTATCGAAATGGAAATTTAAAGGGTCCGATCTTATCTTTACGTTTATCTTATTCGGTATGTTTATCCCTTATCAAAGTATTTTGATCCCAATGATTCAATTTTTACGGAATATTGGACTGTATAATACAATTCCCGGATTAGTGCTCGTCCATGTTGTTTATGGACTACCTATCACGACGCTCATGTTTAGAAACTTTTATGCAAGCATTCCAGATGAGATGATTGAGTCAGCGCAAATAGACGGCGCAAACTTTTTGGGTGTATTTAAGAATATTATCGTCCCATTATCGATTACTGGATTTGTCGTCGTAGCCATTTGGCAATTCACAAATATTTGGAATGAATTCTTATTTGCTGTTACGATTACAACGGGTGATAAACAGCCAGTTATGGTCGCTTTGCAAAACTTATCAGGAAGTCAAATTGTACAATGGAACGTACAAATGGCGGGGGCATTACTCGCAGCATTACCGACATTAATCGTCTATATTTTCCTTGGAAAGTATTTTGTTAGAGGATTATTAGCAGGTTCAGTAAAAGGATAAGCATGCGGTATTTAAGTTCATGTAAGCGATCAGAACTTAGTAATAACGTAAGTATAGAAATCAATTAAAAATCCATGGGAATGAAACAATTCCCATGGATTTTATTATGTTTTATGAGGAAAAGAGTCTTTATGCTTCTGAACTAAATGAAAAAACTGTTTGTTTTTCATATATTTCATCGGCATTCAGCACGACCGTTGGAAAGCCTTCATGGTGTAGTGAAGCTGGTGAGGCTTGTGTTTCAAAACAGACACCTAGATAAGGTTTTGAATAACCTTCTGCTAACTCAATACCCTCATTAAGGGTGTTGGCAGTGTACATAACAAGCCCAGGCTGATTGGATTTAATCGACATGATGCGTCCACTAGTCTCCTCCTTAACCTCAACATTTTTTTGCCCCTTTTGATTGAAAATAAAATAATGATCGTATCCGTGATTAGCGATTAAGTTTTGATTGGATGTTGAGCTAATGCCGTCAGCAAGATATCGTCCACTACGTAAATCAAAGGGGGTATTAGCCACATGAATCTTTTTACCGGTGGGGATTAGGTCTTTATCAAGTTCAATAAACTCATCGGAATCTATTGTTACATGATGATTGTGTATCGTTTCGGCTAAATCGCCACTTAAATTAAAATAAGAATGATTGGTTAGTGAAAGTGCGGTTGATTTATCAGTTGTTGCTGAATAATCAAGGATGAGCTCATTTTTATTAGTCAAAGTATAGGTAACAGAAACCTCTAGATTACCTGGATATCCGCCTTCACCATCCGGGCTTGTATGCGTTAATCTAACGCCAACTGTTTCAGCTGTTTGAAATGGGTGAGCGGTCCAAATTACTTGATGAAATCCAACGGAGCCACCATGAATGTGATGGACACCTTCGTTAGTTTCCAATGTATGTGTTTTACCGTCGAGTATAAATGAAGCGTTTTGAATTCTTCCGGCAACACGCCCAACAATCGCGCCTAAATAGTTGGGGTTATCTACATAATCGGAAATGTTTTTATAGCCAAGCACAACGTTTTCGACCTTTTTATTTCGGTTAGGCACACTAATATTTGTAATAATACCTCCAAAGTCTAGTAAGCTTACACTCATGTTGTGATCATTGGTTAGTGTATATAGGGTCCAATTGTTTATTATTTCTCGCGATTCTATGTTCATATAACTGACCCCTGTTTGTTTAAGGTCTTAATAAATCGTTCACTTGCATTTTGTTCTTTAAAAACACCAGCATCGCGAAGAACTTTGGCAAACTTATCTGCGAGTTCCTTTTCGATAATCGAGTCAATTTGATCTTGCCCGGAAAGGTCAGCGTATTTATCTTTCATCTGCTCTGCCCATTGTTGATGGTAGGGGGCTACTTCTTCAGTTCCACCGATTAAGAAATTCTTTATCTCAGCTAATTCATCTTTAAGACGCGCAGGTAACACAGCTAGTCCCATGACTTCAATGAGTCCAATGTTCTCTTTCTTTATATGATGAACATCGGCGTGTGGGTGGAAAATACCTAGTGGATGTTCATCAGTTGTTCGGTTGTTTCGTAAGACGATATCAAGTTCAAACTTGTTGTCGCGCATTCGGGCAATCGGCGTAATTGTATTGTGCGGCGTATCGTCACTAAATGCTTTGATATTTGCCTGCTCGTCACTATAGTTTTGCCACGTTGTGAATACATGTTCCGCTGCTAGCACTAAGGAGTTTATGTCTTCACTTTGTAGGCGAATGGTTGTTAACGGCCACTCTAGGACAGCGGCTGAAATAGTAGGGAACTCATCTATCGTAAATGAAAATTGATTTTCCGCGTTGGTCATTGGGAATACGTATCTTCCCGCTTGGTAATGATCATGGCTTAAGATTGAACCGCCGACAATTGGTAAATCAGCATTTGATCCGATAAAGTAATGTGGGAATTTATCCACAAAAGTAAGCAGTCGTGTGAAGGTATCTTTGCCAATCTTCATATCGCGATGCTCTCCGGAGAGTAAAATGCTGTGCTCATCATAATAAACATAAGGTGAGTATTGCAAATACCAATCTTCGTTTCCAAGTGGTACTTGAATGATTCGGTGATTGGCGCGAGCTGGATACCCGGTTCGACCTACATATCCCTCATTTTCGACGCATAATAAACATTTGGGATAATCGACATTGCTTTTCAATTCTCGTTCCCTTTTAATTTGTTCAGGATCTTTTTCGGGTTTTGACATATTAATCGTAATATCCATTTCACCATAAACTGTATCGGCCTTAAAGTGGATGTTTTTCTTAATGCGGTTCATTTGAATATAATTACTATTTTTACTTAACTCATAAAAGTAATCCGTTGCTTCGATGGGTGAATTCTTATATTTTGTTTGGAAAGTCTCATTAATAACGGAAGGTCTGGCGACAAAGCAATTCATAATATTGGCAGAAAGTATTTCTTTATCATCAAAAACATTTTCAATGACATTTGATTCTATTGCATAGGCAATTATTTTTTCGAGTATGTTTGGAATCGTATCATCTGTCACTTCCTGAGTTGTTTGAGGAAAAGAGTCTAGGCCCAAAAGTGCGAGTACTTGGTTACAAGCGTAAATTCGGTCTGATTGATGAATTAGTTCAGTATCAATTGCTTTTTGAATAAGTCCGTTTATATCTTGGAAAATCATTAGTTAGCCACTTCCTTTTGATAACCATATGGGTTTTTACTATGCCAGTTCCACGCATCCTGAATAATTTTATCAATCGAAGTTCGAGTGGGCTGCCAACCTAATATGGTGGCGGCTTTCTCTGAACTTGCGATTAGAACTCCGGGATCGCCTGCACGACGTTCACCTGATTTTGCGGGAATATCTTTACCAGTCACAGCCCGTGCAGTTTCAATCATGTCTTTTACTGAAAATCCTTGACTGCTGCCGAGGTTAAACACGTCACTCTTTCCACCGTCATTTAAATAGTTGAGCGCCAGAAGATGCGCGTTGATCAGGTCTTCTACATGCACATAATCACGGATACAGGTGCCATCAGGTGTGTCGTAGTCTTCTCCGTAAATGGTGATATGTGGGCGTTGCTCGAGTGCCGCCTCAAGAATAATTGGGATAAGGTGTGTCTCGGGGCTATGATCTTCGCCAATTTCTCCAGATTCTCTGGCACCGGCAACATTGAAGTAGCGCAAAGAAACATAACGAGTCCCGTGTGCCTGTTCACACCACTTCATCATTTTTTCCATCGTTAGCTTTGTTTCCCCGTAAGTATTCGTAGGGTTGGTCTTCATATCCTCCGTAATAGGAACAGAATCAGGTTCGCCATAGGTTGCGGCAGTTGAAGAAAAGACGATTTTCTTTACATCAAATTCTGTCATGACTTGCAATAAAACCTGTGTACCATAAACGTTATTATCAAAGTACTCGAGTGGTTTTTCCATAGACTCACCAACAAGCGAATTTGCCGCAAAATGGACGACAGAATCAATCGTTTCCTGTTCGAACACTTGTCGCATAAACGCAATGTCCCGAATATCGCCTTCATAAAACTTGGCATCTGGATGGATTGCAGCTCTATTTCCAGTTTGAAGATTATCGATAATAACAACTTCTGATCTTTGGTCGATTAGTTGATAGACTGCATGTGAACCAATATATCCTGCGCCACCTAATACCAATACACTCATTTACGCCATCTCCTTAGTAATTTCTTTAGCACCGTCGCCAATTGCTGCTGTATAAAACGAAGCTTCATAACCAATCTTTTCTGTATAGATTTTATTCACATTTTCTTTGAAGCTATCGATTTTATCTTTTTCTACTATCGCAATTGCGCAACCTCCGAAGCCAGCACCAGTCATGCGGGCACCTATAACACCTGGTTGGTCCCTAGCTGCTTTGACGATTGTATCAAGTTCAAGGCCCGTCACTTCATAATCATATTGAAGGGACTTGTGTGACTCATTCATCAACCGTCCAAATTCGGTTAGTTCACCCTGTTCTAATTTCTCTAGTGCCTCTAAAGTTCTTTGGTTTTCATAGACTGCATGTTTTGCGCGTTTTTGGTTGATTTCATCTGTAATGAGGTGCTTATGTTGTTCAAATTGCACGTTTGTTAAATCACCAAGGCTTTCTATTTCTAGTTCAGTTTGTAATTCTGCCAATGCTTGTTCACATTGCGTCCGGCGTTCATTGTATTTTGACCCCGCCAAAGTTCTTTGTTTATTTGTGTTGATGATCATAATCGCATGATCATCAAGTTCGATAGGGGCATAGCGGTAAGTCAACGTTTGGCAGTTTAATAAAATAGCATGATTTAATTTCCCTTTACCAATTGCAAATTGATCCATAATCCCGCTATTGACGCCGATATAATCATTTTCTACTTTTTGACCAAGTTTAATCATATCAACGCGGTCGATGACTAAATCGAATAATCCCTCTAACAATACGCCTGTGACCATTTCAATTGAAGCAGAAGAGGAGAGGCCCGCGCCATTTGGAATGTCCCCGTAAAATAGGATATCCATACCAGTTGAAATGTTGAATCCACTCTCACTCATGTACTTAATCATACCTTTGGGGAAGTTCGCCCAGTCATGAGTCGCATTATAAGTCAAATCGCTAAGGTCAGCTTCAATGATTCCACTGTCTGGGAAGTTCAGCGAGTAAAAACGCAATTTCTGATCATCCCGTGTTTGTGCAAGTGCATATGTCCCAAAAGAGATAGAGGCGGGGAAGACATGGCCGCCGTTGTAATCGGTATGTTCACCAATCAGGTTGATGCGCCCTGGCGCAAAAAAGGTGCGTGGTGTTGCGGTACTTTTAAATATGGATTGAAATTCATTTAGTAAATGTATTTTTGACAAAGGATATAGCCTCCTGATAAACTTGGTTAATTAACTTTATTAAGTTAATTGTACACCACTTTGAAAGAATTTTCAATCCTTTTATAGTCTGATAACGATGTGAAACAAAGTGAATAAAATACAAAGATTAATGCATGTAAAAGGAGGAGTTAAATTGACGATTAGAATAGGGATTATTGGAACCGGTTATTTCAGTATGTTTCATGCAAATATTATAACGAAATTAGCAGGGGGCAAATTAACGTCTATATGTGGGACAAGCTTAGAAAAGGCAGAACGAATGGCTTCGAATTTTACGGATGTAAAAGGGTACGATCAATTGGATGATATGCTGGATGCGGAGCAATTGGATGCAGTCTATATCTGTGTTCCACCGATGGCGCATGGGAAAATAGAGCTGGAGTTAATCAAGCGGGGAATACCATTCCTAGTAGAAAAACCATTGGGGAATGATGTTGAATTACCAACAACTATTTTGGAGGAAATTAAGAAGAAACCACTGATTACCTCAGTAGGCTATCATTACCGCTATAGTGAATCGATTGCCAAGTTGAAAGAATTAATAAAGGGTCAAAATATTGGTATCGTTCTCGGACAATATATGGGGGATATGCCAAAAGTCCAGTGGTGGAGAAATCAAGCTAGTTCTGGCGGACAATTCGTCGAACAGACGACGCATATTGTGGATTTATTACGATATATTTGCGGGGAAGTTGATGAAGTGTATTCAGTATTTAGTAATCAAATACTCTCTTCGAAAGATGAATCTGTTACGGTAGCGGACGTGGGAACAGTAACTATGAAGCTGCGTAATGGTGTTGTAGCTAATATATCAAATACTTGTATACTACCCGAAAGTATAGGGAAATCAGGCATTACTTTATTTACGGATCAAGGGTTGTTTGAATGGTCACCCGGAAAGTTAGTAGTGACTATGAAAGATTCCACAAGCGAGTATATAGATACCGTGAATGCATATGAGAAGGAAAGTGAAGCATTCATTCATGCGGTACGAACAGGAAATGCATCAGGAATACTGTCTGACTACGAGGATTCTTATAAAACACACCAGGTGACTTCTGCTGCGCTAAAATCAGCAACAGAAAAATCGCTAATAAGATTATAGATATGGTAGATACTGCTGTAGGTTAAATCACATCAAGCGAATAAAACTGGTGCATATGATAGGTTTGTATATGAATTGTCTGTAAACTGCCCATCTACAAAAGAATTGAAAATGTACAATATAAATAATGCAAAACTACTGATATAGGTGATCTTTCAAAGAGGAAAATAGATGGTATAAAATCTTTGTTTTCAAGAATAATCATTTGAAGGGCCCAACTTTATTCGGTGTTATGTGGAGGTGTAGATATTCGAAGAGGAACATTTGAGTGGATGAAATCGGTCAACCGATCAATCATTCTTAATAGAATCCGTACAGAATCGCCCATATCACGGGCACAAATAGCGAAGGATACAAAGTTAACCCCGCCAACGGTTAGTAGTAATGTGAAGGCGCTAATCGAACAAGGGCTTGTTATAGAAAGCGTACTTGGCGAATCACAAGGTGGACGAAAACCAACGATGTTGTTAATTAATAACGAGGCTTTTTATGTTATTGGGGTGGATGTGGGACCGCAGGAGATTGATTATGTTATTGCGGATTTAGCAGGAAATATCGTGACTAGGACAGAAAGAAAGTTGCCGACACCGATTACAAATTCTGAGTTCCTTGTGATACTTAAGGAAGGTGTCAATGCGGTAATAACGGATACTACGATTGAACTGGAAAAAATCATAGGAATCGGTGTGGCGATGCACGGCGTTGTAGAGGTAGAGACAGGTACTTCACTGTTCGCACCGAATCTTGGCCTAACCAACATTCCAATTAAGGAAGAGCTCGAGAAGGAGTTTGAACTGGAAGTAAAAGTTGAAAACGATGCAAGGGCTATGGCGCTTGGTGAATCATGGTTTGGCAATCATGGTGAACTAGATAGTATGCTGGTCGTGAATTTAGGTCGTGGTGTAGGTGCTGGTCTAGTGATCAATGGGAGACTTTACCACGGTGCACAGAACATAGCCGGTGAAATTGGGCATATGACGATTGATATCAACGGTGCAATTTGTGAATGTGGAAATCGTGGCTGTTTACAGACATTCGCAACGGGTTCAGCGATTACGAAGCAGGCTAGAAAAGTATTAAAAGAACATCCTATAAAAGATATTGAAGCTAGCTCGATTACTGGTGAAAAAGTATATGAAATGGCGCTTGCAGGTAATCAAGACTTTGTGAAAATACTGGAGAATACCGGTGGAATTCTTGGGATAGGTCTAACAAACTTAATTCATATTATTAATCCCAATAAGATTGTTTTAGGTGGTGGGGTGACCAAGTCAGGTAAGTATATTTTACCTGCTGTTCAGACAGCGATAGAACAACGAGCATTGACGCCAAAATCTAAAATGACTGAAGTTACGCTTTCTGAACTTGGAGAGGATGCAACGATAATCGGAGCAATCGCCTTGCTCTTAGAAGACCTTTTTGATCCAGTATAGTTTTTTAGACTCAGGAGATGACCTATACAATGAAGAAGTACTTGACGAAAAAATGGTCAGTCATTAGTATTGCCATTTTTTGTTCGATTTTATGGGGGAGTGCATTTCCTGTATTGAAGGTAAGTTATGAAGAATTACAAATGGTACCAGAAGATACAATTGCCAAGGTTGTATTTGCAGGTATGCGTTTTCTTTTGGCCGGCTTAATCTTATTGGTAGGCCTATTTTTTGTTAACCGAAAGTCATTATTCGTGTCTCGAAAACAAATTCCGGTCCTAATTTTATTTGGATTTACGCAAACTGCATTACAATATTATTTCTTTTACAATGGGCTCGCAAATACTACAGGAATGAAAGGTGCAATCCTTGCATCTAGTGGTACGTTCTTTACAGTTATGTTGGCGCATTACTTCTATATAAATGATAAAATGAACTGGCAAAAGACAATCGGTTTAATTGCGGGATTTGCGGGCATTATTGTCGCCAATTGGGGTCAAGACTTTCAAATGAGTTTTCAATTCACTGGAGAAGGTTATATGATCCTAGCTGCATTGACTGGCGCGATTGGGACAATCATGGCGAAGGAGATGGCCGTTGGTATTCACCCATTTGCTTTAACAGGCTGGCAACTAACAATAGGTGCTTTGGTGATGTTAATAGTGGGATTACCACAATTACAAGAAGATGCAATGACGTTTACGCCGTTAGGATGGGGACTCTTTGTTTATTCAGCATTACTTTCTGCGGCAGCATTCGGACTTTGGTACTCACTACTTAAATATAATAAAGCTGGGGAAATAAGCATTTATAAATTTGCAACGCCCGTGTCTGGAGCGATATTGTCGGCATTGTTTATACCAGGAGAACAATTAACATTATTTGTAGTTGCGGCATTGGCCCTTATTGCAGTCGGATTTGTGGCGATTAATTATAAACCGAAATAGATCTGGAAAAATAAAGTTATTATAGTGAAAGCTATTCATAATAATAGGGGGAATACAAATGAAAAAAGTTCGTTGGGGCATACTAAGCACCGCTGGGATTGCACAAAAAGAACTGATACCAGCCTTTAAACGTGCAACAAACGCAGTCGTGACAGCAATTGCGACAGGTAGTGGGATAGAAAAGGCAAACGATGTAGCAGAGCGGTTTTCAATCGATAAAACGTATGACAGCTATGAAAAATTGCTAGCAGATCCCGAAATCGATGCAGTGTATATTCCGTTACCAAATCACTTGCATAAAAAGTGGGTAATAGAGGCTGCCAAAAAAGGGAAGCATATACTATGCGAGAAACCAGCCGCGATAAATGCCGATGAGTTTAGAGAAATGGAACAGGCTTGTAAAGAACATGATGTTTTATTTATGGAAGCATTCATGTATCACTTCCATCCACAACATGAGCGCGTGAAGGAAATCATCGAATCAGGTGAAATAGGTGAAGTTTCCTATATGCAAGCAGGATTTACTTTTTACTTGGAAGAGGAACGCCGAGGAAATAATATCCGGATGAGTGATCAAAAAGGTGGCGGCAGTATTTATGATATTGGAAGCTACGCAATACACTCGTTAAGAAATATTCTAGGGGCAGAACCCGAATCGGTCCACGTTCATGCAATTACGGATCCTGATTATCATATAGACACAGATGTTGTTGGCTATTTAACATTTCCAAATGGTATACGAGCCTCATTCGATTCAAGCTTCAATTTGGCTATGCGCAATGAATATAGAGTGTTTGGTACAAAGGGCAGCATCGTTGTTCCGCGGGCCTATCGACCGGATAACAACGGCGGAGACGGGCTAATCATAGTTGAAACAAATGGCGTATCAAGAACAGAAACGTTAAACGGTGACCAATATCGCAACGAGATAGAACATCTGTCACAAGCGATATTAGAAGGCAATCGTCAGCTTAACCATGACTCTTCGAATACGCTAAACAATATGCGTGTAATTGATGCTTGTTACGAATCAATTAAAACAGGTAAACGGGTTACGTTAGCGCAGTGAGCAGGTTATTCTGGAGGAAATCCAGTTGACAATTTAAGCGATAGAAAGTAAGCTAAAAAAAGGGACCATTATAAAAACTCCCATTGATATTACTTATTATTTGATAATAATATTGCATTTAAGATACAGGATTCAATGATCATAAAGCAGTTTAAAAAACCCTTCGATTAGGGGAAAGGTGAGGCGAAAAGACATGAACGAAAAAATTAATAACAAAAACCAGAAACTTGGCGAAATACTTACAGATATGGGCCGTGTAATGGTTGCATTTTCTGGTGGCGTTGACAGTGCTTTGGTATTAAAGCGTGCACAGGAGGAGCTTGGAGACCAAGTCTTAGCGGTGGTTGTAGCGTCGGAATTGTTCCGTAAACAGGAGTTTGAAGATGCGGTACAATTTGCTGAAGACATGGGTGTTCAAGTTTACAAAACGGAGATTAAAGAACTAGAAAATCCAGAGATTGTTGCGAACAATCCTGAGAGTTGGTACCACAGTAAGAAAATGCTTTATTCACACCTCAATGAATTAGCACAGGAGTTGGGCTATCCATACGTTCTAGACGGAATGATTATGGATGATTTGGAGGACTTCCGTCCAGGTTTGCGTGCAAGAACAGAACAAGGCGCTCGTAGTGTTTTACAAGAAGCTGACTTATATAAGGATGAAATTCGTCAACTTGCAAAGCAGCTAGACCTCCCAGTTTGGGACAAACCAGCGTCATGTAGCCTTGCGTCAAGAATTCCATATGGTATTGAAATTGACAAACGTAAAATTGAACAAGTAGATCAAGCAGAAATCTTTTTAGCTCAACTTGGATTCAATCAAGTTCGTGTACGTCATCATGAAAATGTTGCCCGTATCGAGGTAACACCTGAGCAAATCACCGAGCTAATGAAGCATCGTGAGAAAGTCGAACTAAAACTTACTTCACTCGGTTTTGCTTATGTTTCGGTAGATTTACGTGGATACCGCACAGGAAGTATGAACGAAGAATTACCAGAAAGTCTATTGGACACAAAACTAGAAAAAGTAAGCGTTTAATCAAACGAATTACATCCCCTCTACAACAAGAAATAGTAAGTGTGTTATTTTAACCTAAGAGGGGAATTTTACTTTTACTATAATAGTAAATATCTTTTCTTAAAAAGCCTTGAAATAAATCTATATCGCAATTACTTATATAGGTGTATTTAATTTGTCCGCCAAACAAACTAAACTATAATAAATTATTAAAGTTTCCTACTTTTAATCAAGAAAAGGAAGCGTTGCTAACTATGAAAACATTTATTACAGAGGACTTTTTACTATACAATGAAGCAGCAAAAGTACTGTATCATGGAACTGCCAAGAATTTGCCAATAATCGATTATCATAACCATTTAAATCAACAACAAATTCTACAGGATAAGAACTTTACGAACCTGTCTGAAATTTGGTTAGGCGGGGACCATTATAAATGGAGAGCCATGCGTGCAAATGGAATCGATGAATCTTATATTACTGGAGAGAAAAGTGATTACGAGAAGTTTTTAGCCTGGTCTAAAACGGTACCGAATACATTAGGGAACCCCTTGTATCATTGGACTCATCTTGAACTACTCAGATACTTTGATATTGATGAGATTTTGGATGGAAAATCAGCACCCGCTATTTGGGAAGAAGCGAATAAGAAACTAGCTACTAAAGAAATGTCGGTCAGATCCCTGCTCAAAAAGAATAAAATCGAATTTGTGGGAACAACAGATGATCCAACAGACGATTTGGCAGCACATATTGAATTACATAAAGAAGGATTCAAGATTAACGTTTCCCCTTCTTTTCGTCCTGACAAAGGGTTGAATATCGAAAAAGAAGACTTCATATCGTGGGTAGAAAAACTTGAACTGGCAACAAACTCGTCTATTGAAAGTTATGATTCTTTTTTAACTGCTTTAGCCAGTCGAGTTGAATATTTCGACGAGCATGGTTGTCGTAGTTCGGACCACGGTATAGAAAAAATGTTTTATGAGCAGGCAACAAAGTATGAAGTAGCAGCTATTTTCCAAAAACGCCTTCAAGGTAGGGCATTAACAAAAAAAGAAGTCGAACAATATAAGACGTATACGCTACTTACTTTGGGTGAATTGTATGCTGAAAAAGGTTGGGTAATGCAGCTTCATTTAAGTCCGTTAAGAAATAATAATACAAGAATGTTTAAGCAGCTAGGTTCAGATAGTGGCTTTGATTCTATTGGAGATTTTCAAATAGCAGAAAAACTATCAGGCTTTCTAGATGCATTAGATGTAAATGATAAACTGCCAAAAACAATCTTATATAGTCTAAATTCAAATGCTAATAATGTTCTTGCTGCAATGGCGGGAAATTACCAAAGTTCAGAAGTAGCAGGAAAAGTTCAATTAGGAACTGCCTGGTGGTTTAATGATACAATTGACGGCATGGAAAGCCAGATGAAAACGTTGGCTAATATCGGCTTAATTAGTAACTTCATTGGTATGGTAACGGACTCAAGGAGTTTCCTTTCGTTCCCAAGACATGAGTATTTTAGAAGAATTTTATGTAATTTACTTGGTACATGGGTAGATGAAGGTAAAATTCCTAAAGATATGGCATTATTGGAGAAGTACGTTAAAAATATTTGTTATGAAAACTCAAAGCGGTATTTTGACCTTTAAGGTTCAGAAACCCTAATTAGTATGATAAAATTCAAAGAACGGAAAGGAAATGACAAAATGACAAAACAACAAATTGGTGTAATTGGTTTAGCAGTAATGGGAAAAAACTTGGCATTAAATATTGAAAGCAGAGGGTATTCTGTCGCTGTTTTTAACCGTACTGTTTCAAGAACAGAGGAGTTTTTGGAAAACGAGGCAGCAGGAAAAAACTTTTTCGGTGCAACAAGTATTGAAGAATTTGTAAACTCATTGGAAGTACCACGTAAAATCCTTTTGATGGTTCAAGCAGGGGCTGCAACGGATGCAACAATTTCATCTTTAATGCCTTATCTCGACAAGGGTGATATTTTGATTGATGGTGGAAATACATTATTCGAAGACACAAATCGTCGTAACAAAGAACTAAGTAAAGCAGGTATTCATTTCATCGGAACGGGCGTTTCTGGTGGAGAAGAGGGTGCGCTTAATGGGCCTTCGATTATGCCTGGTGGACAAAAAGAGGCATATGATTTGGTAGCACCTATCTTTGATGCAATTGCAGCAAAAGTAGATGGGGAACCTTGTAGTACATATATTGGACCTGAAGGTGCGGGGCATTATGTGAAAATGGTGCATAACGGTATTGAGTATGGCGATATGCAATTAATTGCAGAAGCATATGCTATTTTGGATCATGTCCTAGGCTTAGATGCTCAAGACCTTCATGAAGTATTTTCAAAATGGAATGAAGGCGAATTGGATAGTTACTTAATTGAAATTACAGCTGAGATTTTCACAAAAGTAGATGAAGAAACAAATCAACCAGTAGTGGATGTTATCTTAGATAAAGCAGGCCAAAAAGGAACAGGTATGTGGACAAGTAAAAACGCGCTAGACCTAGGCGTACCGCTACCGTTAATTACTGAGGCAGTATTTGCACGTTGCATTTCTTCGATGAAAGAAGAACGTGTGAGAGCGAGTAAGGTGTTAATAGCGCCTGAAGTTGAAGAGTTTGAAGGTAATAAAGAAGAGCTGATTGAAGCAATAAGAAAAGCTTTGTATATGAGTAAAATTTGTTCGTATGCACAAGGCTTTGCACAAATGCGCGCTCATTCTGAAGAAAACGGCTGGGATCTACACTACGGAGATATTGCAAAAATCTGGCGTGGCGGTTGTATTATCCGTGCTCGATTCTTACAAAATATTACAGATGCATATGAAAAAGAACCAGGTTTGGAAAACTTATTATTAGATACTTACTTTAAAGATATTGTTGGCGAATACCAATCTGCATTACGTGAAGTTGTATCGGTAGCTGTTAAACACGGTATTCCGGTTCCAACATTCTCAAGTGCAATTTCTTATTACGATAGTTACCGTACAGCAAATCTACCAGCAAATCTAATACAAGCACAGCGCGATTACTTTGGTGCGCATACGTACGAAAGAAAAGACAAAGAGGGATCATTCCATACGAACTGGTTCTAATGTTGAAAGAAAAAATAGAACTCCCTTTTCAGGGGAGTTCTATTTTTTACCTAAATCTTAAATTATTTACTACTAGCCAATTTATTAGATGGGATAGAGTTTTCAGTTAACGTCAATATAAGTTGAGGAACCTCTAAGAAACGCTGAATGGCAAGTGCACATGCGCCCATGACACATGATTTATTATCAAAATCTGATAGAACTAAATCACGGTACTGGCTTACTGTGAAATTTAAATTATTTTTTATTTCATCCACAGCGTTTGGATACAGTTTTAATATCTCACTTGATAAAACTAATGTTTCTGGGTTGTACATATTGATGATGTTATTAAGTCCAACAGATAAATCAATAATAAATTGGTCCATTAGTTTAATCGCGATAGGGTCCTGTTTTGCAATCAAATTGGCTACATCATCATAATTTATATTGGGAATGTTCAACTGATTGGATAACCGTGCAAGCAGGGTTGGTTCCGATGCGTATTGCTCCCAACAACCATTGTTGCCACATGGGCATGCTTCACCGTTCCGGGCAATAATCATATGGCCCATCTCGCCGGCATAGCCGTCAAAACCTGTGTGGAGTTTTCCATCAATCATAATACCTGCGCCAATTCCAGATGATAAAATGATGCACAGTAAATTATTGCTTTCATGATGTTTATATACACGCTCTGCATAAGCAGACAAATTTGCGTTATTTTGGATGGAAATATCGATGTCTAGTTCTTTGCTAAGATCAGACTTCAAGGATTTATTTTTCCATTGATAGGTCGGGACAAAATTGATTTCATCCTCATTATTGACAGTACCATGGATCCCGATGGTTACACTGACCATTCCATAACGACAATTTGCATAAGTATTTTTATAGGCCTTAATATGTTTAGTGAGCAAGAGGACAATATCTTCATAATGAAGGCTATCCAAGGTCAACGAATCATAGCAGACTGGATTACCGCCTAAGTCAGAGACTAAAAATCTAATCATATTATAATCGATATCGATTCCTAATACGTAACCCGCGTTTTTGTTAACGGATAGCATGATTGGTCTTCTACCAACAACGTTATGCTCTAACTTTGTTTCATAAATCAATTCTTCATTTAATAAGTCGGCAACCTGCACTGATATTGTTGCTTTGTTCAGTCCCGTAATTTTGGATAAGTCTGCCCTGGAGATCAAACCGTACTCTATTATTTTACTTAAAAGCAAATTCCTGTTAATTTTTTTTATGTATGCTCCATCACCAGTGATCATTTGTGTGTCCCCCTGTATTAATAAAGTTAATAAAGTTATACTCGTTCAAGGAATTCCCAAACATTATTTAGATTGTTTAGCCACCGAAGAAACATTACATTGAATACATTATAGCATAGCGTAGAGAGGGATAATTAAAATGAAAATACTATACTTTGACTGCTTTTCCGGAATTAGTGGGGACATGGTTATTGGTGCTTTAATAGATGCAGGTGGAGATTCGGACAACTTAGTACAAGAATTGAAAAAACTTAATATAAAAAATGAATACGAATTAAAATTCGATAAAGTAATTAAAAATGGGATTACAAGTACGAAATTTGATGTTTTATTGACTCATGAAAAGCATGAAGAAGGACACGAAGACAATCACAAACACGACCATGATTTAGAAGAACATGAACATCATGATCATCGATCGTATAAAGATATTGTGAAGTTGATTAAGGCAGCCGAATTTTCTGAGGAGGTACAAAGTACTGCAATTAATATCTTTAAAAGAATTGGCGTAGCGGAAGGTAAAATCCATGGCGTGCCACTTGACGAAGTTCATTTTCATGAGGTGGGAGCAGTGGATTCGATAATTGATATTGTCGGGACGGCTATATTACTTAATCAGCTAAATATAAAAATGATCAAATCATCACCTATTCCTGTAGGTTCTGGAAAAATACATATTGATCATGGCGTATATCCAGTACCTGCACCTGCTACATTAGAAATTTTACGTGGAATCCCGATTGCCAAAAGTGATTTAAGTGGTGAGTTAGCAACGCCAACGGGGGCAGCAATTGCGGGTGAACTTGCAACGGAATTTTGTACAATTCCAGCTATGACAGTAGAGTCAATTGGCTACGGAGCTGGTACGAAGAGTTTTCCAAATCATCCAAACGTCCTGCGGGTTATTATTGGGGAGTGAGATAAACCCTTCAATGACAGGAAAAATGGATTATAACTATTGATAAGTATTTATAGAACGGGAAAGATAGATATCCCGTTCTATGGTCCGAAAATCTTACCTTATATTCATCTTATCGAAAGAACAATGACTCCAACAAACCTCTCTATTGATGATTATTGACGAAAAAACGGATGAATGATATTCTGTAATTAAGCATTTGTTTGGACGATAAACAAACTACATGTACTTTGAGAATTAGATTGATACAATAGCAATTGCAAGGGCTTTCAATTGTTTGGAAATTAAATAAGGGACCCGTAGGAATTCCAAGGGTTTTTCAGGTTTTGTTATAACAACGGAAATAATATTACTAGGAAGACTTTATAAACATAACTGTGGCTGAGTTATAGCTTAAGGGCTTGCCAATCGAAAAAATATTAAATAGGAGTGGATCATTTATGGGGATTATTGAAGAGCTTTTAAAGGATATTCCATTGCCGAAAATGACGAAAGTTCGACAGTCATTTGCCAATGAAAAGTTGGATAATGTCGACGCGGCATTACAGGAAGCATTGCAAAGAGAAGAGATTCGAAAAACTGTAAAACCTGGTATGGAAATAGCGGTAGCTGTAGGCAGTAGGGGAATTGACCAACTTGTCGAAGTTACGGCTCGCACGATTAATTTCTTACAAGATCTCGGCGCAAAACCATTTATTGTCCCAAGTATGGGAAGTCACGGGGGAGCATCTGCAGAAGGCCAAACTGCGGTATTGGCACATTTGGGTGTAACTGAAGAAACTGCTAATTGTGAAATCCGTTCGTCGATGGAAGTTGTGGAGATTGGAAAGTTACCGAATGGCCTACCTGTTTATGTTGATAAACTTGCTTCAAAGGCAGATGGGATTGTCGTCATCAACCGTGTAAAGCCGCATACTGCTTTTAGAGGTACTGTTGAAAGTGGCGTTATGAAGATGATCGCCATCGGTTTAGGTAAACAAAAAGGTGCTGAAGCCTGTCACCAATTAGGATTTGAGCATATGGGCAAGCATATTATCCAGATGTCTAACATGATTATTGATAAACTGCCTATTCTTTTCGGCGTTGCGACAGTTGAAAATGCTTTCGATAAAATTGCACACATCGAAGTGCTGTTACCGCACGAAATTGAAACGAAAGAAACAGAGCTTCAAAAGTTAGCGAAAGAACTCTTACCAAAAATTAACTTCGATAAAATCGATGTGTTAGTCATCGATGAAATTGGTAAAAATATTAGTGGGGATGGCATGGATCCAAATATTACGGGACGTTACCCCACCCCTTATGCGCACGGAGGACCTGAAGTTAATAAGATGATAGTGCTGGATTTAACTCCGGAAACAGAAGGCAATGCGAACGGTGTAGGTACAGCTGACTTTACAACGCAGCGCCTAATTGACAAGACGGACTGGGCAGCGACTTATGCAAATGGACTCACATCAACAGTTGTCGCACCAACAAAGGCTTCAACGACGTTGGCTAATGATCGACTGGCATTAAAAGCAGCGATTAAAACGTGTAATATTTTTGATTTCACTAAAGTAAAAATGGTTCGCATTAAGAATACGCTGGAACTGAGCGAGATCGAAGTATCGGAAGCTTTACTGAATGAAGTAGTAGCGCATGATTATTTAACACAGATAACAGACTTATATGAGTTGAAGTTTGATGATGAAGGAAATTTAGCTTAATACTACTAGGGGGAAATTAGTGTGAATAACTTATTTGATTTGACTGGAAAAACAGCAGTTGCTATAGGCGGCAACGGTGTCTTAGGTTCAGCAATGGTTAAAGGGTTAGCAAACCAAGGTGCACAGGTAGCTATTGTCGGCCGTAATATTGAGACTGCTGAGCAAGTTGCAAAGGACATAATAGACGGCGGTGGCTTAGCCAAGGCATTTCAAGCTGATGTTGTTTCAAAAGAATCACTTGAAAATGTTGCGAATGAAATTGAAGCGTGGTCAGGCGGATGGGATATCCTAGTAAATGCACCAGGAACGAACAGTCCTACACCGTTCTTCGACATAGCCGAAGATGAATGGGATCATATTATGGATGTTAACCTAAAAGGAATTGTATTAACAACGCAAGTATTTGCAAAAAGAATGATTGAACAAGAACGAAAAGGAAGTATTATTAATATATCATCCGTTTCTTCTACAACGCCATTGTCGAGAGTATTTACATATTCTGTTTCAAAAGCAGGCGTTAATAACATGACACAATTCTTGGCGCGTGAATTCGCACCTCATGGTATTCGTGTAAATGCAATTATTCCAGGATTCTTCCCAGCGGAGCAAAACCGTAAAATTCTGAGCGAAGATAGAATTGCATCAATCATGGGCCATACACCTATGAACCGATTTGGGGATCCAGAAGAATTGGTTGGAACGGCAGTTTGGCTTGCGTCAGATCGTGCATCAAGCTTTGTCACTGGAACGCTAATTCGCGTAGATGGTGGATTTGGAAGTATGACAATTTAAGTATCGTCATGCCTTCTGCTTAGTAAATAGAAAGAGCTTTGGAGGAGATTCCAAGGCTTTTTCTATGTTAACGCAAGTATTTTTTACATATAGAAAGGAAGATATAGATGTCTAGGGAATTAGTAATCGCACTCGATATAGGTACGACAAGCGCAAAAGCAGTTATTTTTGAGTTAAACGGGAAATTAGTGGCTGAAGCGGAAACAATGATTGCATCATATTATCCACAACCTGGGTGGGTCGAACAGGATCCTGTTGAAATTGAAAGGTCATCCGTAGGCGCAATCAGGGATGTTATGGAGAAGGCGCAAATAAAACAAGATGAGCTGTTAACATTGGGTATTTCTTGTGCGATGCATTCGCTTATTTGTGTAGACAATAACTATAAGCCTTTATCCAAAGCGATTATTTGGTCCGATGGTAGAAGCAACGAGCAAGCAAAAGAACTTAGGCAGATAAACGGTAAAGAAATCTATGAAAGAACAGGGCTACCCAATCATCCAATGTCGCCGTTTAGTAAATTACTGTGGATGAAGGAAACGAATTTTGAGCCATACAATGAAGCGACGTATTTTATTTCAGCAAAGGAATATGTCATTCAAAAGTGGTTTGGTCAAAGGCTGATTGATTATTCGATGGCATCGGCTACGGGCTTATTTAATATGAATACATTCGATTGGGATGAAGAAGCGCTGGCACTTGCAGGTGTTAAGAAGAATCAGCTGTCTCAGATTGTCCCACCGACGGAAATACTAACAGGTATAGATAAAGGGATTGCCGATGAGATGGGCATTTCGAGTGATATGCGATTCGTAATCGGTTCCGCGGATGGGCAATTGGCGAACCTAGGAAGCGGCGCAATTTCACCAGGAGAAGTGGCAATATCTGCCGGTACAAGCGGGGCAATTAGGCAAATGATTAGCGGTTTTGAGGTAAGTGAAAACCAGGAAACATTTTGCTATGCGTTTACAAAAGAACTATCAATAATTGGTGGGCCAACAAATAATGGTGGGATTGCATTACAATGGCTGAAGGAACTTATAGAATATGAAGGCAGTTTTGAAGAATTAACTGCGGAAGCAGAGCAAGTGGCACCTGGTGCAGAAGGATTGTTATTTCTGCCTTATATAAACGGGGAAAGAGCGCCAGTTTGGAATCAGGAGGCTAAAGGAAACTTCTTTGGACTGTCAATTACGCATAAAAAAGAACACTTAGTTCGTGCTGTATTGGAAGGTATTACGTATAATCTATACCATATCGGACAAGCTCTCGAGCGCCAAGCGGGCGAACCGGAGAAAATCTTTGTCAATGGTGGTTTGGCTAGATCCCCATTATGGGTTCAGATGTTAGCGGATGTATTTGGCAAGGAAGTTTATCTCTCAGAAAGTCATCATAGCGCAGCTTGGGGCGCAGCATGGACGGCACTCGTTGCTATTGGAAAAGTAGATTCATTTGAAGAAATTAAGCAGAATATCCCAATTGAAGCAATCATTAAACCTAATGAAGAAAATCATGAAATCTACGCCAAGGCGTTTGTAAAGTACGAGCAGATAGCCAGGGATTTAGCTAAGTACTTTTGATATATATGTCGATCTAAAGATTCTAGCTCAAATAAGCCGTTGATTTGCGTTCCAATCGGACAGTGCGGAAAGTTACAGTTCAATCTTTCCCTGACGCTTTCCGTGAGGCCACTGAAAAAGTCCGATTTGCTTCAATCACGTAGGTTTCCGTTCCAATCGGACGCTTTCCGCGGGCACGGCTTCAGTCTCCTCGTCGCGAAAATCGCGCTCCTGCGGGGCCTTCAGCTCGCGCTGTTCCCGCTGGAGTCGCCGATTTACACTCCAACCAACTAAATGTCGGATTCTTTATTTCAATATATATAGCCTACAGCATCAAGTATTAAAGGAGCAAGGAGAGTGACTATTGATGGAAGAAATTCTGAAGCAGGTCCAACAAGGTTCATTAAGTGTTGAGAGTGCAAAGGAAAAATTAGCAACATACGAAAATCTAGGCTTTGCGAAAGTCGATCATCATCGTGAGAAGCGCCAAGGTTTCCCAGAAACGATTTATGGTGAAGGGAAGTCTGCTGAGCAAATCACTGCCATTATTAAAGCAATTAGAGCGAATGGTAATGAAGTATTGGTCACACGAATCTCGAAGGAAAAATCGGCAGTTGTGCTTCAAGAACACCCCGATTTGATTTATAACAGTCAAGCAGAAATCCTGTTTTCTGAACGAACAAAAAAGGAGAATCCTTATACAGGATACATCGCAGTTGTTTGTGCGGGTACATCTGATTTACGTGTGGCGGAAGAGGCTGTAGTTACTGCGGAGGCGTTTGGTTGTGAAGTGCGTCGTTTTTATGATGTAGGCGTGGCAGGCATTCACCGCTTACTGGATAATATTGAGGAAATCCAACAAGCTACGGTTACTATTGTAGTAGCCGGGATGGATGGTGCACTCCCAAGCGTCGTAGGCGGGCTGGTCTCGCATCCCGTCATTGCAGTTCCAACAAGTGTTGGCTACGGAGCAAGTTTTGGCGGTGTGGCAGCGCTACTGACAATGTTAAATTCTTGTGCATCGGGCATTAGCGTCGTGAATATAGATAATGGATTTGGCGGGGCGTACAATGCTGTACTGATTCATCGTTTGGCACAACCAAAAGATGAGGAGTGTTGACGATGACTCTCAAGCATCCTCCAAACAATGAACATATAGATCATGAAATGTTTAAAATGGAAGTGAATTTTGACGATATTTCAGGGGAATTACTTGGGTATCTGATGAATTTATTGATTGAGTCTGGGGCAAATGACGTTTATTATACCTCTATTCATATGAAGAAAAACAGGCCTGGGATATTACTTCAATTACTTTGTTCCCGTGACAATCTTGATAAAATGAAACAATTAATATTTAAAGAAACAACAACTTTAGGTATACGTTACTATCCTTTAACTGTTCATCGTGCTGAGCGAAGGTTTCGCGAAGTAATTACGGAATGGGGCACGGTAACGGTTAAGGAAGGGATTCTTGAAGGACAGGTCATTCAGAGTTCCCCAGAATTTGAGGATTGTAAGAAAATCGCCGAGAAGTACAATATTCCGTTGAAAAAGGTCTATGAACAAGTGTGGAAACAATTGATGGGGTGATTCATCAATAGCGGGTTCAGAGTGCAAGGGATTATTTGTAGAGAGATACCTATTTTAAGTGGCTACAGAAAAGTCCTCCCTAATTTGCTAGTTCAAATTAGGGAGGACTTTTTTTATAAAATTAATTTTGCGGTTGTAGAATTGCTTCTATGGCTAATCCAACGCCGTCTTCTGCATTTGATGTTGTAACCTTAGTGCAAGCTGCTTTAATTTCATCTGGGGCATTGCCCATAGCAACAGAGTGTCCTGCACGTTCCATCATTGATAAGTCATTGTAGTTATCGCCGATGGCCATGACATTTTCCATAGATAAGCCTTTGCTCTTAGCAAGCTTTTCGACAGCAATCCCTTTTTGTGCATTGATATTTGTAATTTCCAAATTACCTGCGCCGGATGAGCTAATCGCTAGTCCAGGTATCTGTTGAAGGGCTTTTCGAGCTTTATCTAGATCTGGCATATTAAAGGATGTTCCAAAAATTTTATATATTTCATTTCCTCGTTGGTTGATCAAATCATCGAACGAGTCAATTTGTTGAAGAGTTCCTAGTTTTACTTGTTTCATAATATCTTTGCGAATTTCTTCTACTGGAGGGTTTTGACCAGCTTCCCTGGCAAGTTGAATGAATGCATTTAGCGGGCTTTCGATATCTCTTGTATAAACAATCGTGTCAATAAATAATTGGTATTCGATTGCTTCAGCATCTAAAATTGAGGTGATCTTTTCAATGTCACTTTCAACTATATGAGTTGCTGAAATCAATTCTCCAGAAGAATCTCTAACTTCGGCACCGTTAAGACAAATATAAGGCACTTTTAATCCCGCTTCTTTAACAGGGATAAGGGCCTCAGAGTAACTTCTTCCTGTAGCAATAACAACTTCAATTCCTTGTGACTGCGCATCTAAAATCGCTTGTTTATTTTTTTGACTAATGGAATGGTCAGGATTTAATATTGTTCCATCCATATCAATTGCTATAAGACTAATCATAATAATCTCCCATCTTTATATATCGGTAGAGACTGATGTTACCAATGAAAACGTTAAATATCAATAAGTAGGCTCGATAGCAAAAGCTCATTGTATTAAACTAGTGAAGTATTCTGTTAGAATTGAGAGAAAACAAATTATATATGATATAATATAAGTTTAAACACCTAGCCGAAAGTAATAGGGCATTATATTTGTAAACTTTGATCTTTGGAGGTTGTTCATATTGAGTTGGAAAACTGAAGCAGCTAAATGGCTTACGAATCAAAATCTTGAAACCACATTAAAACAACAACTTTTACTTGAAAAAAATAACAATGGATTAATGGAAGATAGTTTTTATCGAAACCTTTCATTTGGCACAGCTGGTCTGCGCGGTGAATTAGGATTTGGTACGAACCGAATGAACATTTATACGGTTAGGAAGGCAGCACTAGGACTTGCATTATATATTAGGAGTTGTGGAGACGATGCTGTAAATCGTGGCGTTGTCATTGCCTATGATTCGAGGCATCAATCCCCAGAATTCGGTCTAGAAGTTGCGAAGGTCCTTGGGCATAATGGCATTCGTACTTTTTTATTTGATGAACTTCAATCGACGCCGTTATTATCTTTTGCAGTGAGAGAGTTAAATACATTTTCGGGAATTGTAATTACCGCTAGTCACAATCCTTCGGAATACAATGGGCTAAAGGTGTACGGAGAAGACGGCGGACAAGTTGCGTCAGAAGCCGCAAATGAAGTTACAAGTCACACTGAGGGTATTACTGATCTATTTTCGGTAGAGGTCAAAGAAGAAGCAGAACTCTTAGAGGAGGGGCTACTTACTTATTTGGGCCATGAAATGAGCGACCGATATGTAAAACATTTGGACGAGATTTTATTAGAAGGAAAACTTGATAAAAGTCTATCTATTGTTTATACACCGCTTCACGGAGCTGGTGGGAAATTAGTGCTTAGAGGTCTTGAAGTAGCGGGATTCGAAAACGTAACTGTTGTTAGTGAACAGGCAATTCCGGACCCTGACTTTACGACCGTCAAATATCCGAATCCAGAAGAGTCCCAGGCTTTTGAAATGGCGCTGACATATGGTCATAAAGTAGAAGCAGATATACTTCTAGCGACGGATCCAGATGCAGACCGAATGGGCGTAGCAGTACGAGATTTAGATGGCGAATATGTATTTCTAACGGGCAACCAAATCGGCGCATTATTAGTCAATGCATTGTTGGAAGATAAGTTGAATCGTAATGTATTACCGGATAATGGTGTTGTCGTAAAAACAATTGTTACATCAGAACTTGGTCGGGCAATTGCAACTAAATATGGTGTTAAAACACTTGATATACTGACAGGATTTAAATTTATTAGCGAGAAGATTTTAGAATTTGAAAAGACGGCAGAATCTACCTTCCTCATTGGTTATGAGGAGAGCTATGGCTACTTGATCGGCGATTTCGTGCGTGATAAAGACGCTGTCCAGGCTGCAGTAATGATTGCCGAAGTGGCGGCTAATTATAAAGCAAACGGTCAAACATTATTGGAAGGTCTCAATGCATTGTATGAAGAGCACGGATTCTATCAAGAAGATTTGGAATCCATAACGCTCAAAGGAAAGTCAGGCATGGCGAAGATTAAGGAAACGATGAGCTATTTCCAATCGGACACCTTTGTAAGTGAGTTTCCAAAGCCACTCTCTGTGGTTGAAGACTACGCGCTTGGTCATTCTATTAACTTTGCATCAGGAGAGAAGCTTCCGCTCGAATTACCTATTGCAGATGTGCTAAAGTTCAAATTAATGGACGGCTCATGGTTTGCGATACGTCCATCTGGAACAGAGCCGAAGATTAAGTTTTACTTCGGAGTTAAAGCTAAAACGAAGACCGAAAGTGATGAACTCTTATCGGCATTAAAAGATACTGTCATGGCAATAGTAGAGAAGGTAACATCTAACTCATAATGAGATAAACTATTTGAAATGGGGAACGATAAAATGGGATTACCGATAACACTTAAACAGGCGCATATTTCGAATGCTAAACTCGAGGAACTTTACGGAGAACAAGTAAAAAAGATACACAGTGAAATGGCAAGCGGAACAGCTGTCGGTGGCGAGTTTTTAGGATGGAAAAACCTTCCGAATGAAATTCCGACGAACGAATTAGAGGAAGTCCTAGAAGTCGCAGCACGATTACGAAAATCTTCAGAGGTCGTTATCGTTATTGGTGTAGGAGGTTCCTATCTAGGTTCAAAGGCAGTTATAGACGCGCTGTCTCCGTATTTTGAAAGGAACTCAGACGATCCGGAAGTTATCTTCGCGGGACAGAATTTAAGCGGAACATATATGAAACAATTATTGGCTCATATCGAAGGAAAAGAAGCAGCAGTTATCGTCATTTCAAAATCAGGAACAACGACTGAACCTGCTATTGCTTTCCGAATTTTGCTTGAGTATATGGAAAACCGTTACGGTTCGTCAGTAAATGAGCGAATCGTAGCAATTACGGATAAATCAGAAGGTGCTTTAAGAGAAATGGCTGTCCGCTCAGGATTCACAACATTCGTTGTACCAGACGATGTTGGCGGTCGATTTTCAGTTCTTACGCCAGTGGGACTTCTTCCAATCGCAGTTGCTGGAATCGATATCGAGCAGCTAATTGCAGGCGCGAAGGATGCAGTCAGTGAGCTTTCTACCGAAGATATTAGCGCTAACAATGCCTACAAATATGCGGCATTACGGAATCAGCTGCTATCAGAAGGCTACAATGTGGAGATCCTAGCAAGCTTCACACCACGTTTCGCGACATTCCACGAGTGGTGGAAGCAGCTATACGGAGAAAGCGAAGGGAAGGACGGGAAGGGTATTTTCCCAGCGTCAGTTGCTTATCCAACTGATTTACATTCACTTGGTCAATACGTTCAAGATGGACAGCGAATGCTTTTCGAGACATTCGTCCAATTTGAAGAATCCGTTGAAGACTGTGGAATCCCAACTTCGAAAGATAACCTAGACGGACTCAATTATCTTTCTGATAAAACAATGAACGAAATTAATGAAGTAACTTTACGTGCGACAATGCAAGCGCATGACGATGGGGGAGTACCTCTTATCCATCTCACTGTTGGAAAGCATGATGCTTACCATATTGGTTATTTAATTTATTTCTTTGAAATTTCATGTGCTATGAGTGCCTATTTACTCGGCGTAAATCCTTTTGATCAGCCAGGCGTTGAAGAGTATAAGAAAAATATATTCAGAATGCTAGAGAAGCCAGGGTTTGTTGAAGAGAAGTAAAATTGACAGTCCCTTACGTCTGTTTATTGCGACGTAAGGGGCTTTTTTAATTATAATTAATAGAGAGTGATATGTAGATTTTGAAAATGCTTAAAGTATCATCAAAATTAAGTGTTTAGTACTTTGTTATAAAAAGTAGGCTTGAATGGCGGACAGGGCAATCGATGTCCGCGTGAATATTCAGGCGGTCTGTATTATAATGAATGACAATAACGAGTTTTTTTCTGAAGAAAGAGGGATTCTATGATCAGTCAATTACGAAAAATCTATCCGTCACTCCTAATCTATGCGGAAGGAACGGATAATTTAAATCATCACTATAAATGGTTTGTGACAGATGCGAACGTGGTTATTGGGATTCATGAAAAGGAAGTCACACCCAAAGATTCTTTATTATTAGCCACTTTTTTATCACCATATAGTATAGAGTTCCCAATACTGACGGCTGAGGAGCAAAGATGGCAGAAAGTAATCCATATAACTGAGCCAAATGCTGAGATGGTATTTACATTGGATAACCCCTATCGTTTTATCTATTTTTCAATTAATAAAAACCAAATCACCCCTATATTATTCAAGAGTGCAATCCAAGAATTATTTGGGAAGCAAGTGCCGATACTTTGGGAAAATGAGCATCAGGGAATTATCATAGAAGAACTGTCCACCCATGAAGAAAGTACTTCATATGAACAAATTATCGATATACTAATGAGTGATTTGTATGTAAAAATAAAATTTTATGTGGGTCCTTTTCAGAAAGACCTTAAGGATGTCAATCAATATTATCAATCAATCACTGGGGCGACAAAAAAGGTTTTCACTTACTCGAATAAGACTGTCGTAACTTATATTGACGCTGTGCCTTATTTGCTCATTGACCAAACAGAGCAAGGCATAAGGAAAAAAATGAGTGAAACTGTTTTACAGGAATACATCAATGATGCTGAAACCTTGAAAATGATTGAAACGTTTGTCCAATGTAATTTAAATATTTCTGAAACAGCAAAAGAACTGCATATGCACCGCAACAGCCTCCAGTATAGATTGGATCGTTTCCTTGAGAAAACGGGGATTGATATCCGTCAATTCCATCAAGCGATGACGGTGTATCTCGCTTTGTTGGCTAGAAAGTGACTCCCAATCTCGCGGATAAATCCTTCTAGCAAAGGTGCACGAAGACTATCTAATACTTTGTGCATCTTTACCATTACTTAAATAGTGGAATAATTGTATGATTACATTAATAAATGAAAGCACTTACATACCTTGGAGGGAATAGAATGGCAGACTTAAGATTAGTAAATATAAGAAAAGTATATGATAAAGATATTGTTTCAGTAGATAACTTTAACCTAGAAATTAGAGATAAAGAATTCTTAGTATTGGTTGGCCCGTCAGGTTGTGGAAAGTCGACGACACTTAGAATGATTGCTGGTTTGGAAGAAATCACAGATGGTGATCTATATATTGGGGATAAGCGCGTTAACGATGTGCCACCAAAAGATCGCGACATCGCAATGGTGTTCCAAAACTATGCGCTCTATCCACATATGGATGTATACAATAATATGGCATTTGGTTTGAAACTTCGTAAATTTAAAAAAGATGAAATTAAAAAACGCGTTAACAATGCAGCCGAAATTCTTGGACTTGAAGATATGCTTACCCGTAAACCAAAAGCTCTTTCAGGTGGTCAGCGCCAGCGTGTTGCGTTAGGCCGTGCTATTGTTCGTGATGCTGAAGTATTCCTAATGGATGAGCCGTTATCCAACTTGGATGCTAAATTACGTGTTCAAATGCGTGCAGAGATTCAAAAATTACACAGACGTCTACAAACAACAACTGTTTATGTAACTCATGACCAAACCGAAGCAATGACAATGGCAACGCGTCTAGTTGTTATGAAAGATGGGCTTATCCAACAAGTTGGCGAGCCAAAAGAAGTTTATGATGAGCCAAACAACGTTTTCGTTGGTGGATTTATTGGTTCTCCGGCGATGAACTTTATAAACGGTAAATTGGAAGGGAATTATTTTGTAACAGGGGATGTAAAAGTATTAGTTCCTGAAGGTAAAATGAAAGTTCTTCGTGAGCAAGGCTATGAGGGGAAAGACATCATTCTCGGAATACGTCCAGAGGATATTCATGATGAGCCGTTATTCATAGAATCATCTCCAGAAACAAAAATTCGCGCGTCGATTGAAGTTGCCGAATTAATGGGGGCAGAAATTGTTCTATATTCTAAAGTGAACGGCCAAGACTTTGTTGCACGTGTTGATGCACGATTCAACGTTGAAGCTGGTCAAACAATTGACCTTGCATTTAACTTATCTAAAGCACACTTTTTCGATATCGAAACAGAATTAAGAATTAAGTAAAATCAGCAAACCATAAAAAACTGCCAAAAAGGAACATTTGATCCTTTTGGCAGTTTTTTTATTAATTAAGGAAGGAATCATTTCGCAAGCTTGAACCAGTTATTCCGGTTGGAAATTGTTCAACATTTGAAATGGACATGCTATAATTAATTAGTCGTGAGAATTATATTCTATCCTAAATAAGGTTAATCTGCGAATGCGTGTTATGAGGAGATTTGTGTTAGAATATAAAAGACTCGATGCACCAACATAGCACTGGAAATGGTCTATCTGTAGACAAATATAACAAAAACTAAAACAATAAAATAGAAGGAGTTTGATTAATATGGTTGAAAAACAATTTACAATAATAGACGAAGCGGGGATTCATGCACGTCCAGCAGCAACGCTAGTAAGTGTAGCTAACAAGTTTACATCAGACGTAAAATTGGTTCACAACGAAAAAAATGTTAACTTGAAATCGATTTTAGGTGTTATGTCATTAGGTATCGCTCTAGGTGCAGAGTTCACAATTACTGCTGAAGGAACGGACGAACAAGAAGCGCTAAATGAACTTGAAAAAACATTAAAAGAAGAAGGTTTGGCTAAATAATGCGCTTATTAGAGGGAATTGCCGCATCGAGCGGAATTGCGATTGCCAAAGCATATTGTTTAGTTGAGCCAGATTTAACATTCACGGAAAAGACGATTGAAGACGTTCAGAAAGAAGTTGAACGCTTTCAATCTGCTTTAACTATTGCTAAGGGTGAATTGGAGGCAATTCGAAAGATTGCCGATAAGGAACTAGGTGCCGATGAAGCTGCAATCTTCAACGCGCATGTTTTAGTTTTGAACGATCCGGAGTTAATTGCTCCAATCGAAGATAAAATTAAAACTGAGAAAGTTAACGCTGAACATGCACTTAAAGAAACGACAGATATGTTTATTACAATGTTTGAGCAAATGGATAATGAATACATGCAGGAACGAGCGGCAGATATTCGTGATGTAACAAAGCGAGTGCTATCTCACTTATTAGGTGTTAAAATCGTGACCCCTAGTACGATTTCCGAAGAGGTAATCATTATTGCGGAAGATTTAACACCGTCCGATACGGCTCAGCTGAACCGTAAATTTGTAAAAGGTTTCACTACAGACATTGGTGGAAGAACATCCCACTCCGCAATTATGGCCAGATCGTTGGAAATTCCGGCTGTTGTTGGAACAAAAGACTCAACAACGCTTATTCAAGATGGCGATATCGTCATTGTTGATGGATTAAGTGGAAAAATACATATTAATCCTACTGCTGAAGTAATTTCTCAATACGAAGCAGAACAGCAGAAGTTTGAGGAACAAAAAGCAGAATGGGCTAAGCTAGTGAATGAGGATACGATTAGTGCTGACGGGCATCAAGTTGAGTTAGCCGCGAATATAGGTACTCCAGAAGACTTAGAAGGGGTTATCAATAACGGCGGAGAAGGAATTGGTTTATACCGTACAGAATTTTTATATATGGGCAGAGACCAACTTCCAACTGAAGAAGAGCAGTTCGTGGCCTATAAAAAGGTCCTTGAAGGAATGGAAGGTAAGCCAGTCGTTGTAAGAACACTTGACGTTGGTGGCGATAAAGAACTTCCTTATTTAAATCTTCCAACTGAAATGAATCCATTCTTAGGTTTCCGTGCAATTCGCTTATGTTTAGAAGAACAGGACATTTTCCGTACGCAATTAAGAGCTCTATTAAGAGCAAGTTCTTTTGGAAACTTGAAAATTATGTTCCCGATGATTGCTACGCTTGAAGAGTTCAGAGAAGCAAAAGCTATTTTGGAAGAAGAAAAACAAATGTTACTCGCCAATGGCGTGGTTATTTCCGAAGACATTGAAGTAGGCATCATGGTGGAAATTCCATCTACTGCAATACTGGCAGATCAATTTGCAAAAGAAGTTGATTTCTTCAGTATCGGCACAAATGATTTGATCCAATATACAATGGCTGCAGATCGTATGAACGAGCGTGTTTCATATTTGTACCAACCATGTAACCCAGCAATATTACGTCTTGTTAAGATGGTAATAGATGCTGCTCATAAAGAAGGAAAATGGGCTGGAATGTGTGGGGAAATGGCTGGAGATGAAATCGCAGTACCGTTGTTGCTTGGTTTAGGTCTTGATGAGTTCTCAATGAGTGCGACATCAATATTAAAAGCTCGCGCACAAATTCGTCAACTGAATAAAAGTGATATGGTAGAGCTAGCAGCAGAAGCTCTTCAGATGGGGACTGCAGAAGAAGTAGTGCAGGCTGTTACAAATCGCTTGAAGAAGTAAAAAATGCTAGGCATAAAAGCAACATCCTTGAACTTTGTTAAAAGTTCAGGGGTGTTGCTTTTTGAATTCCAACTAACCATAGAGAGGGGGAGTCTCTACTGTCACTGGATGTTCCGCTTACAACTTTAAACTTAATACCTAAATCCATCTCGGCTCTTTCTTCTATATTTGTCCAATTAAATATCCATTAACCTCAACTTCAGTTTAGAACCGAATAACCGCGGAGGTTTATATACTTTGGAACTAAAGTTGAATACGAAAAAAGATCCTGTTATAAATTCACAGAATCCTTTAAGGGTATTAATTCGTCTGTTTGACTGCTTGCATTTGGTTCATTAATTGTTTGATGTGCATTTTAACCATTGGCCACTCTGGACGAATAACACTAAATATTACAGTGTCCCGAGGCGTGCCGTCTTTTCGTACCATATGATCACGTAGAATACCTTCTTGCGTAGCACCAATCCGTGCAATTGCATTTCTTGAGCGTTCGTTTCTTACATCCGCTTGGATTTGAATGCGGTTAAGATCGAGTTCTTCGAAACAATATTGCATTAATAAATACTTGCAATTCGAATTGATGGGACTTCGCCAATAGGCAGGAGAAATCCATGAAAAGCCAATTTCGATACGTTTATGATAGTGGTCTAGATTCATGAGTTTCGTTCCACCAATAATGCGGTTTGTTGTATTGTCAATAATGACAAATGGATGTTCCTTGCCTAAATCTTTATTAAGCAAAGATTGTTCAACAAATCTTGCGGCATCTTCACGACTTTGAATCGTAACAATTAGGTGCGTCCAAATCTCACTAAAATTTCCGGCTTCATAAATAGCATCGATATCTGTAAGTTGCATTGTTCTCAATGTAACAATGTCATTTACCAAAACAATATTGTTCATCACAGGACTCCTTTTTATGGTTCGTATTTTTAAAAGCTTTAAGAAATTAGATAGTGCCATTCCTAATTAAAAAGGGGAGGGAATAGACGGGCTTAATCATAACTTAGGTCAGTAATCTAATTAGCACTTTCACCATCGTGATATTCTTGTACTGATATTATTATAAGGGGAAACGTCATAAAAATGAAGAGAAATTTTGTGGGAAATAGATGTATATTTTATTTATCTTGTATTATTTTGAAGTTATTTATCCACTCCAAGACTTAGGAGTTAACCAGAATATATCGGACATGATATCACAAAGGATAATACACCTGAGGCAGTAAAAAAAGTAGCAAGGCATGTTACGAAAGATGTAGACGATGATGGTATTGCTTGTGGATTGAAAATCGGCGGATTGTGTTTATGAAGACGGCAGAACTAGACTGATTCGTGAATGGGTTAGTTTTTTGTTCTTTTAAACTACTAGTTATGATTGTAGTGGGACTTTGGGTAATTGAAAAGTGTCACTTTAGAATTGTGTAAAAAGTTATCATTTTGCGCTATGACTTTTATACTATTTATGATATAGTAATGATATAATTCTACTGGGAGATGAGAGAAATGAGTCGATTTGACAGGCAATCAGCAATCCATCTAAGTAAGATATTGAGTGTTTTTTCAGCGAAGTTTGTGGATGTTCAGACGTTATCTGATGAAGAGCTTGAAGAGTTCATTAATGATATGAACAAACATTTCGATGATGAAAAGTTTGATTTGAATTATCTCATCTATGAAATGAAGAGTTTTATCACAGCAGTAGAATTGAATAGTGTATCAAAAGTAAATCACTGATGTGACTATAAAGGGCAGTCTGTTCTTCAGTTAGATTAGGACTGGATTTAGAGACTATATTAATAACATTAAATAATAATATTTGCATGACCGACAACCTCATAATAGAAAGTGACGATATTTGAACATGAAAAGTCCTCTTAAATTCGCTTCCGCACTTTAGGGAAAGATAGGTTTAAAACTTTCCGCACTTTAGGGAAAGATAGGTTTAAAACTTTCCGCACTTTAGGGAAAGATAGGTTTAAAACTTTCCACACTTTAGTAAAGCCTCTCGCAAATGGTTAGTAAAGTTGCTGCTAGTTTTTTGGTGGTTTTGTAAACACTCCTGTAGTACTTCAGAAACTCTATGACTATGACCTTAATAATATCTTTAGAAAAACTGAAAAGAACACACGGAAAGAAATTCTGTGTGTTTTTTTGTGTGCGCCCAGCATGGGCGTAATCTATAGGGTGTAAGTCCCGAACTGTGAAGGTAGAAGTAACAGTTAGCTTAACGCAAGGGTGCCCATGGCGACATGGAATCTGAAGGAAGCGAGCGGCAAACCTCCGGTCTGAGGAACACGAACTTCATATAAGGCTA